>NZ_JBYIRN010000005.1:0-220376 GCF_057708145.1 Micromonospora sp. bgisy143
CCCCCCCCCCCCCCCCCCCCCCCCCCCCCCCCCCGGCACGATCCGTGGTCGGGAGCCTGCACCGAATCAGCACACTGTCGTCACGACACGCCCACGAACCGGTGGTGGGATGGACGGATGAGCCAGCTCACGAGTGCGGACCGGATCGCCTACCTGGACACGGCCGCGACCACCCCGATCGGGCGTGACTACAAGAGGCGTGCCGTCGACGCGCTCGACCTACGGCCGGGGCACCGCGTGATGGACGTCGGCTGCGGGCCCGGCACTGACCTGAGGCGACTGGCCGACGTGGTCCGCGCCGACGGCCTGGTGGTCGGGGTCGACCGTGACCCGGGGATGCTCGCCGAGGCAGGTCGGCGGGTGGCCGGCCGGCCGGGGGTCGAGCTGCGTCTGGGCGACGTCCACGCGCTTCCGCTGGACGACGACAGCATGGACCGGGCCCGGATCGACCGGGTCCTGATGCATGTGGCGGATCCTGCGGCGGCGTTGGTGGAGGTGCGCCGGGTGCTGCGCCCGGCGGGTGTGCTGGTGGTGACCGAACCGGACTGGGACACCCTGGCCGTCGCCGACGAGGACGTGGCGACGAGCCGCCGTTTCGCCCGGTTCGTGGCCGGTCGGGTGCGGAATCCGACCATCGGGCGGGAGCTGGTCCGGTTGTCGGGGCGGGCCGGCCTGCGGGTGCGGTCGGTCGAGGCGATCGCCGTCGTCTTCGACGATTTCGACACGGCCGATCGGATCCTGGGGCTGCGGCGCAACTCCGCCCGTGCGGTGGCGGCCGGCGAGCTGACCGACGCGGACGTCCAGCCCTGGCTGCGACGTCTTACCGCCGGCCCGCTGTTGGCGAGCGTCACCCTCTACCTGGTCACGGCCGGGGCCTGAGGGCCCCGCCGGCACACGCCGGCTTTCGCCGGGAACCAGCCCGGACGTGCCGTCGAAGCTGGCAGGCTGGGCTGGCTGACCCGCGCCGACGACCACCGCCCGAAGTGGCGACGACGAGCGCCTCCCGGCCGCGAAGGAGTACCCGTGCCCGCTCAACCGGAGGACTTCGACCTGCTCGTCGTGGGCGGCGGCAAGGCCGGCAAGACGCTGAGCATGGACCTTGCCCGCGCCGGACGCCGGGTGGCGATGGTGGAGCGCGGCATGATCGGCGGGAGCTGCATCAACGTCGCGTGCATCCCCACCAAGGCGCTGGTGACGAGCGCGCGGGCGGCTCACCAGCTACGGCAGGCCGCCGCGCTCGGCCTCTCCGTCGACGGCGCCCGGGTCGACGTGGACCTGCTGCGGGCGCACAAGCAGGACGTGGTCGAGCAGATGGTGGCCGCCAACCGGCAACAGTTCCTCGACTCGGGTCTGCACCTGGTGATCGGCTCGGCCCGGTTCGTCGCCGCCCGGACCGTGCGGGTGACCCTTGCCGACGGGGGTGAACGGCTGCTGCGCGGCGCCGACGTGGTGATCAACACGGGCACCCGCCCGCATCTGCCGTCCGTGCCCGGGATGACCGAGGCGGGCGTGCTGACCAGCAACGACCTGCTCCGGCTGGAGCGACTGCCGGCACGGCTGGTGGTGCTCGGCGGCGGGACCGTCGGGGTCGAGTTCGCGCAGATGTTCGCCTCGTTCGGCAGCGCGGTGACGGTGGTCGAGGGCGGCCCGCAGCTGCTCAGCCGCGAGGACCCGGACGTCGCCGACGCGCTGATGCGGGTCTTCCTCGCCGACGGCATCGACGTCCGCGTCGGCGTGGCCGTCGCCCGGGTCGACCGGGACCCGGACGGGACGCTCCGGGTCGCCCTCGACGACGGCAGCGTGGTGACCGGTGACGAGGTCCTGGTGGCGGCCGGCCGGGCGCCGGTCACCGACGGGCTCGGGCTGGACGCGGCCGGCGTCCGGCTCGACGAGCGCGGCTTCGTGCTGGTCGACGAGTACCTGCGCACCAGCGCCGAACGGACCTGGGCGGCCGGGGACGTCGCGGGCAGCCCGCAGTTCACGCACGTCTCGCTCGACGACTACCGGATCATCCGGGCCAACCTGACCGGTGAGCGGCGCAGCACCTCCGGACGGCTCATCCCGTACACCGTCTTCACCACCCCGGAGCTGGCCCGGGTCGGTCTCAGCGAGAGCGACGCGCGCCGCGCCGGGTACGACCTCGAGGTGGCCCACCTTCCGGTCGCCGCGATCCCCCGCGCCCGCACGCTGCGTGACACCCGGGGCATGTGGAAGGCGGTGATCGACACGCGCACCGACCTGATCCTGGGTGCGTCGCTGCTCGGCCCGGAGTCGGGCGAGGTGATCACCTCGGTGCAGTTGGCCATGCTGGCGCGGATGCCGTGGACCGCGCTGCGGGACGCGATCATCACCCATCCGACCATGGCCGAGGGGCTCAACCTGCTCTTCGCCTCGCTCCAACCCCGACCGGTGCGCTGAGCACCGGTCAACCGGCGATCTCGGCGCGTACCCGTTGCTGGAAGGCGCGGGCCTCGGGGCCGGTGGGCGGCGGGCCGCCGTGCCGGGCGGCGATGGCCCGGCGGATCACCTCGGCCGGGTCGCCGCCGTCGACGAGCCGCTGACCGGCGGCCACCTTGGACAGCCAGACGCCGTCGCGGTGCCGTACCAGCGAGCGGCAGGCGCCGAGCACGGCGTCCTCGGCGCCGGGCGCGGGACCGTCGTCCGGCGGCGTCGGTAGGGCCAGCCACCAGGTCAGCGCCTCGACCAGCAGGCGACGCAGGTCGGTCGGGGCGAGGTCGGTGAAGACCTCCGCCGCCGGCGGACCGAGCAGCGACAATCCGCTCTGGTGCAGGATGCTGCGGTCCAGCCCGTACCAGAACCGGCCGTCGGCGCCCGGCCGGTCGGCCGGGTCGAGGGTACGGCGGAACGGCATCGCGCGGCCGGTGTTCAGCTCGACCTCGAAGCCGGGTTCGGGGCTGCCGGCCGCCGCCACGGCCCGCTGGTAGACGACCAGCTCCAACCCGCGCGCCGGGCAGGGCAGCGCCTCGTGTCGCAGTCGCGCCACCAGTGACCGCTTGACGACCTCGGTGAGCGGACCGGCGCAGACCAGCGCCACGTCCACGTCGCTGCGCCCGGCCTGGTACGCGCCGAGCCCCACCGAACCGGCCGCGTACGCGCCGACGAGATCGTCGCCGAGCACGTCCCGGGCGGTGTCCACGAGATCGTCGAGGTAGCGCTTCAGAGCAGAGTCCACGCCACCATCCTCGCCTGCGGGCGCGGACGGCAGACTGCCGGCCGGCGGACACCACATTGAGCGTGATGCCTCTGAGTCATCTTGATGACGCAGAGGCATCACGCTCAAGGGAGCGGGCGGCTCCGATCCGGCCGGAGCACGGGCCCGCGAGCGGCGGGCGACCAGCGACCGGCTTCGAGCTTTGACAACGGCCTAACCGGCGTAGAGCAGCAGCAGACCGGCGATGGTGTAGGCGACCATCAGCGCGAGCAGCGGGAGCTGACCGGCGACCGCCCGCGCCCGGGGGAACAGGTACAGGGCGCGGTCGTGGGCGAGCAGCGTGCCGAGCAGGTGCCCCACGATGATGACGGTGATCTGGAGGTTGGCCACCCCGGACGGGGTCACCAGCGCGGTCTGCGGTTCCCAGCCCGCGGTGCCGAAGACGTCCGCACCGGTGTCCCGGGGGTCGGACAGCAGGGCGAGGGTGCGTTGACCCTCCAGGATCAGCAGCGAGTAGTAATGCGCCACCACGTAGCCCACCGCGATGGGCACGATCGAGTGCGCGATCTCAGCCGCCACCCGCCACCCCGCGTCCGCGTCGCCGTCCGTCCGCCCGGTACGGCCGACCCGGGCCGCGACGCCGGTGGCGGCCAGGTACGCCACGGCGACGGCCCCGATGACCAGGACCAGTCCGGCGCTGCCGGTGACCACTGGCGGCAGCCCGTTCTCCTGGGCGAAGCGCAGCCAGGCCGGCGCGTTCGAAAGGCTGTCGAACATCGTGGAGCCAAGCAGCACGACCACCACGGCGACCAGGCCGGGGCGCGGCCGCAGCCCGGCGATGCCGTCGAGCGGGTTGCGCCACACCAGCACACCGTCGGCGGCCCGGCCGACCGGGGCGAGCTGACCGACGAGCCCGCTGTAGACCTCGAACGGGTCGGCCCGGTCGAACCAGCCCGCACCGAACAGCACGGCGCCGGCCAGCATCACCACGGCGTACCCGGCCAGCCACGCGGTGATGACCCGCAGGGTGGCCCGGTCCGGCGCGACAAGTTCGAGCCAGACGAAGCCGAAGAGGGTGAGCGCGGCGGGCCAGAGGCCCAGACCGGCCGGCAGTGCGCGGACCCCGCGCGTCGGGTCGCGCCGGGCCGCCAGCGCGCCGAGCAGATGGACGGTGCGCAGCGGGTTGACCGCCCGCCAGACGGGACCGAACAGCAGCGAGACGGGCACCAGGCCGACCCAGACGAGCACGTAGAGCACACCGGCCGTCGGGTTCTCCGGGGTGTCCGGACCGGCGAGCAGGCCCACGCAGAACCAGCCGGCCGCCAGCAGGCCCAGGCCGCGCAGCGCCCACCGGAACGCGGAGGCGTCGACGAGGCGGGCCAGCCGATCCGGCACCGGCCGACCACCTGCGGCGTCCCGGTCCAGGCGCGGCTCGCGCCAGAGCAGGCCCAGCGCGACGAACGTGACGACCAGGGTCAGGGCGGCGGCCACGACGAGCTCGGGCAGCGTGATCGGGAGGTCCTGCCGGCCGCCGACGCCGTGCGCCAGCGGCGTGGGTACGGCGGGCATCCCGGTCAGCGGACGACGAGCTGGAACAGCACCAGCTCGGTCTCGTGCGTCTCGACCTCGAACAGCCCGGTCTTGTCGGCCCGGAACTGCACCGAGCCCGGTGTGCCGGCGGGCAGCCGGGCGCCCAGGTCGTAGCCGTGTACGTGCAGCTCGTCGGCGACGTCCGAGGTGACCGTGATCCGCACCGACTGGCCCTTGGTCACGGTCACCCGGCCGGTCGGCGGGGTGATCCGTCGCTTGGCGACGGTCACGGTGATCTCCCGGTCGACCGTGGGCGTGCTGGCCGTGGCGGCCGGGGTGGGATCGCCGGTCGCGGTGGCCGCGGCCGAGGTGGTCGGCGCGGCGGCGGAGGTCGGGGCCGTCGAGGGGGTGGCCACGGACGGGTCGTCGTCCTGGCCGCAGCCGGTGGCGAGCAGGGCGGTGAGCAGACCGGTGACCAGCAGGGCGGCGGAGCGGGCGGTGGGGCGCGAACCGGGGACGGGCACGGGTGGACTCCGAACGACGCGAGGGGACGGGGTGTCGAGGTGATCGTCGGAGGGTGAACTCTACGTCTTGTTCGGCGACGGGGAAATGACCATGATGAACGAATGCGATCGAGGCTGGTCACTGTCGGTAACATCGCGCGTCGCGCCCTGGTGGGGGTGGCGGCGCTGGTGGTGGCGTCCCTGGCGCTGCCCACCGCCCCGGCGTCGGCGCACGGCCAGTTGGCGACCTCCACCCCGCTGACCGGCACGGTGGTGCGGCAGCCCCTGGAGCGGGTCGGGTTGTACTTCACCGAGAAACCCGCCGCCAACGCGCACTTCACCCTCACCGGTCCGGACGGGTCGCGGGTGGACAGCGGCTGGTCGTACGGCGAGCCGAAGCGGTTGGACAAGCCGGTCCAGGAGTACTTCATGGTCAACGGCACCTTCGAGCCACGGCTGTACCACACCGGTTTCCCCGCGATGGTGTCCGTCGCGCACTGGCCGGCGAAGGGCCGCTACACCGCCAGTTACCTCACGGTCGCGTCCGACGGCGAGGCGGTGCGCGGCACCGTCACCTTCGACTACCAGGGGCCGAGCACGGCGGCTCCGGCGGGTTGGACGGCGCCGACGAACGGTCCCGATCCCGCCCTGCTCGCCCAGGCCGAGGGCACCGCGTCGGCGTCCGCGGTGCCGGCTGCGACACTCGACCCGGCGATCACCCCCGCCGCCGCGCCGCCGGCGTCTCCACCGGAGCGTGGCATGCCGTCGTGGGTGATCCCCGCCGCCATCGTCGCCGTGGTGGGCACGCTCATCGTGGTGGCGGCCCGCCGTCGCCCGGCGGCGCGGCCGTCCACGGGCGCGACCCGCCAACGCGGCGGCGCGACACGTCCACAGGGCGGCGGCGCTCCCCGCCCGCGTGGCGGAGCGAACCGCCGGCCGGCCCGTCGCGGCCGCCGCTGAGACCCTGGTAGCCGGCCACATCCCCGGACATTCAGGGATCAGTGCCGCGAACTTTCGCAGAGACATCGGGAACTTTTGATGCATCGATGCAAAGGCATGGACACCTCGATCGAAACACCTTAATGTCTCGACCCATCAACCCGGTGTTTCCGGATCGTCACTCGTCGGCGTCGAGGACGTTACGGACCGGGCCGGCGGCCACCACCTCACCATGCTGCACGCCGGCCGTCGGTCACTCCTCATCCTCGTTGGAGGAACGATGGGTACACGGCTGCCTCGCCGATTCCGCAGTCCCGTCCTGGGCGCGCTCGCGCTCGTCCTCACCGTCGGCCTCTGGGCCGCCCCGGCCGACGCCGCTCCCGAACAGGAGCCGGGCGTCACCCTGCGCGTCTACGACGTCCAGGTGCCGCTCTCGGAGATCTGTACGCTCAAGCCGGCGCAGACGCCCAACGTGGACAAGCTCATGTCCACGATCAACTGGACGTCGGCGGCCGACTTCGGCTTCGACGACAACTTCGTCTCGCAGGTCCTCGGCAACATCACCGTCACCCAGGCCGGCAGCTACACCTTCCGGCTCAGCAGCGACGACGGGTCCAGGCTGACGATCGACAACACCGTCGTCGTGAACCACGACGGCCTGCACGGCGCCACCCCGCCCAAGGAGGGCACGGTCACCCTCGCCGCCGGCCTGCACCCGCTGCGCATCGACCACTTCGAGCGCGGTGGCGACCAGCAGATCACCCTCGAGTGGCGTACGCCCGGCTCGTCGTCCTTCGTGGTCGTACCGAACTCGGCGTTGAGCACCGACGCCGGTGTCGTACGGGTCACCGCGCCGGGGCGCAAGGAGTGCGAGGGCGTCAGCGACACGCCCGGCGACGGCCTGCCGCTGACCGGCGTGCACCCCGGTTACACGCTCACGAACCTGCGACCCGGCAGCTTCCAACCGAAGGTCACCGGGATGGACTGGCTGCCCGACGGGCGGCTTGTCATCTGCACCTGGGGTGGCAGCGACCAGTCCGGCACGTCCCAGGACGGCGAGGTGTACGTCATGGGCGGCACCGGCGGCACGACCGGTCCGGGCTCGGTGACCACCAAGAAGATCGCCGGCGGCCTCAAGGAGCCGATGGGGCTCAAGGTCGTCGACGGCGTGGTCTACGTGTCGGAGAAGCAGCGGTTGACCCGGCTCGTGGACACCAACGGCGACGAGGTGGCCGACCGTCTCGACACCGTCGCCACCTGGCCGTACGGCGGCAAGTTCCACGAGTTCGCGTTCGGCCTGCTCTACCGGGACGGGTTCTTCTACCTGAACCTGTCGGTGTCGATCGACTACGGTGGCGCGACCACCGTGCCGCAGCCGGCCGCCAACCGGGGCACCACCATCAAGGTCAACAAGGACACCGGCGCGGTCAGCTACGTCGCGGGCGGCCTGCGCACCCCGCACGGCATCGGCTGGGGCCCGGAGGGCGGCATCTTCGTCACCGACAACCAGGGCGGCTGGCTGCCCTCGTCCAAGCTGGTGCACATCAAGCAGGGCCGGTTCTTCAACCACTACACGACCCCGGTCGGCCCGTTCGACAGGGCCCTGGTCACCCCGCCGGTGCTGTGGATGCCGCAGAACGAGATCGCCAACTCCCCCAGCACGCCGCTCTACCTGACCAGCGGCCGCTACGCCGGCCAGTTCGTCATCGGCGACGTGACGTACGGCGGCCTGCAACGGGCCAGTGTGGAGAAGGTCAACGGCGAGTACCAGGGCGCGTTGTTCCGGCTCACCCAGGGCCTGGAGGCGGGCGTCTCCGAGGTCAACCTCGGCCCGGACGGCGCGATCTACGTCGGTGGGCTCGGCGCGGGCGGCAACTGGGGCCAGACCGGCAAGCTGACGTACGGGTTGCAGAAGCTCACCCCGAACAGCGCCAGCACCTTCGAGATGCTCGCGATGCGCGCCACCACGACCGGCTTCGAGGTGGAGTACACCCAGCCCGTCTCGGCGACGACCGCCGCCAACCTCGCGTCCCACTACAAGCTCAAGCAATGGCGGTACCAGCCGACGTCGGCCTACGGCGGGCCGAAGGTCGACGAGGAGACGTTGACCGTCACCTCGGCCACCCTGTCGGCGGACGGGAAGACGGTCAGCCTCGTGGTGGCGGGTCGTAAGGCCGGTCGGGTGGTGCACCTGCGCTCGCCGCGCCCGTTCACCTCCACCAGCGGCCAGTCACTGTGGAGCACCGAGGCGTGGTACACGCTCAACTCGATCCCGGGCAGCCCGCCACCGCCCGTCGGCGGCACCATCACCGGCGTCGGCGGCAAGTGTCTGGACGTCGACAACTCCGGTTTCGCCGACGGCACGAAGATCCAACTCTGGACCTGCAACGGCACCGCCGCGCAGTCCTGGACGCGGGTCGGCGACACGTACCGGGTGCTGGGCAAGTGCCTGGACGTGGACAACGCCGGTACCGCGAACGGCACGAAGATCCAGCTCTGGACCTGCAACGGCACCGGCGCGCAGATCTGGCAGCCGCAGAGCGACGGGTCGATCCGCAACCCGCAGTCCGGCAAGATCATGGAGGCCGCCGGCGGTAACACCGGCGACGGCACCCAGATCCAGCTCGGCACGTACGCGGGCGGCGCCCACCAGAAGTGGGTGGTCAGTAGCGGGGTAACCGGCTGACCTCGGACGAGGGGGCGTGGTCTGACCGGCGGGTCAGGCCACGCCCCGGGTGGTCAGGGGCCGTGCGGCAGCGGCTGCGCCAGCGCCCGCAGGTCCGCCGGGAGCTGGGACAGGGCATCGGAGAACTCCCGGTGCCCGACCACTCGGTGCATCGTCTCCAGGACCGCCCGTACGCCCCGCTCGGCTCCGGCCCGGTCCGTGCCGGCGCGGTCGGCGACGCGGCGCAGGAACTCGTCGTACCCGAATGTCTCGGGCGGTTCGGCGGCCTTGACCAGCAGCGGACTCAGCTCGTCGGCCACGTGCGGGGTGAGCGCGGTGGCCTCTCCCCCGCTGAGGCGCTCGGTGAGCGTCCGCAGCACGGCCTCGGTCAGCGGGCGTGCCTCGGCCGGCGGAATACCCGCCCGGGCCGCCACCTTGTCGACGAACGCCAGTTCGGCCATGGACCCGCCCCTTCCTCGCCGGAACGCGTGGCTACCCGGGCCGGCTGACGGCAAACCCGGACAGCCCCGAGTGGCGGTTCTGCCGGTTGCGCCGCGCCCCACCCGCCGCGTCTCGTACCGTGGGGTCGGACCGGGACCACGGTGGCCGCCCGACGGCGGCCCGTGCCGCAGGAGGAGCAGATGGCGGTCGACCTGCCCGACGTGATCGACCGGTACTTCCGGGCCGTCGGTGACGGCGACCTGGACGCGTTCGTGGCCTGCTTCGCGGACACCGCGAGCGTGGCCGACGAGGACCGGCTGTACGACGGCCGGCCTGCCATCCGCTCCTGGCGGCAGCGGACGATGGCGGAGTACTCGTACACCGCCGAACCGGTGCAGGTCACGCCCCAGGCCGGCGACTCGTACCTGGTCCGCACCCGGGTGTCGGGCGACTTCCCCGGCAGCCCGGCCGAGCTGCGGTACCGGTTCACCCTGCGCGACGACCTGATCGGCGCCCTGGACATCCGCCCGTAGCGACCGCCCGCGACCGCCAGGAGGAATGCCGTGCCGCGAGTCTGGCTCGTCACCGGCTGTTCGCGAGGGCTCGGCCGGGCGCTCGCCGAGGCGGTGCTGGCCGACGGCGACCAGCTCGTCGCCACCGCCCGCAATCCCGCGCAGCTCGCCGACCTCACCGACCGGTACGGCGACCAGGTCCGGGCGATCGCGCTCGACGTCACCGATCCGGCCGCCGCCCGGGCGGCCGTAGGCGCGGCGGTGGACGCGTTCGGCGCCCTGGACGTCCTGGTCAACAACGCCGGGTACGCCGACGTCGGTGCGATCGAGGACATGTCCGAGGACGCTTTCCGGGCGCAGATCGAGGCCAACTTCTTCGGCGTGGTCAACCTGACCCGCGCCGCCCTGCCGGTGTTGCGGGAGCAGGGGCGCGGGCACATCGTCCAGGTCTCCAGCGTCGGCGACCGGGTCGCCAGCACCGGCCTGGGCGCGTACCAGTCCGCCAAGTGGGCGGTCGCCGGCTTCTCGGCGGTACTCGCCACCGAGGTCTCCTCGTTCGGGATCCGGATCACCACGGTCGAACCCGGCGCGCTGCGCACCGACTGGGCGGGCGCCTCGATGAGCATGTTGCCGACCACCGAGGCGTACCGGCCGGTGATCGAGCCGGTCGTCGAGCGGATGCGCCGCACCAGCGGCAACCAGCCGGGCGATCCGGCCCGGGCGGCGCGGGCGATCATCGAGATCACCCTCGTCGAGGACCCGCCCGCACGGCTGCTCCTGGGCGCCGACGCCGTGGCGGCCGCCGCGACGGTCGCCGACGCGCTCGCCGCGTCGGACGCGCGGTGGCGCGAGCTGAGCGAGTCCGTCGCGTTCGACGCGGGTTCCTGACCCGTCGCCGCCGCACAGTGGCCGCGTCTTCTTGATCAACCACCGAACGGAGGACACGGCCGGTGGGCCGTCGGATGACATGATGTCCCGACAACGGCTGACGCGACGAGGAAGGGTGCTGCTGTCCGATGGCGCACTTCGAGGCCCGCACGTCCACGACACCCGGGCGGATCGTGGTCACGCTGACCGGTGAGTGCGACCTGGCGGCCCAGCCCGAGCTGACGACCGTGCTGTCCGCGGCGGTACGCGCCGCCCCGGTGGTGGTGGTCGACGTCGGCGGGCTGCGGTTCCTCGACTCCACCGGTCTGCACGGCCTGGTGACCGCCCACCAGGCGGCCCGCGCGACCGGCCGGCAGCTGTACGCGGTGAACGCCGCGGGCCCGGTCGCGGCCGTCCTCGACATCACCGGCGTCGGCAACCTGCTGCGTCCGTCCGCCGACGACCCGCGGCTGGCGGGCTGATGGCGGCCGACCGACGCGAGACCCACACGGTGGCCGAGGAGCCTCCGTCCACCCCCGGCACCGACACCATGGCGTACGAGGTGGCGGCCGACCTGCGGGCGTTGCGCGCGTTCGTCTGCGACGGCGCCACCGCGCGGGGCCTGTCGGCCGAGCGGGCCGAGCTGCTGGTGCTCGCGGTCAGCGAGCTGGCGACCAACACGTTGCAGCACACCACGGGCGGCGGCCGGGTGCGCCTCTGGGCCGAAGGTGACCAGGTGTTCTGCGACGTCGTCGACCAGGGACCGGCCCGGGTGCTCG
The DNA here is from genome assembly GCF_057708145.1 of Micromonospora sp. bgisy143. Lineage (NCBI taxonomy): Bacteria > Bacillati > Actinomycetota > Actinomycetes > Micromonosporales > Micromonosporaceae > Micromonospora > Micromonospora sp. bgisy143. The sequence goes on from NZ_JBYIRN010000005.1 coordinate 11,409, forward strand.
GCCGGGACATGCCCGCCGCGAACGCGGTACGCGGTCGTGGGCTGGCCATCGTCGAGCAGGTCTGCGACGAGGTACGGGTGCTCACCACCGGTGCGGGCACGGTGGTCCGGATCCGGCTCTCGCGGTGAGCGGGGCGCGGCTCAGGGCAGTACGCGCACGGCCAGGGTGCAGGTGTCGTCGTCCGGGCTGGGCTGGTGCAGCAGGTTCCGCAGCCGGGTGAGGGTCTGCTCCCCCGGCGTCGCGCTGAGCGCGGACAGCGTGGCGCGTACCTGAGGTGACCGGTCCTGCTCGGGTTCCCGCCGTTCGACCAGCCCGTCGGTGTAGAACAGCACCAGGTCGTCGGGGCGCAGTCGCGGGGTGAGCACCGGGTACGTCGAGTCGGCGACGGCGCCCAGCAGCAGACCCGGCGGGCGTTCGAGCGGTTCGGTCCGACCGGCGCGGGACAACAGCGGCGCCAGGTGCCCGGCGCGGCCCCAGCAGAGCGTCCGGGCCGCCGGGTCGTACACGGCGACCACGGCGGTCGCGGTGATCGAGAGTTGGCCGCAGAGCCGGTTCAGGTGCCCGAGCAGCACCGACGGGTCCCCGATGCCGATCGACAGCCAGGACACCAGGGCGAAGCGCAGGTGCGCCATCCCGCTCGCCGCGTCCAGGCCGTGACCGGCGACGTCGCCGACGGCGAGCACGACGGTGCCGTCGGGCAATGCCTGCGCGTGGTACCAGTCGCCGCCGACCTGCGCGGTGCTCTCGGCGGGCAGGTAGTTGACCACCGCCTCGATGCCGGGCAGGGCGAACTTCTCCCGGGGCACCGGCTGGATGAGGTTCTGCAACTGCCCGGCGAGCCGGTGCTCGGCCAGCGCGGTCAGCTCCCGCGTCCGCAACTGGTCGCTGAGCCGTTCGATGGCGGTACGCGAGTCGACCCGGGCGGTCACGTCCTGCACCACGGCGTGGATCTTCAGCGGTACGCCGTTCGCGTCCCGGGAGACGTCCGAGAGGATCCGCAGGTGCCGCAGCCCGCTGGTCGTCCGGAACCGGACCGTCACGTCGGAGGACTCCCCGCTGTCCAACGTCTGCCACGCCGCCTCGCGCAGCATGTAGTCGTCGGGGAGCAGGGCGGCGGCCTGCTCGGCGCGGGACATCGGCCCGAGGGCGGGATCCCGCTCGAAGATGCGGTACATCCCCGGTGACCACTGGCTCACCCCGCTGGCCAGGTCGTACTCGGCCCAGCCGAGGCTGCCCAGCCGCTCGGTGCGGTCCAGGCGGCGACGGTCCTCGTCGAGCCGCTGCCAGGACACCAGCAGGCCGCCGAGGACGCGGTGCACCTCGACGTCGAACAGCGAGTCGGCGACGACACCGGTCCGTCGCTCCACGTACCGGAAGTCGGCCAGGCGGCCGGCCGACCCGGTATCGAAGACCTCTTCGTAGAGCTGCCACAGCGGCCCGCCGACCATGCTGGGGTACAACTCGCTGAGGCGGGCGCCCACCCGGTCGATGCCCCGACCGTAGATGTCCTGGCTCTGCCCACTGGTCGCCGCGATCCGCCAGTCGGCGACGGCCCGCTGGTCGTCGGGCACCGGCACCAGCCACGTGCACCCGGCCGGGACCACCGCGAGGATCTCCCGGACGACCGCTTCGACCGGTCGCGTCGCGTCGACGGCGTGCGTGCCCGGACGGTCCTGGTCCGCCATGGCACGAAGCCTAGTAGCAGCGCCTGCGGCTAGCCCATGGTGGCGCGGGCGGCGGTGTCGATGAGCTCGGCGACCGGGCCGGGTTGCGAGACCGCCACGGCGTGCGACGCGTCGACCTCGACCACGGTGGACCCGGCCCGCTGGGCCATGAACCGTTGCAGCTCCGGCGGGATGCCCTGGTCCTGGGTGCTGATCAGGGTCCACGACGGGATGCTCTTCCAGGCCGTTCTGGTCACGGACCCGGTCTGGGCCTGCTCCGATGCCGGTCGCTGGGTGACCGCCATCAGCTCGGCGAGGTCGGGGTCGACGTCGGCGGCGAACACGGCCGGGAACCTGTCCTGCTTGATGTACTGATCCATCGCCGTCCCACCGCCGGGTAGCGGGAAGGGCACCATCTTGACCGAGGTGACGAGTTGACTGCCCGGGTACTTCATGACCAGGTCGACCACGCTCTCGCCGACGTCCGGGCTGATGCTGGCGACGTACACCAGGGCCTTGACGTTCGCGGCACCGTCCGCGGCCTCGGTCATCACCGCTCCGCCGTACGAGTGCGCGACCATCACGACCGGACCGTCGACGCTGTCCACGACGGAGCGGGCGTAGGCCGCGTCCTCCTGCACCCCGCGCAGCGGGTTGGCCACCGCGATGGCCGGATAGCCCCGCCGCTTGAGGTGGGCGATCACCCCGTTCCAGCTCGACGAGTCGGCGAAAGCCCCGTGCACGAGCACCACGGTGGGAAGCCCGGACTGCTGGCCGGACGGGTCAGAAGCACTCATGCGATATCACCTTTCGCGGCATAGAGCCATTATTCGGTACGAATGAGGCTCCCGTCGGCGATTCCCGGGACGAGCGGGCGTGCCGCCACGCCGATGCGCCCCCGTCCGAACCGCGGGGACTGCCACAATGCGGTCAGTCCGGACGGGTGACGCCGGCGCGGAAGACCAGGAGGACGGCACCATGCCGGACAGCGCACGCGAGGCGGAGCTGCTCGACGCCGAACGCACCCTGCAGGCCGCCCAGCGGGCCGGCGACGTCGCGGCCCTGGACCAGTTGCTGGTCGACCAACTGATCGCGATCGGCCCCGACGGCCGCCGGTACACCAAGGCGGAGGACCTCGCCGCGCACCGGGACCGGACCTCGGTCGTCGAGGACCTGGTCGAGGAGGAGTTGGACCTGCTCGTCCTCGGGTCGACCGGCGTGACGTTCTGCCTGGCCCGGGTGGCCGGGACCTTCGACGGCACCCCCTTCGCCGCGCGCCTGCGCTACACCCGCACCTGGGTACACGACGACCCGCACGGTTGGCGCGTCCTCGCCGCGCACATCAGCCCGGCCTGAACGGCGGTCAGCTCACGGTGGCGTCGACCGGGCCGACGCGCAGCACGCCGTCGTGCAGGGGCGTGCAGCGGACGCCGCCCGTGGTCCGCAGCGCCTTCCACGCGCCCGGGCCGACCGTGACGTCCATCCAGGCGCACGGGCGGGCGGCCCGGTTCACCCGCAGGCCGACCGGACCGTCGCCGGAGTCGAGGACCAGCACCCGGCCGATCAGCTCGTCCACGGCCAGGCCGGTGGTGAGGATGTTGCGGCGGACCTGCGCCAGGCCGATGCCCGCCGGCAGCGACTCCTGGGCGATCACCGTGATGCTGGCGTCGCGGTGCGCCGGCTTGCCGAAGTAGCGGTCGCCGACGATGCCGAGGCCGGCCCGGATCTCGACGGTGTCCACCAGCTCTCCGGGTGGCGCGGGCGCCGGGCCGTCACTGGGTCGGCCCAGGAAGCGGTGCACGGGCGAGGCCAGCAACTCGACGATCTGCGCCATGGCACGGATTCTACGAACCGGACCGCGCCCGGCGGGCCGGCTCGGCCGGCGCAGTGGTGAGGGCCGGCTCGGCCGGCGTAGCCGTGGGGGACGGCGACCACCGCCCCCCACGAGCCTCAGGCCGGCGTACCCGTGACGGTGAGATGGCGCAGTCGGCCCACGTTGTCGAACGAGCCGAAGCCCACCCGACCCGAGCCGAAGGTGCTGTCCTTCGCGGTCAGCAGCGGGTCCCGGTGTCCGTCGACGTAGACGGCGATCTCACCGGTCGCCGGCAGGTGCACGACGCGTACCCGGTGCCAGGCGGCGTCGGTGATCGCCGGGTCGGCGCCCCGGGAGCGGCCGTTCCACTGGTGGTCGATGCGCTCGCGGTCGGCGTTGTTCACCTTGAAGATGCCGTTGTGCGGATAGATCGTGTTGTCGGTGGAGAGGTGGGCGTAGTAGAACTCGGTGTCCGAGCGCCAGCCGAACACGATGATCACGTCCCGGTTGCTGACGTCGACCGGGGTGTCGAGGCGTACCCGGGCGTCGACCTGCACCGACGACCAGGCCGGGCCGGCGGTCAGCACGGCGTACTCGAAGGGCCGACGCGGGCCCGGCCGGCTCTCGCCGGCCTCGGCGAGGATGACCTCGTCGCGGGTGAACTGCCACTTCGTGGGCGTCACCGGCGCCCAGTTCGCCGCGCCGGCGGTGTGCCGCAAGGTGGTGCGGCCGACGTCGCCGCCGGCGAACTCCCGGGTGCCGGTCACCTTCCAGATCGTGCCGTTGGCCTTGGCGACCAGGTACAGCTCGCCGGCCGCGTCGGTGCCGAAGCGCAGGTCGACCCGGTTGGGGTCGCCGGGTGCACCCGGCCCGGAGAGGTCCCGCATCCGCACCGGGGAGCCGGCGGCGTCGAAGAGCGCGAGCTGGTGGATCGGGGCGAGACCGTGACCCCGGCGCATCTCGCTGGCCTCGGTGTAGAGCACCCGGCCGTCGACCAGGTCACCGAAGACGTACTTGCCGCGCAGCGCCGGGACCGCGCGTCCGCGGTAGACGAAACCGCCGGCCACCGCGACGCCGACGTCCGCGGTGCAGTTCCAGTCCGCGGCCGGATCATGGTCGTACGCGGCGACCGGGTAGGTGTAGCCGAAGCGCTCGTCGTCGGCCGGCAGGGGGAACAGCCGGTCGCACGGGTTGGTGGCCGCCTTGTCGAACACGAACGAGCCCTCGCGCTCGCTCCAGCCGAAGTTGTCGCCCGCGCGGACCTCGTAGATCGCCTCGACGGCGTGTTCACCGATGTGCCCGAGGTACATCCGGCCGGTCGCCCGGTCCCAACTGAACCGGTGCGGGTCGCGGAAGCCCACGGCGTAGATCTCGCCGAGCGCCCCGTCCCGGTCGACGAACGGGTTGTCGACGGGGATGCCGTACCGGCCGTTGGCGGAGGTGGTGCCCCGGGGGTCGATGCGCAGCAGCTTGCCGTGCGGCAGGCCCAGGTTCTGCGGGTCGGTGTTGCGCACGCCCAGGCCACCGTCGCCGACGGCGAGGTAGAGCAGGCCGTAGTCACGGTCGTGGCGCTTCGCCGTGGGATTGAAGTTGATCTCCTGGATGCCGTGCACCTGTCCACCGAAGCCGATGCGCAGCACCTCACGTCGGGTGCCGGCGAAGGTGTCGGCGGCCGGGTCGGCGGCCGTCCACTCGGTGATGACGCCGTGGTAGATCGTGCCGGCCTGGGCGTAGTCGGGTGGGGTGGTCGCCGCCGACGCCAACTCGGTGTGGATGGTGTAGAACCGGCCGTTGACGCCGAACTCGGGGTGGAAGGCGACGTAGCCGAAGCCCTGGCCCAGCCCTCGTCCGGAGAAGAACTGCGGCGCGAACGTCGCGGCCATGTCCAGGTAGACGTGCGGCACGCCGTTTTCGACCAGGTAGAGGTTGCCGTTCAGGTCGGGCACCGCGCGCCGGCCGGAGCCGTCGGGCAGCTCCATGATGGTGTTGATCCGGGCGGTCCGCATGAGCCGCTGGTCGGTCGGCGCGGGGGTCGGGTACGACTGCGGGAAGGTCGCGTACCGGTCGAGGACCAGCCCGAGGCGGGACTGGCTCGGCATCGCGGGGATCGGGTCGTAGACCGCGCCGTCGGCCCGGGCGGGCAGGGCGAACAGGGTGGACAGCACCAGGACGAGGGCGGTGAGGCCGGCCCGCAGAGTGGGTCGGTGGTGGACGGTGCGCACGCGTGTCTCCTTCTCGGTGGGACGGTGCCGAGGGTGGTCAGCGGGCCAGGTGCCGGTACTGCCGGCGCACGTCGGACGCGGGGACGACGCTGTCGAGGAACAGCAGGCCGTCCATCCGGCAGTCGCAGGGGTTACGTTCTAGCGTGTTCTGCGGGAAGCTCCCGCCGATCTTGATGCCCCGGGGATCGGAGGCGGTGGTCAGGTGCGGGCCGGGCCCCGCCACCAGCCACGGGTCGTCGGCGCGGGTGTAGAAGCCCTCGACGGGTTCGCCGTCGCGGTAGAGGGCCAACGCGCCGGTGCCGAAGTCGAAGGTCGCGGCGAGGTGCACCCACTGCCCCGCCGGCAGCAGCTCGCGCCAGTCCTGCCGGGCCGCGAACGTCTGCGAGTTGCCCCCGTCGAGGCGGCGGCCGAGCGCGACGAGGCGCAGTTCGCCGTCGACGTCGATCAGCTCCAGCAGGGCCCGGACGCCGTGCCCGTCGGAGTCGCCGGTGAGCAGGCCGGCGAGGCCGATCGCGTTGTACCGGTCGGTCGGATCGGCGGTGGTGGAGTTGAGCGCCGGGAGGTCCATGTCCAGCTTGAACCAGCCCATGATGGTGGTGCCACCGGTGGCGCTGAACGCGCGCAGCGTCCGTACCCCGCTGGCCGACCAGGTGCCGGCCTTCCAGTCGTCGTTGCCGGCGACGGTCGGGGCGACCTGCCGGGTCTGCACGGCGTTGCCGCTGCCCCGGTACGCGTGGTCGGGCACCCGCATCGCCGCACCGCCGTTGACCAGCTCGATCTCGGTGCCGGAGCGGCCCTGGTCACGTTCGAGCGCCGGGTCACCCGGCACCGGATGGTCGAAGTCGTACGCGGCGACCAGGTGCGCCCGCAGCGCCGGGTGCACGTCGTGCGCGATGTTCCGGTCCGCCTGGGCCGGCGGTACGCCGAGGCCGGTCAGCACGCCGACCACCAGGAGCGAGACGGCGACGATTCGGGCTCTGGACATCGTTCACCTCGTTTCGCGGCACGCGCCGGTGACGGCTACGTAAGCGCTTACGTACCCTAGGCTTCGACGATCGTCACTGGCAATAGATCGGGTCCCATGGATGCCCCGAGGGAGGTGCGCATGCCCAGAGCCGGCCAGCGGCCGCGCCTCGTGGAGGTGGCCGAACGCGCGGGCGTCTCACTGGCCACCGCCTCCCGGGCCCTGGCCGGCCGCGACGGGGTCAGCACCGAGGTGGCCGACCGGATCCGGCTGATCGCCCAGGAGCTGGGCTACGTCGCCAACCCGTACGCCCGCACGCTGGCCGGGGGCGCCCGGTCCACCGTCGGACTCGTCGTCCACCAGGTCGACGACCCGTACTTCGCCGAGATCGCCGCCGGGGTGATCCAGCTCGCCGCCGAAGAGGGCCTGCTGGTGCAGATCTGCCAGTCCGGCCGGGACCCGGCCTACGAGCTGCGGCAACTGCGTCATCTGATCGCCCAGCGGGTCGGCGTCATCCTGATCAGCGGCTCGGGGTTCGACGACCCGGGGGTGGAGGCCGAGGCCCGCGCCGAACTGGCCGCCTTCCAGGAGCACGGTGGCCGGGTCGCCGCCATCGGGCGGCACGCGCTCGGCGTCGACGCCGTCCTGCCGGACAACGAGGCCGGTGGCCACGCGCTCGCCGCGCACCTGCTGGACCTCGGTCACCGGCACATCGCGGTCGCCGCCGGCAGCGCCGGCCTCACCACGGTCGCCGACCGGCTCGCCGGCGTGCGGTCCGCGCTGCGCGAGCGCGGACTGTCCCCCGCCGACCTGGCGGTCGTGCACGGTGACTTCACCCGGGACGGCGGGCGGGCCGCCACCGAACGGATCCTCAACGAACACCCGCGGACCACGGCGATCGTCGCGCTGAACGACGCCATGGCGATGGGCGTGCTGTCCACGCTGCGCTCGCGCCGGGTGCCGGTGCCGGCGCGGATCTCCGTGGTCGGCTTCGACGACGTCTCCGTCGCCGCCGACCTCGCGCCCAGCCTCACCACCATCCGGCTGCCGCTGACCGAGATGGGCCGCACCGCGCTCGTCCTGGCCCTCAGGCCCCGCGCGGCGCGACCCCGCCGCCGCGCCACCGGCCACCTGCTGGTGGTGCGCGACTCGACCGGTCCCGCGCCGACGACCTGACCGGTCGCCGCTCAGACCGCCAGGGCCGCCCGGACCTCCCGCTCCGCCGTGACTCCCCCGTCGCCGTGCGACGTGACCCGGCCGGATTCCAGGACGTGATAGCGGTTCGCCACCCGCAGCGCGAACCCGAGGTGCTGTTCGACGAGCAGCACGCTGAAGCCGGACTGCCGGGTCAGCTCGACGATCCGCTCCTGGATCTCGGCCACCACCGACGGCTGGATGCCCTCGGTCGGCTCGTCGAGCATGAGCAGCCGCGGCCGCGTGATCAACGCGCGGGCGAGGGCGAGTTGCTGCCGCTGGCCGCCGGAGAGCAGCCCGGCCCGCCGCCGCAGCAGCGGGCGCAGCGCCGGGAACAGGTCCAGCACCTCCGCGGTGGCCACCGCGCCGTCGCGCCGGCCGTCGGCGACCAGGCGCAGGTTCTCCGCCGCCGTCAGGTGCGGGAAGCACTGCTGGCCCTGCGGCACGTACGCCATCCCGCGCGCCACCCGCTCGTGCGGCGCGAGCCGGGTGACATCCTCGCCGTCCAACTCGACAGTGCCGGCGCTCGGGCGCAGCAGGCCCGCCGCGACCCGCAGCAGGGTGCTCTTGCCGGCGCCGTTGTGCCCGAGCACCGCGGCCACCCCGTCGGGCGGTACGGCGAGGTCCACCCCGTGCAGCACCCGGGACCGCCCGTAACCGGCGTGCACCCCACGCAGGGTCAGCATCATGCCTCCAGAGAACTGGGCACCGACCCGGCGTCGACCGGGTGGCCAAGGTAGACCTCCTGCACGCGCGGGTCCGCCTGGACCTGCGCCACCGTGCCCTCGCTGAGCACCTTCCCCGCGTGCAGCACGGTGACGCTGCGCGCGAAGCGGCGCAGGAAGTCCATGTCGTGCTCGATCACCACGACCGTGCGGTCGCGGCTCACCGTCTCCAACAGGGCGCCCGTGGCGTCGCGCTCCTCGTGGCTCATCCCGGCGACCGGCTCGTCGAGCAGCAGCAGCCGCGCGTCCTGCACCAGCAGCATGCCGATCTCCAACCACTGCTTCTGCCCGTGCGCGAGCGTGCCGGCGAGCTGGTCGGACCGGTCGGTCAACCCGATGGTCTCCAGCGCGGCGCCCACCTCGTCGGGGATGCCCCGCCGACGCCGGGCCAGGGTGGCCCAGCTCCGCCGGGCGCCCGCCGCGATGTCGAGGTTCTGCACCACCGACAGCTCCTCGAAGATCGTCGACGTCTGGAACGTCCGGCCGACACCGAGGCGGCTGATCCGGTGCACCGGTCGACCCAGCAGCTCCTGGTCGCCGAAGCAGACCGAGCCGGTGGCCCGCACCAGGCCGGTGATCGCGTCCACCAGGGTGGTCTTGCCCGCGCCGTTCGGCCCGATCAGGAACCGGATGTCCCCGGCGGGCACCTCCAGCGAGACGCCGTCGACCGCGGTGAACCCGTCGAAGCTGACCCGCACGTCCCGGACGGACAACCCGTCCAGTCGGTCCTCGCTCATGGGGCCGCCACCTCCGCCCGCTCGGCGCGTCGCCGGGCCAGCGCCGACCACCAGCGCCGGCTCGACGCGGGGTCCGCGTCGCGGCGGCGGGCCAGCGCCCAGAGCGACGCCAGGCCACCGGGAAGGAACGCCACCACCACCACGAAGAGCAACCCCTGGAGGTACGTCCAGGTGCCCGGGAACCGTTCGGAGAGGGCGGTACGCGCCCAGGCCACCGCGACCGCGCCGAGCACCGGCCCGAGCAGCGTGGCCCGACCGCCGACCGCGACCCCGATGACGAACTCGATCGACGGGACGATGCCGATGAGGGCGGGCGAGATGATGCCCACCGCCGGCACGAACAGCGCACCGGCCAGGCCCGCCATCCCGGCCGCCACCACGTACGCGACGAGCTTGACCGACGCCGGGTCGTAGCCGAGGAAGCGGACCCGCTCCTCGCTGTCGCGCACCGCCACCAGCAGCTCGCCGTAGCGGCTGTGGATGAGCTGGCGGGCCAGGGCGAGCAGCGCCAGCAGCACACCGGCGATGATGAAGTAGACCATCCGCTGGTTGACCGGGTCGTCGAGGTCGTACCCGAAGAAGCCCTGGATGTCGGTGAGACCGTTGGTGCCGCCCGTGGTTCCCTGCTGGCCGACCAGCAGGATCACCATGGCGGCGGCGAGGGCCTGGCTGAGGATGGCGAAGTACGCGCCCCGCACGCGGCGGCGGAACACCAGCGAGCCGAGCCCGAAGGCGACGGCCATCGGGAGCAGCACGGTGGCCGGCAGCGCGAACCACGGACTGGCGAACGGCCGCCACCACAGGGGTAGTTCGTCGAGCTGCCCGTACAGCTGCATGAAGTCGGGCATCCCACCGGGACCCGCGTCGGCGAGCTTGAGATGCATGGCCATCGCGTAGCCGCCGAGGCCGAAGAAGACGCCCTGACCGAGGGTGAGCATGCCGCCGCGCCCCCAGGCGATGCCGATGCCGACCGCCACCATGGCGACGCAGAGGTACTTGGCGAGCAGGGCCAGCCGGAAGTCCGACAACGCCAGCGGCGCGACGGCGAACAGCAGCGCCGCGCCGAACGCGAAGCCGGCCGCCGCGCGCAGCCGCGAACGGCCACCGGGCCGCTTCGGTGGCGGGGCGTCGGCCGGGGCCGGTGGTACGGCGGTGCTCGGCGGCGCGGGTGTCACGGCGGTCATGCGAGGCTCCTGGTCCGCAGGGTGAACAGGCCCTGTGGCCGCCACTGGAGGAACGCGACGATCGCCACGAACACGATCACCTTGGCGACGCTGAGGGTGGTGAGGTACTCCCCGGTGGCCTGGAGCACGCCGAGGGCGAAGGCGACGATCACGCTGCCCTTGAGCTGGCCGATCCCGCCGACCACGACGACCAGGAAGGCGTCGATGATCAGGTTGGTGCCCATGGTCGGGCCGATCGGGCCGAGCAGGGTGAGCGCCACCCCGGCGAGCCCGGCCAGGCCGGAGCCGATGAAGAACGTCGTCCGGTCGACCCGGGCGGTGGGGATGCCGGACACCGCGGCGAGGTCGCGGTTCTGCACCACCGCGCGGATCCGCCGTCCCAGCGGGGTGAGCCGCAGCGCCAGGGTCAGCGCGGCGACGGCGGCCAGGGCCAGGGCCAGGATGAACAGCCGGTTGTTGGCGACGGTCAGCCCGCCGGGCAACGCCACGTTGCCGGTGAGCAGGTCCGGCGCGCGGGTCTGCACGTTCGGGCTGCCGAACACGTCGCGGGCGAGCTGCTGCAACATCAGGGACACGCCCCAGGTGACCAGCAGGGTGTCCAGCGGGCGGGCGTAGAGCCGGCGGATCAGCAGGATCTCCAGCAGCACACCCATCGTGCCGGCGACCACGAACGCCACCGGCAACGCCACCAGCAGGGACACACCGGCCCCGGTGATGCTCTGTTGCAGCACGTACGTGGTGTAGGCGCCGGCCATGATGAACTCGCCGTGGGCCATGTTGATGACGTTCATCTGGCCGAAGGTCAGCGCCAGCCCGAGCGCGATGAGCAGCAGCACCGCGCCGATGCTGATGCCGGTGAAGAGTTGACCGAAGAGGACTGTCACGGTGGGTACTCCGTACTGCTGGTCGGGGGGCCCGGGCGGGGCGGGCGTCGTCGCGCCGCCCGCCCGGGCCGGCGTCGTCAGCTCAGGCCGCTCGCCCACGGGTAGGTCTTCAGGTACGGGTCCGGCGCGACCGGCTTGCCGGAGTTCCACACCTCGGTGATCAGACCGTCCGCGCCGATCTTCCCGATGCGGGCGGTCTTGGCGATGTGCTGGGTCTTGCCGTCGACGGTGACCAGGCCCTCCGGCGCGTCCAAGGTGATCCCGTCGGAGGCGGACCGGACCTTCTCGACGTCGAACGCGCCGGCCTTCTCGACCATCGCCTTCCACAGGTAGACGCTGACGTAGGCGGCCTCCATCGGGTCGCTCGTCGGCTTGTCCGCGCCGTACTTCGCCTTGTACGCGGCCACGAACTTGCTGTTCGCCGCGCCGGGCGTGGTCTGGTAGTAGTTCCAGGCGGTGAGCTGACCCTCCAGGTACTGGGTGCCGATGCCCTTGACCTCCTCCTCGGCGATGGACACCGACACCACCGGCATGGCGGCGGCGGTCAGCCCGGCCGACTTGTACTCCTTGAAGAAGGCCACGTTGCTGTCACCGTTGAGGGTGTTGAAGACGGCTTTCGCGCCGGAGGACTTGACCTTGTTGACGATCGTGCCGAATTCGGTGGAGCCGAGCGGCGCGTAATCCTCGCCGACCACGGTCATCCCGTTCGCCGCCGCGTACGCCTTGATGATTTTGTTGGCCGTCCGGGGGAACACGTAGTCACTGCCGACCAGGTAGACCGACTTCGTTCCCTGGGCCTTGAGGTAGTCGAGCCCCGGGACGATCTGCTGGTTGGTCGTCGCGCCCGTGTAGAAGATGTAGGGCGACTGCTCCAGACCCTCGTACTGCACCGGATAGAACAGCAGCGCCTTGTTCTTCTCGAACACCGGCTTGACCGCCTTGCGGCTGGCCGACGTCCAGCAGCCGAAGACGGCGGCGACCCGGTCCTCGGAGATGAGCTTCTCGGCCTTCTCGGCGAAGGTGGGCCAGTCCGAGGCGCCGTCCTCCCCGACCGGTTGGATCTTCTTACCGAGGACGCCGCCGGCCGCGTTGATCTCCTCGACGGCGAGCATGATCGAGTCGCGGACGGTGACCTCGCTGATCGCCATGGTGCCGGAGAGCGAGTTGAGCAGGCCCACCTTGACGGTGTCGCCGGAGACGTCGGCGGTGACGCCGGCGGCGCCGCCCTCGTCACTGGTCTTGCTGCCGCACGCGGTCATGGCGGCCGCGGCGACCAGGGTCATGGCACCCGCCAGGATGCGGCGGCCCCAAAGAAGTGACATCTAATCTCCCTGCGGTGCACTCAAGTTGCGAAAGGACGGTCGGTGCGGTCCGGTGGAGCTGACGTTGGCGATGTCGGGTGTCGACGGGTGGACGCCGGCTCCCGTCATCGCATCGGGTACGGGCACGCAAAGCGTCGACCGGCATGATTGCGTGAGTGTTTCCCAGTCCTTAATTGACTGTTTCCCCGGCACGTGGAGAGCGAGCACAGCACAATGGCCGACATCGTCTTCGCACGACGATGCCGGCAATCATTAATTAGCTGAAGAATAGGCCACCACAATGGTCGGCGGACAGATTTCCGCCGACGGTGGACACAATCGTGGCATCCGGCCCCGAGCCAGATACTTCACGCAGGAAGTATCTTAGGACCGGGCCGGGTGGACCTGTCAAGGGCCCGGACGGGCGGTCAGAGCTGGGCGAGCACGGTGAAGTCGAGACCGTCCGCCTCGGCGAGGTAAATCCGCTGGCGGACGTGCCGCCGACGCAGCCGCAGCCGACCGCGCGGCCCGTGGTACGCCACCGTGTCGGCGGCCGTCTCGATCGCCCGTACGTCGAGGGTGCGGGCCTGCGCGATCAGGGCGGCGAGCAGCATCACACCCTCGTAGCAGGACTCCCCCAGACTGCCCAGCGGCGGCGCCTCCACCCCGAACCGGCGGGCGAACTCGCCGTGGAAGTCGAGGTTCTCCTGGGTCACCAGGCCGGCGAAGAAGCCCGCGGTGCTGTAGAGCCGCCGCGTCGCGCCCGCACCGCTGGCCAGCAGCATGTTCTCGTCCATCAGGGTGCTCAACCGCAGGCAACGCTGGTCCATCCCGGCGCGGGCGAACGCCCGGTTGAAGCGCACCGCGTCCGCGCCGACGAGCAGCATCACCACCGCGTCGGCCTCGCTGCGCTCGATCTGGCGCAGCACGTCGTCGAAGTCGTGCGTCTCCAACGGCAGGAACGCCTGCCCCACCACCCGGCCGCCGCCGCGCACCGCGTACCGCTGGGTCGCCCGCGCGGTGCGCCGGGGCCACACGTAGTCGTTGCCGACCACGAACCAGCGCCGGACGCCCAGCTCACCCGCGAGCAGCCGGATCGCCGGCCACAGCTGGGCGTCCGGCGTCTCGCTGGTCAGGTAGACCCCCTCGGTACGCTCACCGCCCTCGTACAGGGCGGTGTAGACGTACGGCACGCGACGGGCGACCCGGGGCGCGAGCGCCTGCCGCACCGAGGAGATGTGCCAGCCGGTCACGCCCTGCACCGCGCCCACCGACACCAGCGCCTCGACCTCGGCGGCCACCTCGGCCGGCGGGGCGCCCCCGTCGACCGGCACCAGCCGCACCTCGCGGCCCAACACCCCGCCCTCGGCGTTGATCTCCTCGACCGCGAGCTGAGCGCAGAGTTCGCAGGTCGGGCCGAACATTCCCGCCGGCCCGCGCATCGGATACACCAGCGCGATGCTGACCACGGCCCGATCGACGGTGAGCCACGGCGGTGCCGGCGCGGACATGAGCACATGATTGCCCGGCCCACGACGCAAAACCAGACCTCACCACGGACCGGGACGACTCGCTACCATGACAGGGCCACCGGCCCAGGGAGTTCCATGTCAGACGTGCCCGGGGCGCCAGCCGACCTGCTGCGCTCGCTCACCCGCGCCGAACGGCTGCTCTCGCGCCGGATGGCCGCCGTACTGGCCGACGACGAGCTGACCACCGAGGCGTGGCGGGTGCTCTGCCTGCTCGCCGACGGCCAGGGTCACCCGATGAGCGAGGTGTCGGCCGAGGCGTCGCTGCCGCCGGGCACCCTCACCAAGCTGGTCGACCAACTCGTCGACCGTAACCTGGTGTTCCGCCGGATCGACGTGCTGGACCGTCGACGGATCCGAGCCCACCTGACGACCCGGGGCCGCCGCGAGCACGCCCGCATCGACGAGCGGGTCCGGGCCAGCCTCGCCGAGGCGGGCGTACCGGCCGACACCGCCCTGCTCGACCACCTCGCCGAACTGATCGCCCGCCTCGACCCGGCCGCCCGCCGGGACCACGCCGAGGCGGCCGGCCCGCGCCGCTGACGCCGCCCCGGATTCACTCCACCTTGGTGAGCAGCGGCTTGCCCTTCTCGACGACGTACGTGGCCAGCTCGACGGCCACCCCGTCGCCCACGTTGCGGGCCTGGTGGTGGACCCCGGACGGCACGGTCAGGGCGTCACCGACGTTGCACACCACCGGCGGCTGACCGTCGAGGGTGTACTCCAGCGACCCCTGGAGCACGCAGATGATCTCCTCGCCGGGGTGGAAGTGCTTGAACGGTGGTGAGTCCGGCGTGAACTCGACCCGGCTCTGGACGACCTCCCGGCCCTCGATGCTGAGGTCGTGCCGCTGCAGGTCGACCCGCCACAGCCCGGGGGCACCCTCGACGGCTGTCGGGCTGATGCCCTCGGGTCGGTCCTTGCCACTCATCACGGCCTCCTGGGGAGCCATCCGGCGACCGGCGATCGCACGTTTTCCGAGGATAGGAGCGTCCCGACCGCCGGGGCGGCGATTCCGCACAACGGGCCACGGTTCAGGCAGTGACCTCGGCGAGTGCCCCGTCGCCGAGGTGGGCGCGCAGCGTGTGCGCGTCGGGCGCGGTGGCGCTCCACAGCGTCGCCGGACCACCGGCCAGGGGCAGCCGCGCGAGCGTGCCTTCGACCATCGCCGGCTCGGCGGGGCGCGACGGGTCCACCACCAGCAGAGACCCGGTGGCCGGCGCGCCGCCGAGCACCGCCGGGCCGGCCCAGCCGGGCGCGCCCGGCCCCACGGCCAGCGACTGGCGCAGCAGCGGCCGGCCGTCGTAGTCGACCCGGGTGTGCACGACGGCGGCTCCGGGCGTCTCGCCGTACCGGCCGCAGATCACCTCGTCCCGCCAGGTCAGCCGCGCCCTTGCGGCCAGCTCGACCCGGGACTCGGCGAGGTGCGCGCAGCCGGCCGCCGCGACCAGTTGCTCGGGCAGCCAGTGCAGGACGCCACCGTCGTGCACCACGGCGCGTACGGCCATCCGCGACACCGCGCCGGGCCGCCCGGGCAGGGCGACCGAGGCGGCGACGCTGTGCACCCGCACCGCCGCACCCGGCCCCACGTCGACCTCCAGGCGCAGGTCGTCACCGGCGAGCGGGCCGGCCGCCCCGCCCACCACGTACACGGTCGCCATCCGGCCGTTCCCGGGCGTCTGGCGCAGCAGCAGCGGCGTCTCGCCGCGCAACTCGGCGAGGACCGTGCCGCCCCGGCCGTCGGCCCGGGCCACCACCCGGGCGACCGCGCGCATCAGGCCGAGCCAGCCGGTGCGGCGATCGGGTGCAGCGCGGCGTGGTGGGCCAGCTCGTGGCGGATCCAGTCGGCGACCCGGCCCGCCGTCGGGTCCCCGACGATCGACAGGAACACGGTCGGCAGGTCGCCGCGCCGGGCCCGCGCGTCCCGGTCCATCACGGCCAGGTCCGCGCCCACCATGGGCGCCAGATCGGTCTTGTTGATCACGAGCAGGTCGGCGGAGGTGACCCCGGGGCCGCCCTTGCGGGGTACCTTGTCCCCACCGGCCACGTCGACCACGAAGATCTGCCGGTCCACCAGGCCCCGGCTGAACGTGGCGGTCAGGTTGTCACCGCCGCTCTCGACCAGCACCAGGTCCAACGGGCCGACCGTCTCGGCCAGCTCGTCCACGGCGTCGAGGTTGGCCCCGATGTCGTCGCGGATGGCGGTGTGCGGGCAGCAGCCGGTCTCCACGGCACGGATCCGGGTGGGGTCCAGCACGCCGGCCCGCTTGAGGAAGTCGGCGTCCTCGGTGGTGTAGATGTCGTTGGTGACCACGCCGAGTCGCAGCTCCCCGGCGAACGCCCGGCACAGCGCCGCCACCAGGGCGGTCTTGCCGGACCCGACCGGCCCGCCGATGCCGACGCGCAGCGCCCGGCCGGCCCGCGCCAGTGGCGGATGCGGGTCCACGCCCGGCTCGGGGTGGGTGTGCGGAACGGTTTCGTCGTGCGGCGCGGGGGTCGGGTCGGCAGTGGGCACAGCGGTCGGCGAAACGGTGTCAGGACGCAAAGAGACGCACCTCCCAGGTGGCATGAGCTTCGGCGTAGATGTCGGCAAGGGGCGCGGCGGCCGCGGGCAGCCGCTCGGGTGGATCGTCGGCGGCCCGGGCCGCGTCGGCGGCGGTGCCGTCGCACAGCTCGGCGAGGCCGACCAGCAGGGCCTGCACCTGGTACGGGTCGAGGCCGAGCAGGCGTACGCCGGCACTGGCCACGCCGGTCACCGTCCCGTAGGCGGCGACCGTGGCGGTCTCGGCGCGGCTCAGGCCGGCGGCGGCGCAGAGCAGCCCGAGCACCAACGGCTGGTGTGTTCCCTGCGGTGTCGCGGGCAGGTCGTCGAACGGACCATCCGGCCAGATGGCCCGGCCGGCGCGCAGCAGGGCCCGGCCCTGTCGGCGGGACACCCCCCGCAGCGCCGGCGACGCGGTCCGCGCGTCCAGTTCCGCGTCGAGCCGCGCCAGCGCGCACCGGCGCGCCGCGGAGTCGGTCGGCACCTCCCCGCGTACCCCCGGATCTGTCGGCGTGGTCGCCCGCCGCGCCGGATGGCCGAGGCCGACCGGGCGCCCGACGGGCGCGGCGGCCGGCGTCACCGTCCGGTGCGCCGCCGCCGCGAACGCCGCGCCCACCAGACCGGCGGTGGCCAGCCGGCCGACGAGGAACGCCTCCAACGAGGCCAGGTCGGTGACCCGGCCGGCGGCGACGGCGGCCTCCAGGCCGCCGGAGTGCGCGTGCGCGCCGGCCGGGAAGCGACCGTCGGCGAGCAGCAGGAGCAGGCTCGACGTCGGCATCAGAACAGGAAGTACCGCTGGGCCATCGGCAGGCGGGGCACCGGGTCCGGTTCCACCACCTCCCCGTCGATCCGCACCGTGAAGGTGTCCGGGTCCACCTCGATCCGGGGCATCGCGTTGTTCTCCGGCAGGTCGGCCTTGCCCCGCGAGCGCACGTCGGCGACCGGCACCACCCGTCGCCGCACGTCCAGGCGCAGCCCGGCGTCGAGGGCGGCCGGCGCGACGAACGCCAGGCTGGTGGCCGCCGCCGCGACGCCGTACGCCCCGAACATCGGCCGCGGCAGCATCGGCTGCGGTGTCGGGATGGAGGCGTTGGCGTCCCCCATCTGGGCGTACGCGATCATCCCGCCCTTGAGCACCAGGTGCGGTCGTACGCCGAAGAACGCCGGGTCCCACAGCACCAGATCGGCGAGCTTGCCCGGCTCGACCGAGCCGATCTCGCCGTCCAGCCCGTTCGCCATCGCCGCGCAGATGGTGTACTTCGCCACGTACCGGCGGGCCCGGCGGTTGTCGGCCGCGCCGTCCCCGGGCAGCGCGCCCACCCGCTCCTTCATCACGTGCGCGCTCTGCCAGGTGCGCAGGATGACCTCACCCACCCGGCCCATGGCCTGCGCGTCGGAGCCGATGATGGAGATCGCGCCGAGGTCGTGCAGCAGGTCCTCGGCGGCCATGGTGGACGGTCTGATGCGGCTCTCGGCGAAGGCCAGGTCCTCCGGCACGGACGGGTTGAGATGGTGGCAGACCATCAGCATGTCCAGGTGCTCGGCGAGGGTGTTCGCGGTGTACGGCCGGGTCGGGTTCGTCGACGACGGCAGCACGTTCGGCTCGCTGGCCACCGTGATGATGTCCGGCGCGTGCCCGCCGCCCGCACCCTCGGTGTGGTACGAGTGGATGGCTCGGCCGCCGATCGCCCGCAGCGTGTCGGCCACGAAACCGGCCTCGTTCAGGGTGTCGGTGTGGATCGACACCTGCACGCCGGAGGCGTCCGCCACCCGCAGGCAGGCGTCGATGGCCGCCGGGGTGGTGCCCCAGTCCTCGTGCAGCTTGAACCCGCCCGCGCCGGCCCGTAGCTGCTCCCACAGCGCCTCTTCCGAGACGGTGTTGCCCTTGCCGAGCAGCAGGACGTTGACCGGCAGCGTGTCCAGCGCCTCGTGCATGCGGGCCAGGTGCCAGGCGTTCGGGGTGACGGTGGTGGCCCGGGTGCCCTCGGCGGGTCCGGTGCCGCCGCCGACGAGCGTGGTGACGCCGCTGGCCAGCGCCTCGGTGACGATCTCCGGGCAGATGAAGTGCACGTGGGTGTCGACGGCGCCGGCGGTGAGGATCCGACCGTTGCCGGCGATCACCTCGGTCGCCGGTCCGATGACCAGGTCGGGGTGGACACCGGGCATGGTGTCCGGGTTGCCGGCCCGGCCGAGGGCGACGATCCGCCCGTCACGCAGACCCACGTCGGCCTTGACCACACCCCAGTGATCGAGCACCACCGCGCCGGTGATGACGGTGTCGAGGGCCCCCTCGGCACGGGTGGCCCGGGACTGGCCCATCGACTCGCGGATGACCTTCCCACCGCCGAAGACCGCCTCGTCGCCGCCCACGCAGTGGTCGGTCTCCACCTCGATCAGCAGGCTGGTGTCGGCCAGCCGGATGCGGTCGCCGGTGGTGGGCCCGTACAGGTCGATGTAGCGGTCCCGCCGCACGGCGCTCACCGCGCCGGCCCGTCGGTCGTCGGCGCCTCGGTCGTCGGCGCCTCGGTCGTCGGCCCGTCGGTCGTCGGCGCGTCGGTCGTCGGCGCGGTCGGGGGCGCGGCGTCCAGCGGCCCGGCGCACTCGCCCCGCAGGCCCGGCACGACGCGCGCGCCGCCGAGCGGCACCAGGTCGACGCTGCGGCTCACGCCCGGTTCGAACCGGACCGAGGTACCCGCCGGGACGGCGAGACGCTGCCCCCAGGCGACGTCCCGGTCGAAGGCCAGGGCCGGATTCGCCTCGGCGAAGTGGTAGTGCGAGCCGACCTGCACCGGACGGTCGGCGGTGTTGACCACGACCAGCGTGGTCACCGGCCGACCCACGTTGATCTCCACCGGGCTCTCCGCCGGCAGGATCTCCCCGGGGATCACGGGATCGGGTGGTGCACCGTCACGAGCTTGGTGCCATCCGGGAACGTCGCCTCCACCTGCACCTCCCTCAGCAGCTCGGGGATGCCGTCCTGGACGTCGTCGCGGCCGAGCACGGTCCGGCCGGCCGACATGAGGTCGACCACCGACCGCCCGTCCCGGGCCCCTTCGAGCAGGAAGGCGGTGATGATCGCGACGGCTTCGGGATAGTTGAGTCGCAGGCCGCGCTCGCGGCGGCGGCGGGCGACATCGGCCGCGACGTGGACGAGCAGGCGGTCCTGCTCGTGCGGGCTGAGGAACACGGGATTCTCCGGTGGGGATCGGCGTGGCCGGCTCGCCGTCGGCTCCGCGCGGAACCACCCCGGGCAGCACCGCCCGGAGGTACGAGCTGGGATCACACGACCGCCGCGACGACCGTCGACGGGGTGGCCCGGGACTCCACCATCCCGGCCCGCACGACGGGCACCCGGCGGTGTCGGTCGGATGCGGACCGCACCGCCCACCGCTTGACCAGACCGTAGAGGATCGTTCCCGGCGGGGGCAACAGGGTGCCCGGGATGAGAGATCATGCCGGGCCGGCGTCGGGTCGGATAGCCGACTCGCCCGCGGGCCGGCGCACGGTTCGCGGCGGCGCGCGCACGAGCGCGTCGATGGGATCATGCGGTTGGATCCGTCCGTCCCGCGCCGTCGCGCGATATCCATAATGGAGGTACGTGGTGGGTGATTCCCCGGCGACCGGTGGCGACGACGACCGCCGACTGCGGACCCTCTTCGTGATCGGTGTGGCGGCCAACGTCATCGGCGTGGTGACCGCGGTGGAGAGCTGGCTGAAACGGGACGTCCTGTTGTTCGCCCTCACCCTGACGGCGGTCCTGGTGCTCGGCGCGTTCTGGCTGTGGTACCGACGGACCCGCGTGGCGATCGCCCTGCTGGCGCTGGGCTGCCTGCTGCTCGGCGGCGTCGTGGCGACCCAACTCCGCCACCCGTCGACGCCGGCACCCACCGCCGGCGCACCGTCGACGTCGCCGTCCACCGCCGGGGCGCCGACGGGCACGCCATCGGCCGCCGGGCCTCCGCCGACCACCGGTCCCGCCGCGCCGCCCGCGAGTCAGGCCGCCCCTGGTTCGAACCCGGACGCGCCCCGCACCCTCGTCGACCAGACCGTGGTGCTGCCCCGCGAGGCCGCCGTCGACGTCGACCGGCCGGGCCAGCAGGTCGTCCCGAAGCACTCCGACGGGGCCACGGACGGGCTGGACCTCTACCACGACTGGGGGCAGGTCCGGTCGGACAACGTCCAGGTCGCCAACGCCCCCAACGTCTACCCGTACTCCGGCGGCAACCCCGCTCAGGCGTACGCGGACTGCGTCGCGTCGGCCACCGGCACGGCACGGGACTCGTTCACGCCCGGCGCGAACTGGTGCTTCCGCACCTCCGAGGGCCGCCTAGGGTTCGCCACCATCACCAACGACTCCCGTACCGACAAGGCGTTCGTGGTCCACGTCGTGGTCTGGGACGCCACGGGCGCGTAGCCGGCGGTGACCCTCGGTCACCACGGTGGGGGCGGGTGCGATCGTAAGCGGTATACCGCAGAGTCATATTCATACCGCTGAGGTATGCCACTCACCAGCACATCGGCTCGGTTAACGCCGATGGGTGAAGGCACGCCCGGCGACGGCGAACAGCGACAGGCTGATCGTCGCGACGAACACACGCATCGTCGGGTCGAAGGTCAGCGCCGAACCGAGGTCACGGGAGACGTGCGTGCCGATGAAGGTCGGCACCGCGCTCCACACCGTGACGGCGAGCAACAGCAGGGCGGCGCTGGCGAGGACGGCGGCGAGCAGGCACTGGCGCACGTAACGCCCGGACTGCTTGCCGCGTGCCCACAGCCGGGCGATCGCCGATGTCGGCGGTCGACGCCAGCTGCCGTGCCGCACCCAGCGGTCCTCGTTCTCGTCGAGAGTGTGACGGTTGACGATCGCCTGTATCAGCAGGTACGTACGCAGCAGCAGGTGGAGCTTCGACGGAGCGTGGAACGCGAGCCCGCGTTGTAATTCCCGCGTCTCCGCCCGGATTCTGCCGGTCCACGCGCGCAACTGCCGATCGGTGACGTCGACACCGGTCCGGTTCACGCGAGGCCACGCGAACTCGAACCTGGTCGCGGCGCGGTCGAGGGCCTGCACGGCGCGGCGTCGGGACGATGGCGCGGCATCCGCCTCGACGCACTCGCCGAACTCCAGGAGCGCGGCGACCAGCGCCAGGTGCGGACGCGTCCAGAGGTCCCGTCTGATGCGCCACTCGGACGCGAGCGGCCACAAAGCGACGACGACCAGGCCGGCACCCGCGAACGCGAGCCCCACCAGGACGTCGTGCCAACGGGTCAGGTGAATCGCGGGAGTGGCCGACACCGCGACGCTCACCACGGCGACGGCGGCACCCCCGCTCGCCGTCACTCGGGTCGGAATGGCGAGGCGGACCACGACAAGCGCCGCCACGACACCGAGGAGGACGCTCGTGGCGGTGGCCGCCAGCCGGTGGGTTGGTGACCCGCCGACGATGCCGAACGCCGCGACGGCGGCCACACCCACGCCGACCAGGAGCGGTGGGAGCTGCGGCGTGCGTAACGGTTGCAGCGCGCGGTCCAGCCAGTCCAGCGTGCGTATGGCGTCCCGTAGGGTGGGCACTACCGATACCGGATCATCCTCGACGTGGCCCCAGAACGTGTCGTAGCCCGCGGGAAGACCCCTCTGCCGAAGCTCTTCGCGCTCGTTCTTGCGGTTGGCCAGCGCGGTCGCGTTGATCTGTTCACCGTGAATGATCCACCAGGGCAGCGGGTCAGCGCCATCGGCGTCCTCGCCCTCGTCCACCGGGCCGCTGTCGGGGCGCGGGCTGTCGGGCTCTTCGTCGACGAACGGCAGGGCGTCGATGAACACGTCGTCGTCAACGAACAACACGTCGTCGTCCAACAACGGGTCGTTGTTCAGCCGGACGTCGTCGCCCAGCAGGACCACGTCCAGCGGGACGTCGTCGTCGAACACGTCCCTCGGTGGCGCGCCGAACCGGGAGCGTGGAGGCGGCAGCGGCCGGCCGCCAGGTCGGGGCGGGTCGGCTGCCCGTTCGTCGTCCACGAGATCACCACCAGGTCGCGGATGTGCCTCCGTGGTAGCACGCCAGGACAAGTCGCAGGGCACCCGCCCGGGCATCCGTTACAACGGGCGGTCGCTCACCGGGCCGCGACCGGCTGCGGTGCCGGGCGAAGGGTCGACGTCCCGGCGAACGGGACGTCGACCTGGTCCGCCGCCGCGAGCTGCGCGTCGGGGTGTCGCCACAGGCCGCGCTCGCGCAGGATCGGCAGGACGCCCTCGCCGAACCAGTACGCCTCCTCCAGGTGCGGATAGCCGGAGAGGATGAACTCGTCGATGCCGAGTGCGTGGTATTCGGCGATCCGGTCGGCGATCTCGCGGTGGCTGCCCACCAGGGCGGTGCCGGCCCCACCGCGTACCAGGCCGACGCCGGCCCACAGGTTGGGTGCGACCTCCAGGCTGTCGCGGGAGCCGCCGTGCAGGTCGAGCATCCGCCGCTGCCCCTCCGACTCGCTGCGGCGCAGACCCTCCTGCACCGCCCGGATGTCGGCCTCGGCGATGCCGTCGAGCAGCCGACGGGCCTGCGCCCACGCCTCGTCGGCGGTGTCCCGGGCGATGACGTGTAGCCGGATGCCGAAGCGCAGCTCCCGACCGGCGTCGGCGGCGAGGGCCCGGACCCGGTTGAGCTTGTCGGCGACCTGGGCCGGCGGCTCGCCCCAGGTGAGGTAGACGTCGCTGTGCCGTACGGCCACCGGCAGGGCGGCGACCGACGAGCCACCGAAGTAGACCGGCGGCGTGGGGTCGGGGAGCCGGTGCAGTCGCGCCTGCTCGACGCGTACGTGCGTGCCGGTGTGGTCGACGGTCTCGCCCCGCCACAGCGCACGTGCGACGTGCAGGAACTCGTCGCACCGCGCGTACCGGGCGTCCTTGTCCAGGAAGTCGCCGTACGCCCGCTGCTCGCTCGACTCGCCGCCGGTGACCACGTTGAGCAGCAGCCGACCCCGGGACAGCCGCTGGAAGGTGGAGGCCATCTGGGCGGCCAGGGTGGGTGAGGTCAGGCCGGGGCGGAACGCCACCAGGAACTTGAGGCGTTCGGTGACCTCGCTGAGCATCGCGGTGGTGAGCCAGGCGTCCTCGCACCACGCGCCGGTCGGGGTGAGCGCACCGACGAAGCCGAGCTGCTCGGCGGTGCGGGCGATCTGCCCCAGGTAGGCCACGCTCGGCGGGCGGGCGCCCCCGGCCGCGCCGGTGGGTACGCCGTGTCCACCGCCGACGACGTCCCGGCTGTCGCCGTTGGTGGGCAGGAACCAGTGGAAGGTGAGGGTCATCGCGGCTCTTTCCGTGTGTGCGCGAGGCGCTCCTGAGGGGTGGGACGAACCCACCGACAGCCTACCCATAAAACCTATCGGGTTAGTAGGCTACCGCCCACGCCATCCCACGCCGGTCGACGCGGCCCGGCCCACCCGCTCAGCAAGGAGCCGTCATGCGTACCCCCTCACCCGCTCATCCCCCGCGTCGCCGCCTGCTCACCGCGGCGTTCACCGCCCTCGTGTTGCTCGCCGCGGGCGGCGTGAGCGCCTGCGGCGGGCCCGCCGACGCCGGCGACGACCGGGGCAAGCTGCGGATCGGCTACCAGCGCTTCGGCGGGCTCAGCCTGGTCAAGGCACGCGGCGCGGCCCCGGACGTCGAGTGGTCGCTGTTCGAGAGCGGGCCGGCGCTCACCGAGGCGCTCAAGGCCGGGTCGATCGACATCGGACAGGTGGGCGAGGCCCCGCCGGTCTTCGCCGCCGCCGGCAAGATCCCGTTCTCCATCATCGGCACCTCCGAGCCGATCCCGCAGGGCGAGGCCGTACTCGTCAAGGCGGACAGCGGCTACCGCAGCTTCGCCGACCTCAAGGGCAGGACGGTCGCCCTCAACAAGGGCTCCAACGTGCACTGGCTGCTGGTCCGACTGCTGGAGGCCAACAAGATGACGCTGCGCGACATCAACGTCAAGTACCTCAAGCCGGCAGAGGGACGCCCCGCCTTCGACAGCGGCCAGGTCGACGCCTGGGTGATCTGGGACCCGTACTTCGCCCT
The DNA here is from genome assembly GCF_057708145.1 of Micromonospora sp. bgisy143. NCBI lineage: Bacteria > Bacillati > Actinomycetota > Actinomycetes > Micromonosporales > Micromonosporaceae > Micromonospora > Micromonospora sp. bgisy143. The sequence goes on from NZ_JBYIRN010000005.1 coordinate 36,215, forward strand.
GGCCGAGCAGCCGGGCGTACGGGTGCTCGCCGACGCGACCGGCCTGGCCAGCAACCGTGAGTACGTGCTGGCCGCGCCGGACGCGGTCACCAGACGCACGGACGACGTCCGGGCGTTCCTCGCGACGTACCGCGAGGTGACCGACTGGGGTATCGCCAACCCGCAGGAGCGGGCCCGCACCCTGGCACCGGAGCTGAAGATCCCGGAGGACGTCACCAGCCGCGCCCTGGACCGCAGCGCCAAGCCACTCGCCCCGGTCAGCCCGGCCATCGGCGACGAACTCCAGGCAATCACCGACAGCTTCATCGCGCTGGACCTGATCCCGGGCCCGGTCGACATCAGGAGCCGGGTGGACGACCGTTTCAGCGCGGTGTTCCAGTGAGTCGTACCCCGCTGCTCGAAACGCCGCCGCGGGTCGCGGCGGAACCGACGCCCGCAGCCCGCCGCCCACGGCGGACGCTGCGGTGGCGAAGGATGGTCAGCCCGGTCGCGTTGGTGCTGGGCTGGGAACTGGCGGCCCGGACCGGCCTGCTGGCGCCGGAGAAGCTGCCCGCGCCCAGCGACGTCCTCGCGACCGGCTGGCGGCTGTCCCGCGACGGCACGCTCGCCGTGCACCTGGTGGACTCGCTCACCCGGGCCGGCGCGGGGCTGCTCATCGGTGGCGTGCTGGCGCTGGTCCTGGGCGCGGTGGCCGGGTTGTTGCGCCTCGGCGACGACCTGGTCGACCCGCCGGTGCAGATGGCCCGCATGCTGCCGCACCTGGGCCTGGTGCCGCTGCTGATCATCTGGGTCGGCATCGGCGAGTCACTGAAGATCAGCCTGGTGGCGCTGGGCGCGTTCTTCCCGGTCTACTTCAACACCTACGCCGGCATCCGGGACATCGACGAACGGCTGGTGGAGGCCGCCCGGGCCTGCGGGCTCGGGCCGGCCGCCCGGCTACGTCACGTGGTGCTGCCCGGAGCGCTGCCGTCGCTGTTTCTCGGCCTGCGCCTCGCGATCGGCGCGGCCTGGCTCAGCCTCGTCGTCGGCGAGCAGGTCAATGCCCAGACCGGCATCGGCTTCCTGATGATGGAGGCGCGGGAGTTCAGCCAGACCGACGTGGTGGTCCTCGGCCTGCTCGTCTACGCGCTGCTCGGGCTGATATCCGACCTTGCCCTACGCGTGGCGGAGAGGAGGATGTTGACATGGCGACGCGGACTGCGAGCCACCTGATCGGCGCGACCCCGGTGCTGACCGCCCACGCGATCCGCCGGTCCTTCGGGCCGACGGTCGTGCTGGCCGGCGTCGACCTGAGCATCGCCCGGGGCGAGGTCGTGGCCCTGCTCGGCGGCAGCGGTTCGGGCAAGAGCACCCTCCTGCGCATCCTCGCCGGCCTGGACGGCGAGGCGACCGGCGAGACCGTCGTGCACGGCACCGCCGCCGTGGTCTTCCAGGAGCACCGGCTCCTGCCCTGGAAGCGGGTGGCCGCCAACGTCGGGCTCGGCCTGTCCGGCCCGGACACCGCTGGCCGCATCGAGCGGGCGTTGACCGAGGTCGGGTTGGCCGAGCGGCACCGGGCCTGGCCGGCCGAGCTGTCCGGCGGGCAGGCGCAGCGGGTGGCGGTCGCCCGGGCGCTGGTGCGCGAACCGGACCTGCTGCTGCTCGACGAGCCGTTCGGCGCGCTGGACGCGCTCACCCGGCTACGCATGCAGGTGCTGCTGCGCCGGCTGCGCGCCGAGCACGGCTTCGCCGCCCTGCTCGTCACCCACGACGTGGAGGAGGCACTGCTGCTCGCCGACCGGATCCTGCTGCTCGACGAGGGCCGCATCGCCGCGGACCTCCCCGTCGACCTGGGCCCCACCCGTACGCCGGACGACCCGGGTTTCGGCGCGCTGCGCCGGCACCTGCTCGACCGCCTCGGTGTTCCCACCACCTGAGGAAGCGTCCCCACCACCTGATGCCACCTGACGAAGCGGAGATGCGATGACCCGCTGGACGCCCGACCCCACCTTCTACCCGTCACCCCGCGAGGCGGCGACCGCGCCGGCGGAGAAGCTCGCCTACGTGGCAGCCTTCGACCGTACGGCCAGCCGCCCGGACGCCATCGTGGTGCTCGACACCGACCCGGACTCCCCCGACTACGGCCGGGTGGTCGGCTGGACCGACCTGCCGCACCTCGGCGACGAGCTGCACCACTTCGGCTGGAACGCGTGCAGCAGCGCGCTCTGCCCGACCGCCCCGCACCCGCACGTCGAGCGGCGCTACCTGATCGTGCCGGGCCTGCGTTCCTCGCGCATCCACGTCGTCGACACCCAGCCCGATCCACGCCAGCCGCAGGTCGTCAAGGTGATCGGACCGGAGGAGTTGGCGAAGCGGGCCGGCTACTCCCGGCCGCACACCGTGCACTGTGGTCCGGACGGCATCTACCTGTCCGCGCTCGGCGGCGCGGACGGCGAGGAAGGGCCGGGTGGCGTCGCGATCCTCGACCACACCACCTTCGAGGTCCGCGGGGCGTGGGAGGCCGACCGGGGGCCGCAGTTCCTCGCGTACGACGTGTGGTGGCACCTCAACCAGGACGTGCTGGTCACCAGCGAGTGGGGCACCCCGGCGATGATCGAGGACGGCATCATCGGGGAGCTGCTGCTGGGTCGCCGCTACGGTCACGCCATCCACTTCTGGGATCTCGCCAAGCGCCGGCACGTCCAGCGGGTCGACCTCGGCGATCAGTACCAGATGCCACTGGAGCTGCGTCCGGCGCACGATCCGACGAAGTCGTACGGGTTCGTCGGGGTCGTGATCAGCGTCGAGGACCTGTCCGCCTCGGTCTGGCTGTGGCACCGCGACGGGGACGCCTGGGCGGTCACCAAGGTGATCGACATTCCGGCCGAGCCGGCCGACCCGGCGGACCTGCCCGACCTGCTCAAGCCGTTCGGGGCGGTGCCGCCGCTGGTGACCGACATCGACCTGTCCGTCGACGACCGCTTCCTGTACGTGTCGTGCTGGGGCACCGGGGAGCTGCGCCAGTACGACGTCAGCGACCCGCTGCACCCGGTGCAGACCGGCTCGGTGCACCTGGGCGGGATCGTCCGCCGTACGGCCCACCCGTCCGCGCCCGACGAGGCCCTGGCCGGCGGCCCGCAGATGGTGGAGGTGAGCCGGGACGGCCGGCGGGTCTACGTCAGCAACTCCCTCTACGGCGCGTGGGACGACCAGTTCTACCCCGACGGGGTCGGCGCGTGGCTGGCCAAGCTCGACGTGGACGTCGAGGCCGGCGGGCTCACCCCCGACGAGCGGTTCTTCCCGCACGGGGACGAGTTCCGGGGGCTGCGCGTGCACCAGACGCGCCTCCAGGGCGGGGACGCGTCCTCCGACTCGTACTGCTTCCCGTGACCGTCGGGACCCTGGCGACGCTCGCCGCGCTCGGGGCGTTCCATGGCCTGAACCCGGCGATGGGTTGGCTGTTCGCGGTGGCCCGGGGCCTTCAGGAGCGCAGCCGTTCGGCGCTGCTGCGCGCGTTGCCGCCGATCGCGGCGGGGCACCTGGCCTCGGTGGCGATCGTCGCGGCGCTGGTCACGGCGACCCGTTCGGTGACGACGAGCACGGTCCTGGCGGTGGTCGGCGGGGTGCTGCTGGTCGGCTTCGGACTGTGGCGGCTGCTCTCCGAGCGGCACTTCCGCTGGGCGGGCATGCGACTGTCGGCGGCACAGCTCGCCGGCTGGTCGTTCCTCATGTCATCGGCGCACGGCGCGGGGCTGATGCTGCTGCCGGTGCTGGTGGCCGAGCCGGTTCCCGGGGGCCATTCGGGGCACCTGGCGGCGGCGTCGGTGGGCGCGCTGCCCGGGTTGGCGGCCGCCGGGGTGCACACCGTGGCGATGTTCGGCACCGCCCTGGCCGTCGCGGTGCTGGTCTACGAGGTGCTCGGGGTGGGGGTGCTGCGCCGGGCCTGGTTCAACGTGGACCGACTGTGGGCCGGCGTGCTGGTCGCGGCGGGGCTGGTGACGCTGATCCGGGCGTGACCGCGCGGACGCCGACACCCGGCCCCGGTGCGAAACGCTGGGGCCGGGTGCCGGAGCGCCGACATGGCGCTGGCGTCCGATCGGCTACCGGTACGGGTCAGGCGCGGGCCTTCGCAGGCTGCTTCATGAAGTCCATGATCGCCTTGTTGACCTCGTCGGCGTGCGTCCACGGGATACCGTGCGGCGCGCCCTTGAGCGTGACGAGTGTGCCGGTCGGCATCATCGGGCCGAGCCGCTGACCGGTCACCGGGTACGGCAGCACCCGGTCCTGGTCACCCTGCACGATCAACACCGGAATGTCGATCTTCGGCAGGTCCGGCCGGAAGTCCTCCTGCCAGGCGTCCACACTGTCGTGGGTGGCCTTGGCGGAGGCCATCGCGCCGATCTGCCAGTGCGCCCGGTACGCCTCTTCACTGACCCGCTTGCCCATGTTCTGATCCGGGTTGAAGAAGGCGTCGCAGAAGGACGTCAGGTAGGCGAACCGGTCCTTGATGATGGCGTCCTGGAAGCCCTTGAAGAGATTCCGCTCGACGCCCTCGGGGTTGTCGTCGGCCTTGGCCAGCATCGGCTCGAGCGGGCTGAGCAGCACCGCCCGGCTGACCCGCTGGGAGCCGTAGTTGCCCAGGTAACGCACGACCTCACCGGTGCCCATCGAGTGCCCCACGAGGGTGACGTCACTCAGGTCCAGCTCGGTCATCAACACGTCCAGGTCGGCCGCGAACGTGTTGTAGTCGTACCCGAACGCCGGCTGCGCCGAGTTACCGTAACCGCGCCGATCGTAGGTGATCGTCCGGTATCCGGCATTCAGCAGCGCCCTGGTCTCCTTCTCCCAGGTCGCGCCGTTGAACGGGAAGCCGTGGATCAGCACCACCGGCTTACCGGAACCGTGGTCCTCGTAGTACAGGTCGATGGGCGCGGAGTTTTCCGTCCCCACGGTGATGAAAGGCATGTTTCGTCTCCTGCTCCGGTTTCGGTCTCTCGGACGCCCCGCGCTTTCCCGCCGGGTCAGCGGATATGCCGGCCCGGGGGCACGTCCCGTGGTAGCCACGGCAAGCGGAGCAGGACACGACCGAATCGGAGTATGCCGATCGGCCCGCCGACGCCTAGCCTCGATCCGTGAGCGTTTCGCCCCGGCTGCGGGCCGTCAGCGACCTGCACATCAGCTACGCGGACAACCGCGCCTTCGTCCAGGAGCTGCACCCGGACCACCCCGGCGACTGGTTGCTGGTGGCCGGTGACGTGGCCGAGAAGTTCGCCGACATCGAGTGGGCGCTCACGCTGCTGAGCAGCCGCTTCGCCACCGTCGTGTGGGCGCCCGGCAACCACGAGCTGTGGACGCCACCGGGCGAGCCGGAGCACCTGCGCGGCGAGACCCGCTACCGCGAGCTGGTGGCGATGTGCCGGCGCCTCGGCGTCGTCACGCCCGAGGACCCGTACCCGGTATGGGACGGCGAGGGCGGCCCCGCCACCATCGCCCCACTCTTCGTGCTCTACGACTACACGTTCCGGGTGCCCCAGGCCCGCACCAAAGAGGAGTCGCTGGCCCTGGCCCACGCGGCCGGCGTGGTCTGCACGGACGAGGCGTTGCTACACCCCCACCCGTACCCGAGCCGCGAGGCCTGGTGCGCCGCCCGCGTCACCGAGACCGAACGCCGCCTCACCGAACGCGACCCGGACCTGCCGACCGTGCTGGTCAACCACTATCCCCTCGTGCGTGAACCCACCGACATCCTGTGGTTCCCGGAGTTCGCCCAATGGTGCGGCACCGTCCGCACCCGCGACTGGCACCTGCGCTTCGGCGCGTCCACGATGGTCTACGGGCACCTGCACATTCCCCGCACGACCTTCTACGACGGCGTCCGCTTCGAGGAGGTCTCGCTCGGCTACCCCCGCGAGTGGCGGCGACGCGGCCCGGTCCCCAACCCGGTCCGCACCATCAACCCCGCCGACGACGTACGTCGTCGCGAGTCCGTCACCGGGTGAGCCCGACCAGCGTCGCCAGTCGCGCCACGCCGGCCGCCGCCGGCTTGGCACGGGCAACATCGGCGATGAGGGTACGCGCCAGAGACCGCCCCCGAACCTCACCCGGCGCGACACTGTCCGCGTCGACCAACGCACGCGCCGCCCCGCGCACGTCACCGGCAAGCAGGTAGATCCGCGCGGCGTCGAGCAGGTAGGCACCGCGATACTCGGCCGGCAATCGCCGCCACACCTCCCGCCGCACGATCGTCGTGTGCCGTTTGAGTGCGCCATCGACGTCACCGCGCTGCGCCGCGAGGAGCACCCGCGCCATGTCCACGGTGACCGGCCCGAAGCTGGTGCCGTGCGGTTCGTCGTACCCCCGGAGGTTCGCGGTGACGCCCGCGGCCCGGTCGATCAGGTCGGTGGCGCGGCGGTGCTCGCCGCAGCCGGCGGCGGCGAGGGCGGCCTGAACCAGCAACGTCCCACCCACCGCCCACGCGCGACGGTCACCCCGGCGTACGTGTTCGCCCCGGCCCCGGTGATCAAGAGGTTGGCGTCGGCCCTGATCTCCAAAAGTGCCGCAAACCTCTTGATCACCTTCGTCGGCTGACGAGGGAAGGACACGGTGTGCGGCGGCGAGGGTCGCCGACAGGGCCAGCCGGTCCCGGACCGACGCGCGTAGCGCCTGGGCCACCGCGATTGCCGCTGTCGCCACAAGGACCGGGTCGTCTTGGGCAGCGCCCATGGCGCGGTCGGCGGCCAGCCAGCCGAGGTCGGCCTCGCCGAGCTTGACCAGCAACAGCGCCGCGATCCGGTACGCCTGCACCAGCACCTCCGGCGACCGGGCGCCCTGGGCGGCGTCGAGGAGATGCGGCACCGCCCGCGCCAACTGCGGGTAGTGCGCGTGCTGGTAGGTCAACCAGGCGTGCCCGACCTGTCGCCTCAGCTCGTGCAGGTGTGGCGGGGTCGGTGGTGTGTCGTAGCGGGCGAGCGCGGCTCGGATGTCGTCCACTCCGGTCGGGGTGCTCGTCGGCGCGCTGGGCGGCTGGCCGAGCAGCACCTCCGGATCGACCCGAAGGACGCGGGAGAGTTCCTGGATCACCGAGTACCGGTCAAGGGGGCGAACGCCGCGCTCGATTTTGTCCACCCAGCTCTTCGACCTGCGGAGGCGGTCGGCAAGCATCTGCTGCGTCATCGACCGTCGGACCCGCCAACCGGCCACCCGCCGTCCGATGGGGAGATCATCGCTGCTCACGCCGCCACCGCCGGTCCGGGACCGCACGGGTCGTGTCGTCCACGGGTACGCGTTCCGCCTCGGCCTGGGCCAGGATGCGCTGCTTGGCCGCCTCCCGCTCGGCCGCCTCAGCCTGTTCACCCTTGCTCACCGTCTCGTCGCCGCGCCCATCGTGCCTGCCGCTCATTCCCCCACCTCACGGGTCGGGGCGCGACGTGCACATGACCGGATGGCCGCCGCGCCCGGCTCGCCGCGCCCGATCGGGCGACCATTCAGCGATGCCTAGGTGACAGCCTGTGACGATCATTGATTGCGATCCAGACGGATCGCGTCCGCTACTGTCCTTCGAGGTGTCCGCCTGGATCGGCGGACAGGCCAGCGGACAGCTCTAGGAACTCGTCAGCAGCGCTCGTCCTGCCGTCGACGGCGGCGATCATGTGACGCAGCTCGGCGACACGGTCAACAGCACGTTGCGACCGCGCTGAGCGCGCGAGAGCCACGGAACGTCCGGCCACGGCGATGGCCTGCTCAGCCTCTCCGGCTTGCAGCAGCGCTTGGGTGAGCCAACCGAGGTACAAGGAGGTCTCGCGGGGCGAGTCGTCGCCGTAACGACGGATGGCATCTTCCAAGATGGGCACCGCTCTGAGCGGTCGCCGCAATTCAGTCCACACACGTCCCGCCATGACCTGGACCTCGTCCTGGGTCAGCCAGTATGCCCAGGAAGGCGCATCGCCCAGGTTGACGTGCTGATAGACCTCGGCGACGTCGCCCAAGGCCCGCTCGGCGAGACTTGCCTCGCCCATGCGTGCGTGCGCCCAGGCGACGCGCTCAAGCAGCAGAGCTTGGCCGGTAGCCTCAGCCGCGTGCCGGCCTCCCACGTAGGCTGATCGAGCCAAGGTGACTGCCTCGCGTCGGTCACCAAGGTTCGCCTTAAGGTACGAGAGGCTGCTCAGGCAGTTGGCCGCACTGGCAGTGTCGCCACCAGCGTGTGCAGCCCGCATCCCGGTCAGGTAGTGATGGCGTGCCTCGAAGAGCCGACCAGCGTCCTCGGCGACGAAGCCCGCCAACTGACACAGGTCGGCGATGACAACGAGCAGCCTCCGACTCACGGCTTCCCGATAGCTACCCTCACGCAGAAGGTCGGCGGTGGCGGCCAACTCGGCGGAAACCATTGCGTAGGTCTCGGCGCCACCCACGTGGTCGTCCAGCCGTCGGAGCTGACGAACCCGGTCCTCGATCCGACCCACCGTCTCGTCCCCGACCCGCCGACCCCCGGTCAGCTCATATCGCTGTGGTGGCTCGGCGATCAACCACTGATGGGCCAATGCGGCGGCGTTCTCAGCCGTGGGCGTCTGCGTTACGAGCAGTTCAGCGAGCTGTTCCGCGTCGCATCGTAGCCATTGCGTTCCACCGACGCCCGCCGAACGCTCCTCGACAGCGGGGACCGCAAGGAGTGCAGCCAGCGTCCCGTCCGCCTCCAAGGCAGTGTCCAAGCGCTGGGCAGTGGTCAAGGCCGGCGTCTTCCGACCGCAAGCCAGGTCATGCAGGTAGCTCTTGCTGTAAAACGTCTGTCTTGCCAACGCGCGATAACTGATTCCACGACTCATGATCAGAGCACGGAGCTGATCGGCGAAAGACGAGGCGGATTCTGACATCACTGCTCCCGACGGGACTGCACGGGCAACGCCGATCTTGACAACTGCCACTTCGGACAGTACCTCCATTGTCGTCGCCCAAGCCACAGGAAACACACGCGAGTCATTACGGATGGATGAAAGCGCCCACTCAGGCCAAGTCACACGTTCATAATCCGGTGTACAGGTCGAATCGTCCGCCGCCCATCAGCTCAGAGCCTCGATCATGGCTCTGAGCTGCCCGTTCATCTGGTGCCGTTGGTTGACCTTGGTCATCGTTGGGTGGCGTTTGACAGCCTGGCCACGGCCTGGGACGGCCTGGAGACGGCCTGAGCGCCGGCTCAGTTGGCCTCGCGCCGGGCTGCGCCCGTGGGGGCTCTACGGGGCCGGGCGTGGGGTTCCGGGTAGGAGGCCGGCGGCGCTGGGGAGGGTCGGGCACGTCTGGCCGTGGAGCTGGTTACCGCGATGAAATGAGCCAGTGGCAAGCGAGTCCCGGGTTGGACTGGCGCGGCAGCCGGAAGCCCCGACCCCGCGACCAGTCCGACCCGGCGGCTTCCGTCACGGCCTTGCTGGGCTTGGTCCCTCTGGTTGATGGGGCGGTGTCCCGGCGGCTGTCGGCGGCTTGCCGCCCCTCACCGCGCGGAGCGCGGTGCCTTGTCGGTAATCTGACTAGGAAGTCGGCAATCCCTGACTTAGGGCTAGGGTTCTAAACCGCCAAATCGCATCGGCTGCACTTTGTATCAATGAATCGGAAAGATATGAACATTCTGTCGCAAGTGGTCCCGGGCCTGCGCGACACGCGTACGCCGTTCTCGGTTGGGCTGCTCTGGTCAGGCGCTTTATGGTTGATCTTTTTCCTGATCCCGGAACAGGACTGGCGCAACTCGCATATCAAGCCTGTTGTGGAGCCGCTCCAAGCTCTTCCCGATCAACTCTTGCTTGTTTTTGGCATCTTTTTGATCTACTTGTTGGGCGTCTTGCTGGAGATGCTTAGCAGGATTTTCTGGGGACTGTTCATGATCGCCCTAGCGCTCCTAAATGTAGCACTAGTATTTGCCGCTCTCCGCAGTGCCGCAGCGGCGCCTTCGCTGTTTCTTGTCATTCTTGGAGTGTTCGCAATATACGTAGCCTTAGCTGCGTCTAGAATGCGACGCAAGCTTCTAGACGAGCCGTATCGGAAAGTGCTGGAAGACACGGCTTTGCAGTCTATCGAGTCCATCGGTGGTCGCATAGCTGCTTTCTTTCGGCAGGTGCGAGAGATTGCCGAGCCCGACTATGGAAATTTTCAAGAACTGCTGAAGGCTGATCTTGAGTCGGCGTTTGGCGAGAACCCAGGAATTCTTGACAATGCCCTAAAGGTGATGACTTCAGAAACATTGAGCAAGGCTGCCGAGGCAGTACACCTTAGCAATCGGGAGGTGTATCCATTCGCGACCGAGGAGCAGAAACCGAGAATTGCGAAAGCCGACGACATATCTTTACTGAGTTTCTATATCCGCCGTGATGACAGCATTGCGAAGGTGGCGCGTGCGGCCATCGCTCAGAAGTTGAAAGAAGATTCGGTGGCACGGGTCGAATTTGCGGCTGCCGTGTTCAACTTGAAGGCTCTGCGGGACCGGCTCCGCGCGCGTATGGAGCAGGCAGAGGTAGTGTTGCGAGTAAACTACAAGGATCTTCATAATGAAATTGATCGCGTTAGGTCGGAGGGTGAGTTCCGTAAGGGTGTAGCCTGGCCCCTGGCGGCCTTCTCGATTGCAGCGGTTTTAACCACATATGACTTCCTCGGCTTCCGTGTGACGCCCGCTGCGGGACTAATTCTAGTCGTCGCCGCAGTCGGGGCGGGCGGGATGATTCACGCCGCTGGAGCGGAACGCACGCGACGTGCAAGTCAGTTGTTATACGCCTGCGTATTGCAAAATCTGGTAGGCGTGACGCGAGAGAAGCTTTACGGTGACGAGCTCTTCATTCCCCTGGAGCGGCCTCGGATTGAGCGAACGCCAGAAATCCGAAGAAGAATAAAAGAAATTCTACGGGAAGCGGCCCTGCAGAGATTGAATCAGGTAGCTTCGAGGCTTAGATCCAAGTCGCCACAGGCTGCCTCGGCGGCGCCGCCCCCGCAAGATTCGGGTTTAATCTCCCAGTTGCGAAAAGATGATGAAGGCGTCCCTCGCAAGCGTGCCTAGAGATGGTTGGCGGAGAGCTGCACTGTGAGCGACCTTCGCGCGATGCCCGCCGTCGATCTCGCTGAAGGCGACAAAGATAGTCATCGATCAAGGCTTTACTCAGGAGTCGCGCAAAGCCCTGGGCCAGCCGTTGAAGCGGAGGATGCGCGTTTGGCGATGTGCCTGATGGCAGGTGGTCCGCGGAGATCTACAACGCTGTGGTTCCTGACAAGGATCCGTAAAGCCGCGTGGGCCAGTGGACCGGATCGTCGTGGGTCGCCGTTGCGGGTGCGGACTCCCTTGGGCGGCGGCGCGAAGGTGCCGCGACTTCCGGCAGGACATGAATGTCAGGCACTACCAGTAGCACGCCTCTGGCCCTGTCCGCTGGACGGCGCGCATACGACACCGAACGGCCTGACGACGGCCTACAGCGGCCTTCGCTACGCTCCGCCCCTGGTCAGCGGGGGTGTGATGATCTTAATCCGGCGTACAGGTCGACTCGTCCGTCGCCCACCAGGCCAACCACCTGCGCACGGTGTTGACCTGATGTTTCTCGGGCGCACTTGGTCGCTCTAAGGCTTTCTGCGGCTAGCCAGGGGCCAGACCGCGCGCGGATGCGGGATAAAGGCATTCCAAGGTCCCATAGCCCCGGATAATGCAGGGCTCCTCGCTGGCAGCCGGATAGCGACCGCATCCATGCCTCGGCCGGCTCCACTCACACCGACGTAAAGCGCAGCCAGTCAACTGGCTAGCCCAACTCACCCCTTCGTCCCTTGGGCGGGTTGCCGCCGCTGGCAAGGCTGCTGCGATCAGGGTGGTACGGGAGTTCGACCTGTCGGACAGCTAGCTAGCACGGCCACCGGCCTAGCGAGACTCAATGACAGCTGGTGCGTGCGGCTTGCTGACGCAGCTACACGGAGGAAGGCTAGTCACTTGCGCTAACCTCCAGCACGCTCACCTTCTCGGGGATTCGGATTCGAGCAAGAGGGCCTTCGTAGTAGTCACTCCATAGAACAGTAAGCAACTTATCATCTGGCAACACGATTTCAGTAACCGAACTATAGTTGAATCTAGAGTTCCAGAGATTAACTACGGCTCTCATGCAATTAGCCCTGGCAAGCGTGACTCGACCGCCACGGAAGTCGACTCCCACAAAATCTAGAACTGTATCATCCATTGAGCAGCGGTCAAGAACAAGGACGCCGTCCCAGAATTCTGCCGAATTCAATTGAAGAGCGGCAACGGGATGCGGGTCCCAGACCATATCACGCTCTACCACCGGCAATTTCTCAAGCCCTCGAATCCACTGGGCTGTTTCTCGCTCGGCCCCCTCCCCCCTCAAGCCTTCGAAGTGAGCGTATTCAAAATCAACCGTAGATCCCTTGAATTTGACTCCAGCGAAATTTATCTCACTTGCCACAAACCGCGCCATCGCAAAGGTTACTTCCCCTCCTGCCAGTACGGCATTTTCAAGCGAAATGACACCGTTGTTGAATCTCGCTTCTCGGAAGGAAACCAAGCCCCCGTTCAAAAGGATGTGCTTCAAGGTAACCCAACAGCCATCTCGGCGCGAGCCACGAATCAGGTTGGACCGACCCTGCTCTACTCCTTCGGACACTCCTTCGAGGTGCTCGTAGTCGAGCGCCCCGAGGTAAACCTGGCCATCCTCAATGATCGCATCATCGAAGGTGAGCGGTGCCGGCTTCCGCCTGTCATCGGTCGCAATCGGGGATAGGCGGCCGAGGTTGAGCCTCGACCCGCTTATCCGACAACCTTCGAAGGAGATCTGCCCGGTTAGGATCATGCCATGGTTACAGACCAGGCCGCTACCGAGGAATTCGGCGTCCTCGAAGGAGAGCCTTCCTCGATCAACAAATACGCCCGAGATGTCGATTTCTCCAGCCGTAAACTGAGCTTGTCGGAAGTTTACCCCTCCTCCATCGAGGGCCAATCCCTTCAGACTTATCTGGCCGCCGAGAAGCTTAGCCCTTGAGAAGTCTAGGGTTGACCGCTCAAGCTTTATGTTGTCGAGATTCACCCCATCAAGATTGGCTCCACTCATATCAAACCGGAGCCCATCCCAGCGCTGAGGCGCATCTTCCAGTAGGTGCTCACGAATCACAGAGAATACCGTGCGGCGAACCTCGCGCTCTCCGGTATCTTCTATATCTGGCGCCACCGGCAGCCGGATATAGGCACAGAGAACATCGATGCACTGCTGGCGACCAAGTGACCAGTCCTCGGCGAGCGAGGCCAAAGAGTAGACGCCGCTAAGTCGGACGGCAGGGGATTCCTTGTTGCCGAGAAGAATAACAGCCTGGTGGAATCTTTCGTTCAGGCTGCGATACACCTCCCGCTGTTCGGCGCGGTCTCCGCGCCGATGCTCCCTCTCGTTCCGAAGATGTTCAGCCTCCGCCGCAAGTTGCTTTCTGAAGCCCACGACGAGAGCACCCGCCCCGCCGATCCCTCCGGCAACAGCTAGCGCTACTTTCGCTAGATCCAGGGCGTCTTTGGGCGACGTTGTAACGATCTTCGTCTGCGGATTCATCAAAATCAGCCAGCCGACAAAACCAACTAATCCTGCGACCGTCAGCGCAAGGAGCACAACAACGGATATGGCGGCGAAGAGGGGGACGCGTCCAACTCCGCGCGATCTTGCTGGCTCAGTCGCGCCTTCTACCATTCGCACTACCGTCCTGAAGGAGGCTCCGTCGTCAGAGTTCATCGGGCATCACGATGCCCGGCAGTCTAGGCTCTTGCGGCCCACTCCGCCTATGCCCGCTCGAAGCCATCCCGTCCGCCGCCGACCCACACCTCGGTGAAGCGGGCCAGGGCCAGGGTGCCAAGGTGGAGCGCTCTACTGGACGAGTCTCAATGGTGGCTGTCAAGCGGGGCTTGCGGGCGGGCAGGGTCTCCTCGTTCGGGCAGGCATGCTCCTGCCCAGGGTTCGGGATCGGGTCAAGGCTCGCCGTAGGCGACCGCGTAGCGGCTTGCCCTTGATCCGACCGGGGTTCTCGGGCAGCGCCTGTGGTGCCCGGCCGAGGAAACCCGTTGCGGTCTCTGAGGGAGGGTCGGGGTGCGGGGCAGCGCCCCGCTTCTTAAGGGCGCGGCAGCAGGAGCGGCCGCCGGTCGGCGTCCGGCGGCCGCCCCACGTCCGGTCAGCTCGCGTACACCTCAAGCGCCGCCAGCTGCCCGGCCGGCCACCCGGTGTTACCGGTAACCGTGACCCGCACGTAACGAGCCTGCGCCGCACCAAACGTCAACGACACCGAGTTGCCCGTCGAGGGGTCAAAGGTCCGCCCCGCCGAACCAACCAACGTCCCGAAGCTAGAACCGTCCGTGCTGCCGGTCACGGCGACCGTTTGCGTCCGCGCACCCCACGCCGATGACGGCGGCAGCTTCAACACCACCCGTCCGACCGTGCGAGTCGCGCCCAGATCGACCTGCACCCACTGGGGGAAGGCGTTGTTGGCGCTCTCCCAGTAGCTGTTGGCGTCGCCGTCGACCACGTTGCCCGAGCCGTAGCTCTGCACGTGGCTGCTCTCCGAGGTGGACCGGCCGCGGGCGAGGTCGGAGTTGGCGGCGGCGTCGGTGGTCACGGTGACGGCGTTCGACGCGCCCGAGGTGTTGCCGCCCGCGTCGCGGGCGACGACCGTGAAGGTGTACGAGGTGGACGCGTTGAGCCCACTCACGGTCGCGGTGGTGCCCGTGACGGTGGCGACGACCGTGCCGCCCTGGCGTACCTGGTAGCCGGTGACGCCCTTGTCGTCGGTCGACGCCGTCCAGGCCAGGGACACGCTGCTCGACGTCTTGGCGGTCACCGCGAGGCCACTCGGGGCGGTCGGCGGGTTGTCCGTGGTGCCGCTGGATCCGTACACCTCGACCTTGGCGAGCTGGCCCGCCGGCCAGCCGGTGTTACCGGCGATGCTCAGCCGGATGTGGCGGGCCGTGGTGGTCGTCAGCGTGCGGCTGACGGTGTTGCCGGTCGCCGGGTCGAAGGCGAACGCCGAGGCCCCGGCGATGGTCGAGAAGGAGCTGCCGTCGACGCTGCCCTGCACGGTGATGGTCTGGGTGCGCGCCTCCCAGCCGGCGGGGAGCCGCACCACGAGTCGGCTGACCTGCTGGCTGGCGCCGAGGTCGACCTGCCACCAGTGCGGGAACGCGCCGCCGCCGCTCTCCCAGTAGCTGCCGGCGTCGGCGTCCACCGCGTTCGAGGCTACGAACGGGCCGTTCTGGCTGCTGGCCGAGGCGGACCGGCCGGCCGCGAGGTCGCCGCTGGTCGGGGGCGGGGTGCCGACCATGGGCGGGGTGGGGCGGGTCGCAGTGAGGGCGAGCTGTCCCTTGAGCATCCGGCCGCCGTCGGCGGTGATCCGCAGGTAGTAGTCGGCCGAGCAGGCCACGCCGTCCTCGTCCAGGGCGCGGATGTTCGCGCCGGCGGGTGTGGTGGCCTGGGTCTCGGAGGTCTTGGCGATCTGGTTGCCCTCGTTGTACTCGTCGAACATGGACACGTAGAGGCCCTGGGATCCGAGTCGGACCATGTTGTAGATGTGCCGCCAGTAGAAGTCGCCGTGGCGGCGGTGCCCGCCGGCCAGGTCGCCGGGCATCACGCAGGGCAGGTAGTCGATGCCGCGCGCCGCGCAGTCGGCCATGTCGCCGATGTTGACGTTGTTGTAGTACGAGTCGAGCCCTTCGAGGGTGTCGGTCCGGTAGACCATCCACGGCGAGATGGCGTGGAAGGCGTGGTAGACGTCGAGGAAGCCGGAGCGGGAGTCGTTGATCCCCTGCCGCCACCACGTTGGCACGCCGCCGATGACGTAGCAGCCCTGCGCCTTGAACCAGTTGATGACCTCGAGGCAGGGCCCGGGGGTGAAGGGCCGGCTCGGCTCGCTGAAGCCGAAGCCCCAGATGCAGACGACCGGCTTGCCGTTCTGGCGGGCGTACGCGCTGGACGCGGTGTGCGTGGACATCTTGTTCAGCCAGTCGGTCTTGATGTCCGCCTGCATGGTGAGCCAGTCGGTGACGTCGTACATGATGTAGAACTTGCGGTTGTAGCGCTCGGCCGCGGCGCGGACCTTGAGCGTCATGGCGTCGCGGGTCGGCCCCTCGTCGCCGGTCGGGTTGAAGCGTTGCAGGGCGGCGGTGTCGCAGCCGTACTCCTGCATCCAGCGGAAGTGGGTGTCCACGGTCTGCTGGTCGTAGGAGGAGAAGAGGGTGGCCGGCGAGCCGTTGCCGAGGTTCGGGTACGCGGTGGGGTAGCTGCGCGTGTACTCGCGCATGTCCGGCCAGGACACAATCGTGGTGTTGCTGGGCGAGGGCGGCTGGAACCGGTCGCGGCTCCAGTGCCACCACCCCCCGATGGGCGCGGAGTCGCCGGGTGCGCTGAACCAGCCCTGGTAGCCGACGGTCACCTTGCCGACGACATCACCTACTGGGCTGGCGGCCTGGGCGGGGCTGGCGAGGAGCTTCGTGGTGGAGGCGGCGGCGAGGGCGGAGCCGGCCAACACGGACGTGACGAACCTGCGGCGGGTTACCGCCATGGGGACCACTCCTTCGGGACGGAAGGCATTGACGGCCATCGTGGCAGTTCCGAATACGATTCAGCAAGAGTGCGACTGATCGATGGAAAAAATCGTCAGGTCTCCGGAGGTGGCGCGCACCTGTCGTGTTTCATGCACTCAAAGCTCTACTTGGGTGTTTTGTACGTTTTATCCTTTTTTGATGGAGACAGCAGCTCGTTGGTTGGTGACCGGGGCGCACGGCATGCTGGGTCGCGACCTGGTCGACGCGCTCGGACGCCATCCCGGCGCGTCCGTGACCGTCGCCGACCACGCCACGCTCGACGTCACCGACCCGGCGGCGGTCATGCGCCTCGTGCCGGGCCACGACATCGTGGTCAACACGGCCGGCTGGACCAATGTGGACGCCGCAGAAGAGGCCGAGGACGACGCGACAGCCGTCAACGGCACGGCCGTGGCGCACCTGGCCCGGGCCTGCGCCGACTCCGGCGGCTGCCTGCTGCACATCTCGACCGACTACGTCTTCGGCGGGACCGCCCGCCGCCCCTACCGCGAGCACGACCGCACCGGTCCGGTGAACGCGTACGGCCGGAGCAAGCTCGCCGGCGAACACGCCCTGCTGCGGCTGCTGCCCGAGCAGGGCTACATCGTCCGGACCGCCTGGCTGTACGGCGAGCATGGGCGTAACTTCGTCGCCACCATGCTCGCCCAGGCCGCTGCGTCACCCGTGGTACGGGCGGTGGCGGACCACACCGGCCAGCCGACCTGGAGCCGGGCGCTGGCCCGGCAGTTGGTGGAGCTGGGCCAGGCGGCCCACGCCGGAGTGGCCCCGCCGGGGATCTACCACGGCACCAGCGCGGGCCACTCGACCTGGTACGACCTGACCCGGGCGCTGTTCGACCTGGCCGGACTGGGCCCGGAGCGGGTACGGCCGGTGCCGCACACGATGTTCCCCCGCCCCGCCCGGCGTCCCGCCTACGGCGTGCTGGGGCACGGACGGTGGCGGGTGGCCGGAGTGAGCCCGCAGGCGCCCTGGCGGGAGCAGCTCGAGGAGGCGTTGCGGACCCCCGCGT
Organism: Micromonospora sp. bgisy143; assembly: GCF_057708145.1. Taxonomy (NCBI): domain Bacteria; kingdom Bacillati; phylum Actinomycetota; class Actinomycetes; order Micromonosporales; family Micromonosporaceae; genus Micromonospora; species Micromonospora sp. bgisy143. Next base: position 53,791 of record NZ_JBYIRN010000005.1, read on the forward strand.
TCGCCGCTCTCGCCGAGACCGCCCGCGCCCGCTCACCGCGCCTCGAGACGTCGGGGCGGTAGCCCGCCTTTACTGGGTCGCCGCCACCGGGTCGAGGTCGCGCGCCTGGCTGAGGATCTGGCCGCCGTGGCGGCGACGGGCGTCGCGCACCGTCATCCGCACACCCTCGGTGAGACCGACCTTCGGGTACCACCCGAGCAGCTCGCGGGCCTTGCGGATGTCGAGCGCCATGGTGCGTACCTCCCCCGGCCAGGGCAGCGGCTCGTAGCGGGCCACGGCGTCGACCCCGCACGCGTCCCGGACGGCGGCGTACACCTCGTTGATGCTCGTCTGCCGGCCCGAGGCGATGTTGACCATCCCCGCCCCCGGTTGGTGGGAGGCGACCGCCACCGCCTCGGCCACGTCACTGACGTGGATGAAGTCCCGGGTCTGCGCGCCGTCGTCGTAGATCACCACCTGCCGACCCCGGACGAGGGCATCCGCCATGAGGGACACCACGCCGCAGTCGCCGCCCTCCTGCCGCGGGCCGTAGACATTGCCGAAGACCATCGAGGTGTACGCCAGGCCGTGCTGCCGCCCGTACCAGTCGAGGTAGTGCACACCGGCGGCCTTGCTGATGCCGTACGGGCTGACCGGCGCGATCGCGTGGTCCTCCCGGATCGGCAGCTCGTTGGCGGGTACCCGGCCGAAGATGGCGCTGCTGGCCGCGTTGATCACCAGCCGTACGCCGCTGCGGACGCAGGCGTCGAGCACGTTGACGGTGCCGAACACGTTCACGTCGGCGTCGTACAGGGGTGAGCGGCGGGCCGCCGGAACGCTGGGTTGCGCGGCCAGGTGCACCACCACCTCGGGCTGCCACTGGTGCACGATCTCCAGCCCTTCCGGGGTGCGGATGTCGCCGGTCACCACGTCGGCCTCGGTCAGCCCGCCGTACGCGGCGTCGGCGAGGTTCTCCAGCCTCCCGGTGGAGAAGTTGTCGAGGACGCGGACCTCGCTACCCATCAGCATCATCCGGGCGACCACGTGGCTGCCGATGAAGCCGGCGCCGCCGATCACCAGTACGCGCCGGGGCACCGGGATTGCCGCCGGTTCGGGACTGACGGCGATGTCGGGCAGGACCATCTGGAACTCCTCGGTACGACAGGGCCGTGGGCCGACGCCGGCGACCCAGGCTCGGGCCACCGGCGCTGGCCTGGAACGCCGGAAAGGGACGCTTTCCCCACCCAGATTGCCGCCATATCGGCACTCTCGTCCCCAGAATCCTTTTTTTGCCGTTTTGACCCTCTTGGGCTTTTTGTCCTTGACACTTGCTCCCGGGGTGCTGGCCGGCATGCCCTGCGAGTCCCTGACCGAGGAGGTCGACGCGTTGAGGAAGACCCGGGGCCCCATCGGTGCGGGCCACTCTCCGGCGTCGCTCGACCGCGCCGACGTCCCGGTCGGTGTCGGTACGACGCCGAAGTTCCCGGCGCGGGCCCACCAGGCGTCCGTCCACCGCGCCGAGCGGCGCGAGCGGACCCCGAGGCCCCAGGAGAGCAACCGGCGGGTACGCGTGGTGGTCATCGAGCCGGACGACACCGCCCCCGTGCCGGACCGGCTCGACGAGGAGTTCGACGTCGCCGCCCGGCTGCCGATGCCGCGCGCCGAGGACGTCGCCGCGGTCCTCACCCGTGTCCGCCCGCGACTCCTGCTGCTCAAGCACTCCCTGGAGAGCATCGACGAGCGCCTGATGACCAGTTGCCTGAGCGCCGGGGTCGAGATCCTGGTGCTGGCACGACCGGTCTACGGGCTGCTGCGCGCGCCGGCGATGGCCCGCTTCGGCGGGCTGCCCTGGATCCGCCTCGCCTCCGGCGCGGGCCGACCCCGGCACGAACGACTCAAGCGGGCCTTCGACCTCGCCGTGACCCTGCTCAGCGCCGTCGTGGTCGTCCCGCTGATCGCGCTGATCGCCGCCGTGGTCTCGTTCACCGGCCCGCCGTTCTACCTTCAGGACCGCGTCGGCGCGGGAGGCCGGCTGTTCCGGCTGGTCAAGTTCCGGACCATGCGGGTCGGCGCGGAACAGGCCACCGGTCCCGTCCTCGCCCAACCCGACGACGCCCGGATCACCCGCGTCGGCCGCTGGCTACGACGCTCCCGGCTCGACGAACTCCCCCAGCTCTGGAACGTCGTACGCGGCGAGATGAGCCTCGTCGGCCCGCGCCCCGAGCGTCCCGAGTTCATCGCCGGCTTCGACGGTCTGCCCCACTACGACCTGCGGCACCTGATCCGCCCCGGCCTGACCGGCATCGCGCAACTCACCGGCGGCTATGCGGCGACCGTGGAGGACAAGCTCCGCTGCGACCTGCTCTACCTCAACTGCCGGTCGATGCGGGTCGACCTGGCCCTGCTGCTGCTGACCGTCGTCGAGCTGTTCCGGGGGTTCCCCCGTGGGTAGCGCCACCGACGCGGTCGACACCCAGGTCACCCGCAACACGGCCAGCATGCTGGGCGCGCGGGTGGTCATGGCGGTGTCCGGACTGGTCTCGGTGCCGGTCGTCTACCAGAGCCTCGGCCCCCGGGAGTTCGGCGTCTGGGTCGTGCTGACCGGCCTGCTGACGATGGCCGCGCTGATCGATCTCGGACTCGGCTCCGCGCTGGTACGCGAGGTGGCCAAGGCCGTGAACGCGACGGACCGTGACCTGGTACGCCGACTGCAGGGGCTCACGCTCGGTTGGGCAGTCCTGCTCGGTCTGCTCACCGTGGGCGCACTCGGCGTCTGCTGGCCGTGGGTCACCGGGCTGCTGCGGCTGGGCGACCTCGCCGACGAGGCGTGGCACGCGACGCTCTGGCTGGTTCTCGGTCTGGTGGCCGGCGCCGTCGAGCTGCCCTGGCGTGCCGTCCTCGAAGGCGGCCAGCGGTACGGGTCGCTCGCGGCGATCAGCGCCGGCACCGCCGTGCTCGGCACCGCGCTGACCATCCTGGTCGTACGCCTCGGTGGTGGCCTGGCGGCGCTGGCCGCCTCCGCCGCCGCCACCGGCGCGATCCGTAGCCTCCTGCTCGCCGGGGCCAGCCACCGGCAGCGTCCGGAGCTGTCACCGCGTTGGGGACGGCTGCGCCTGCGCGACGTGCGCCGCGTCGGCGGGTACGGCATGCGGGTGCAGGTGTCCGCCGGCGCCGGCATGGTCAACGTGGAACTCGACCGCCTCGTCCTCGGCGGCGTCTTCGGTCCCGCCGTCGCCGGCGACTTCGACCTGGGCAGCCGCCTGCTCAACCTGCTGCGCCTGCCGCCGGGGCTAGCCCTGGTCGTGCTGTTCCCCGCGGCGGTCGCCCGCTCGGTCAGCCGCGGCGCCGACTGGCTGGACCGGTTCCACCTGACGGCCACCCGGTACCTCGCCCTGTTCCTCGCGCCGGCCGCCGCGGCCCTGATGGTCAGCGCCGATCCGCTGGTCCGGCTCTGGCTGGGACACCCGGTCGCCTGGGCCACGGTGAACATCCTCGTGCTCACCCCCGCCTACGCCCTCAACCTGATCAGCGGAGCGACCACCGTGGTGGCCCGGGCCGAGGGCCGACCCGGCCTGGAGACCCGGTACGTGCTTCTCTCCGTCGTCCTCAACCTGGCCCTCACGGTGCCGCTGATCTGGCTCTGCGGACCGCTTGGCGTACCACTGTCGACCGCCGTGGCCGTGCTGCTCAGCACCGCGTACTTCCTGGTCGACTTCCACTCGGCGACGGCCCGACGGCTGACGCCGCTGGCCCGGGCGATCTGGCCGCCGGTCGCCGTGGCGGTCGCGGCCGGACTGGTCGCCGGCGCGGCAAGCCGGTACCTGCCGGACGGCCCGGGCCGACTCGACGCCGCCCTCGCCGTCAGCAGCCGGGCGGGTCTGACCCTGCTCGTCGCCGCCGTGTTGCTGGTCATCGGCGGACACGTCAGCGCGAGCGACCGGATGCGGCTGCACCGGCTGCTGCGCGCTCCCGCGGCCATCCTCGCGCCGCCGGCGGGCGGTCCGCGATGAGCGTGGACCGCAGTACCGCCCGGTGCCTCGTGTGTGGACCGCGGCAGGACCACCGGCCCGAACTCGGTGGGCTGCTGCGCCGCTGCGGGGCCTGCGGGTTCGCCTGGACCGCGCAGGAGCAGGCCGAGGCGGACGGCCGCTACGACGAGGACTACTTCGCCGACGGCGGCTACGACGACTACTTCCGGGCCGGGCCGCGCCGGTTCGAGGCGGGCCGCCGGCTGCGGTGGCTGCTCACCACCGCCCGCCCCACCACCCTGCTCGAAGCCGGCTGCGCCGGCGGCTACTTCCTCGAAGCCGCCCAACGAACCGGCATCAACGCCACCGGCATCGAAGTCAGCCACGCCGCCGCCACCTACGCCCGCGACCACCTCCACATGCCCGTACACCAGGGCTACTTCGAAACCATCGCACCCACCCTCACCGCCGACACCATCTGCGCCTTCCACGTCCTCGAACACGTCCAAGACCCCCGCGCCTTCCTGCACGCCGCCCACACCGCCCTCACCCCCGGCGGCTGGCTCGCCCTCGAAGTACCCAACATCGCCTCCGCCGCCGCCCACCGACTCGGCACCGACTGGCCAGGTCTGCAGCCGCGCTACCACCGCTGGCACTTCACCCCCGCCACGCTGGTCCGGCTCGTCACCGACGCCGGCTTCGAGGTGGTCCGACAGGACACCACCGTCTTCCGCTACTACATGCCGCTGCGGTACCGGCTGCGGCACGCGCGCCACCTGCTACCCGCCGACCTGATCGGGCTCCGCTCACCGCGGCTGACCCATCCGCGCCTCGGCGACCTGCTCCGGCTGATCGCCCGGACGCCACGACACCGACGGAGTACCCGATGAAACTGGATGGGATCGAGCTGGTCCGCTGCCGGCTCTGCGGCCGCGCCGGCGGACACTCGCCGACGCTCGGCGACCTGCTCTGGAGCTGCGCCGACTGCGGCTTCGTGTGGACGGCCGGTGACGCGCCGGCCCCGGAGGAGCTGTACGACGAGGCCTACTACACCACCGACGGGTACCAGGAGTACTTCTCCTCGGCCGGCCAGCGCCGGTTCGAGGCGGCCCGCCGGCTGCGGTGGCTGCTCACCACCGCCCGCCCCACCACCCTGCTCGAAGCCGGCTGCGCCGGCGGCTACTTCCTCGAAGCCGCCCAACGAACCGGCATCAACGCCACCGGCATCGAAGTCAGCCACGCCGCCGCCACCTACGCCCGCGACCACCTCCACATGCCCGTACACCAGGGCTACTTCGAAACCATCGCACCCACCCTCACCGCCGACACCATCTGCGCCTTCCACGTCCTCGAACACGTCCAAGACCCCCGCGCCTTCCTGCACGCCGCCCACACCGCCCTCACCCCCGGCGGCTGGCTCGCCCTCGAAGTACCCAACATCGCCTCCGCCGCCGCCCACCGACTCGGCGCCCACTGGCCCGCCATCGCTCCGGCGTATCACCGGTGGCACTTCACCCCGGACACGCTCAGCCGGCTGTTGGTGGAGAGCGGCTTCCGGGTCATCGCCCACGACACGGTCTTCTCGCGGTTCTACTGGCGACCGGCGGCCCGGTGGCGCAACGCGCGGAACCTCCTCGTCGCCGACGTCGCCGCCAGCGGTTCGCCCCGGGTGACGCACCCGCGCCAGGGCGACCTGCTGCGGATCTTCGCCCGCCGGGACGACCGGAGCGTGTCGTGATGGGCGCCCCGCTGCTCTCGGTCCTGCTGATCAGTTGGAACACGCGCGAGCAGACCCGGCAGTGCCTGGAGTCTCTGGCCGCGACCGCCCCGGCCGACCTGGACTACGAGGTGGTGGCCGTCGACAACGCCTCCTCGGACGGCTCCGCCGAGATGCTCGCCGAGCAGCCCCGGGTCCGCCTGATCCGCAACAGTCGCAACACCGGCTTCGCCGCCGCCGTGAACCAGGCGTACCGCCGGTCGACCGGGCAGTTGGTCCTGCTGCTCAACAGCGACGTCCGGTTCCACCCGAAGGCCCTGTCCCGGATGATCGACCATCTGCGCGAGCGGCCGGGCGTTGCCGGGGTCAGCCCGCTGTACCTCAACCCGGACAGCACGTTCCAGCAGCACTACGTCCAGCAGCCCAGTTTCGCGGCCTCCATCGCGCTCGTCACCGCGCTGCGCCGCCTGCCCGGGTTCCGGCAGGCGCTGCACCGGTTCGAGATGCGCGGCGAGGACTTCAGCCGCCCCCGGCAACTCGCCTCCGGTAGCTGCATGCTGCTGCGCCGCGCGGTGCTCGGACGGCAGACCATCTTCGACGAGACGTTCCCCGTCTACTGGAACGACGCCATCCTCGCCCGTCAACTCCAGCAGGCCGGCCACCAACTGTGGATGATCCCCGACGCGGTGGTGACCCACAGTCGGGGAGCGTCCTGCCGGTTGCTCGGACCAACCATCCGCTTCCGGCACCTCCTGGGCAGCATGGTCGGCTACCTGCGGACGACCCAACCCCGGCACCGGATGGCGATCTTCCGGGTCGTGCTGCTCGTCGACCACCTGGTCAAGCGGCTGTTCGGTCGACCCGTGCAGCTGGGAATGGCCGACCTGCTCGCCGCGCTGCGCGGCGATGTCGGCCCGCTGCCCGACGGCGACACCCGCGACTGGCTGGTGCTGTTCAGCCGCACCCGGTGGTCCGTCGACGGACATTCGACGGTGCTGCGCCAGTTGACGCCCGGGCAACGGCTGCTCATCGTCGACCCGCCGGCACGGCGTCCCCGCTGGCGTTGCGAGGTGACCCCGATCGGCTCGGCCGCCTGGCACGCGGTCGTCCCCACCGCACTGCCCTGGGGTGACGCACTGCCACTGATCAACTGGGTCAACCGCCGGATCGCGGCGAACGCGGTACGGAGCTGGCTGGACCGCCACGCCGGCGCGCGCCTGCTGCGCCTGGACGACGAGCGCGCCCGCCCGGTGCTCGGACGGTTGGGCGAGGACGAGGTGCTGCCCTCCGGAGGACCCCGCCCGATGCATCGGTCGAGCCGTGGCTGAGCGCACGCTCCGCCGACCGGCGCCGACCGTCGACACCACGGTCACCGGCGACCGGGACTGGGTGGTCGTCTTCAGCGGCACCCGCTGGGCCAACGGCGCCCACCGTCAGCACGCGCTGGCGCGCGAGTTGACCGTCGACCACCGGGTGCTCTTCGTCGATCCCGCCGGTCACCTCCCCCGCTGGCGGCTGCGCGTCCGCCAGGTGGCCGACGGCCTGTGGCAGTGCGCCGGGCCGGCGCTGCTGCCGTTCGGCCGGCACGTTCCACCGGTCAACCGGGTCAACCGTTGGTTCGCCGCGCTGCGGCTCCGTCGCTGGTTCCGTCGGCGCGCCGATTCGGTACGACTGCTGTGGCTGGACGAGGATCTGGCGGCGCCGGTCGCCGGCCGCCTGGACGCGTCCGCCGTGGTGTACGACGCCACCGACCTGGACTGGACGTTCACGAGACGCTGGAACCGTCGACACCTGCGCCGGGCGCTGGACTCGGCCGTCGGCGCGGCCGACCTGGTGCTCGCCTCGTCCAGCGCGCTGCCGGAACGGATGCCCGCCGTCGACCCCGCCCCGGTGGTCCTGGCCAACGGCTGCGATCCGGAGCACTTCTCGCCGGACGGCCCCGTCGCGCCCTGGTTGACGGGCCTGCGCCGGCCACTGATCGGCTACAGCGGGGCGGTCGACACCCGCGCCTTCGACGGCGACCTGGTCGCCGAGGTCGCCCGGGCGCATCCCGAGTGGACCTTCGTGCTGATCGGACCGTCCACCCGCGCCGGCCGGGCACCGCTGCTGCACCTGTCCAACGTGCAGATGGTGGACGCCGTCGACTTCGCCGAGGTGCCGAACATCCTGCGGGCCTGCGACGTCACCGTCATCCCGTACCGGTTCGGCAGCCTCGTCGACTACGTGCACCCGAAGAAGTGCTACGAGTACCTCGCCCTCGGCAAGCCTGTCGTCGCGACGCCGCTGCCGGCGTTGCGAGCGCTCGCCGACGTCATCGCGCTCGCCGACGACGCGGCCGGCTTCGCCGCCGCCATCGACGCCGCGCTGGACCACGCCGGCACGCCCGAACAGGTGGCCCGACGCCGGGCGGTCGCCGCCCGCAACAGCTGGTCGGTCCGGGGCGTACGGCTGCGCTCACTGCTGGCGGGACTGCCCCGATGAGAGTGCCGATCGTCGCACCGACCGTGCTCCTCGGCGGCGCCGGGCTGGGCGCCCTGGTCACCGTGGTCACCCTGCTGCCCGGGCCGGTCGGCCTGGCCGCCGCAGCCGGCGTGCTCGCCGTTGGCGTCTTCCTGCTCTGGCCCTGGGCGGTGCTGCCGGTCGGCATCATCGGCGGCGCAGTGCTCGGCGTCGTGCTCAGCGGCGGTGACGTCCGGGGATTCATCGCGGTGAAGGTGCTGCTGCTGGCCGCCGGCGGCGCCGCGCTGGCCGTACGGCACTGGCTGCGGGTGGAGGGTCCGACCCGGCGTACCCCCGCCGACGTCGGCATGCTGAGCCTCGTCGGGTTGACCGTCGTGGCCGCGATCTACGGCCTGGCCGTCGGCAACGTCCCCGAGGAGGTACTGGTCGCCGCGTACCAGATGGCCACGATCCCGGTGTACTTCTTCGTCGCGACCCACACCCTGACCACCGCCCGTCGAATCCTGGCGGCCGGGATCCTGTACGTGGTGCTGGCGGGCGCCTTCACCGCCCTCTCGGTCACCACGCCGGGGCGGCACGGCGGACTCATCACCCTCATGGCGGTCCCGCCGCTGATCTGGGCCGCCGGTCGACTGCGGGGGTGGCGTCGCAACGGGGTCCTCCTGCTCGCCGGGTTCTTCGCCGTCGACGTCGTGCTGGCGTCGTACCGGGGAATTTGGCTCGCCGCCGCGCTGACCCTGCTGATCATGCTGGTCCGCGGCGGGCGGGCCGTCCGCACCGGACTGGCCGCGACCGCCGCAGCCGCGGTCGCGGTGGCGGCGGTCCTCGCCCTGCAACCGGGGGTACGGGACCGGGCCGGCGAGATCGCCAAGGGTCTTCAGCAGTCCGCCGGCTACCGGGCCGTGGAGTCGTCGGTGGGTCTGGGCGTCTTCGCCGACCAGCCGCTGGTCGGCGCCGGCCTCGGACAGAGCACACCCGACGTCTACCTGTCCGGCTTCACCTTCACCGACGTCGGGCCGGTCTACCACGCCTTCTACGTCACGGTGCTGGCGAACCTCGGGCTGGTCGGCCTCCTGTTCGTCCTCTGGCCGATCCTGCGCAGCATCCGCGTCGGCCTGCGCGGACGGGACGGGATCACCCTGCCGTTCGCGGCGCTGTCCTGCGGCTTCCTGGCCGCCGCCGTCTTCGCGGCGCCGACCGACGGGCACTGGGAACTGGGCCTGTTGCCGGCGCTGACCCTGCTCACCGCAGAACAGGAAGGTAGGCCGCTCCGACGATTGGCAGGGGTGCCGCTCCTGCGTCGTCCGGTGCACTCCACGGGAGTTCCGGCATGAGTAACGCCGACGCCACCGCCGTGGTGGTGACCCACAACTCGGAGCGGCAGATCGTCGCCGCCCTGACCGCGCTACGGCGGGAAGGACTGCCGGTGCGGCTGGTGGACAACGCCTCCACCGACGGCACGGTCGCGCTCGTCCGACGCCGCTTCCCGGAGGTGACGGTCCTCGCCAGCACAGTCAACACCGGCTTCGCCAGCGCGGTGAATCGGGCCGCGGCGGGGATCGACACCGACGTCGTACTCCTGGTCAACCCGGACTGCGTGATCGGCCCCGGCATGGCCGCGGAACTGGTCCGGGTCATCCGGAGCCGGCCGTCGGTGGGCATCGCGGGACCGCGACTCGTCGACGCGCACGGCCGGATCGCGATCAGCGCGCACCGGTTCGAGTCCCTCGGCACGGTGCTGGCCAGCCGTTTCGGTGGGTCGCTGACGCCGATCGCACTGCGCCGGCTGCTCAGCTGCCGGCGGCGCCGGGCCGCCTACGACGCCTGCGCACGGGGATCGCAGCCGGTGGCGGTGGACTGGGTCTCCGGGGCGTGCCTGGCGGTGCGCACCGACCTGTTCGAATCGGTCGGCGGCCTCGACGAGGGCTACTTCCTGTACTACGAGGACGAGGAGCTGTGCCTCCAGGCCGCCCGGCGCGGCGCCGAGGTGCTGTACGTGCCGTCGGTGACCGCCCTGCACACCGGCGGCGCGAGCAGCTCCGACCCGGCATGGATCTGGCCCCACCTGTACCGCAGCATGCTGCGGTACTTCGCCCGACACCGCGCCGGCACCCTGCGCGCCGTACGCGGTGCCGTGCTGCTGCGCGCGCTGATCGGTATCGGTCTGGCCGGCGTGCGGATGCCCCTGCAACCGCGAGCCGGAACGGCACGGCTGCGGGCCTGGACCCGCATCGGTCGGATCGCGGTCACCCGAACAGAGACGGAAGGAGGAGCGTGATGCACGTCCTGATCACGGTCGTCGGCAAGCGGACCGAGCACTGGACGGACCTGTTCGACGTGCTGTGTGGACAGCCCGACGTCACCCTGACCGTGCTCGCCGCGGACGTCTCCCCGGTGACACGACGCGAGCTGGCCCGGCTCACCGGGCGACACCGTCGACTGCGGTACCACGTCGTGCCGCACCTGCTCGGCGAATCACTGACCGGGCACATGGCCTCGGTGCTGTTCCGGCTCCCCGGCAACCACGGCGTGACCACCAGCCGTCCCGACATCCTGCACGTCATCGGCGAGGCGGCCTATCTCACCACCTGGCAGGCCCTGCGGCTGCGCCAACGCTGCTGGGCCGGGGTGCCCACCACCCTCTACGCCGCGCAGAACGTGGTGACCCGGTTCCCGGTGCCGTTTCCCCGGATCGAGCGGCAGTCCTACCTGTCGGTGGACCACGCCTTCCCGATCACGCCCGCGGCGCTCAACGTGCTGCGCGTCAAGGGTTACCGGGGTCCGGCCACGATCGTGCCGCTCGGTGTGGACACCCGGACGTTCCGTCCGCTGCCCACCGATCCGGCGATGCGCCCGTTCACGGTCGGATTCGTCGGCCGGTTCGAGCCGCACAAGGGCGTCACGGACCTGCTGCGCGCCGCCGAGCTGATCGACTGCGACGTGTCGCTGGTCGGGGACGGCAGCCTGGGCGGCGAGATCGAACGGGCAGCCGCGCGACGGCCCGGCCGGGTGCACCGGCACGGCTGGGCCGGGCACTCCGAACTGCCCGCTCTGCTGAACCGGATGGACGCGTTGGCGATGCCGTCGGTCGAGGTGGTGCAGCGCAACACCCTGCCGTGGATCGGCATCCCGCTGCGCGAGCAGTTCGGCCGGGTGCTAGTCGAAGCCATGGCCTGTGGCGTACCGGTCGTGGGCAGCGACGTCGGCGAGATCCCCTACGTGGTGGGCGACGCCGGCCTGGTCTTTCCCGCCGGTGACGTACCCGCCTTGGCGGCCTGCCTCGCGCGACTGCGCGACGATCCCCCACTCGCCGGCCGGCTGGCCAACCAGGGGCTGCGCCGGGCCGACGCCGAGTTCGACTGGGAACGCATCGCCGACACCCTCTGCGCCACCTGGCGCGGGCTGCGGTTCCCCACTCGCCCCTTTCGCACACCGCCCGCCGAGGCCGGGCACCCAACAAGAGAGGCGATCGCCTGATGAGCGCGTCGATAGATGTCAAGGGCCTGCTCGGTGCCTCCTGGCGCCGCGTGGGCGTACCGCTGATCGGCCTGTGCGCGGGCCTGGCCGCCGCCCAGGGGGTCACCGAACTCCTCCCGGCCCGCTACGAGGCCGAGGCGTCCGTACTGGTCAGCGCTGAACAGACCGACGAGAGCCGACCCGCGGATCTGGCCCTCGCGCAGAACCTCACACCCACCATCGCTCGGCTCGTCGGTTCCCGGGAGGTGGCGATCGAGACGGCACGCACGCTGCGACTGCCCGAGCACGCGGTGCTCGGGCACGTCAGCGGTGAGTACGAACTCGGTCTGCAGATCATCACCGTGCACGCGAGCGCCGGTTCCGGAGCCCAGGCCGCCGCTATCGCGAACGCGGCGTCCCGCGCCGCCAGCGAACGCCTGAGCAAACTGGAGATGGGCGGCTCGACCAGCATCAGCGCCCGGGTGCTCGACACCGCGAGCGCGCCGACCACTCCCGCCTTTCCGAAGCCACTGTTGAACGGGGTGCTCGGTGCCCTGGCCGGACTGCTGGCCGGCTGGGGCGCGACGCTCCTGCGCGACCGGTTCGACAGCCGACTCCGTGACGTCGGGCAGGTCGAGGCGCGCCTGGGCCTGCCGGTCCTCGGCGTGCTGCCGAAGCTGCCGCGCCGCTTCTCCCGCCACCACGCGAGCGCGCTCTACGCGCGCACCGACGTCGTCGACGCCGTACGTGCCACGATCTCGACGCTCAGTGTGCTCACCGCTCCGCTGCCGCGCCGGAGGCTGCTGGTCACCAGCGCCCACGACGACGACGGCAAGGCGCTGGTGACCGCGCTGCTGGGTCTCGGTCTGGCCGACGAGCACTGCCGGGCCACCCTGGTGGACGGGGCGGTACGGGACCCGGTGTTGTCCGGCCACTTCCCGGAGGCGCCGCACACCTGGCAACAGGTCCTCACGCAGAAGCGCTCTCCGGTGCGCCTGGTCGACTTCCCCACCCTGACCGTCCTGCCGGCCGAACCCCGCGAGGGCGCCGACACGCAGGCCCTGCACGACCTGGGCGGACTTCTCAACGCGTTGGGCGAGGACGAGGACTGCGTGCTCGTACACGCGCCGCCGATCCTGGCGGGACGGGAGATCTCCGCCTTCGCCCAGCACACGGACGGGGTGCTGCTGGTCATCCGGGCCGGCCGGACGAACCTCGACGACGGTACGCGGGCCGCCCGGCTCGTGCAGCGCCTCGGGCTTCCCCTGGCCGGTGTCGTGGTCATCGGCGCGGAGGCGCGTAGCGACCACCGGGTGGCCGGTCAGCAACCGACTCCGACACCGGACTCGGTGCACGACACCCTGTCGGTGCCGGCGGCGAGGTCGGGCGCCGTCATCCGGGAACTGGTCAGCGCGCTCGTCGAGGACTCCTCCGGCAGCACGGGCGGGCGGCACCGCCGGGACCCGGGTGGATCGACGCGCACCTCCGCGAGCGGCAGGACGGTCGACGGCACCGCCGTCGAGCGGCCGACGCCGACCGAGCGGGCGGCTCCGGTCGAGCGGGCTGCGGGCGAGGCGAATGGCCGCCTGCCTCGAACGCCGGTCCGGCCGACCCGCATCGAGGATGCCATCACCGAGCCCAACCCGGTGGTGACCGACATTCCGCCCGGTCCCGAGCCCGCGTCTGGCTCGTCCGTCCGGGGCGGCGGGCCCGGCGTCAGCGTGCTCGGACGGCCACTGGCCCGGCCCGAGGCGACCTGGCGGTCGGCGACGGCCGAGGCCGTGACGCCGCCGTCGCCCGCACAGACGCCCATCCCCGACCCGACGGGCCGGTGGTCGACCTACGGGCAGGAACTCCTGCCCGCTGGACGACTCGGTACGGAACGACTCTCTTCCACGTCCATCGTGCTGCGTCGCGCGGTCGCCGTCGGCGACGTCGAACGCTGACGCCGGCACACCAGGGGACGGCTGCTCACACGGTCCGGGACGGTCCGCCAGCAGCCGACCAGAGACACCGATAAGGAGATTGCCGATGAGTGAGATGTTGGCGCCCGCCCAGTCGTCCGACCCGATGCTGGACGATCCCCGCGCGCTCTACTGCGACCTGTTGAAGAAGGCGCTGACCAGATACATCTTCCGCGAGACGTGGATGCCCTACCAGCCACGCCGGGGTTCCCTGCACGGGGAGCTCTTCCAGCGCGGCCGGCACCTGCTGCACCGCAAGGGGCTGGAGCTGGTGCTCCAGTTCCCGTTCGACGCGGAGGCACGGGCCAACGGTCGGGACTGGCCACCGGAGGCCGACACGATGATCGGGCTGCGCCGGCTGGACAATCTGGAGCGGTGCATCGCGGACGTGCTGGACCGGGGCGTGCCCGGCGACCTGATCGAGACCGGCGTCTGGCGGGGCGGCGCGACCATCTTCATGCGTGGGATGCTGCGCGCCTACGGTGACCGGGACCGCACGGTGTGGGTCGCGGACTCGTTCCGCGGTTTGCCGAAGCCGGACCCCAGACGGGTCGAGGACGTCGAGGACGCGCTGTGGCAGGTGCCCTTCCTGGCCGTGTCGCAGGAGCAGGTGCAGGCCAACTTCGAACGGTACGGGCTCCTCGACGACCAGGTCCGCTTCCTCAAGGGCTGGTTCTCGGACACCCTGCCCACTGCACCGGTGGAGCGCCTGTCGGTGATGCGTCTGGACGGGGACCTTTACGACTCGACCATGGTGGCGCTGCGCTCGCTCTACCCGAAGCTGTCGGTCGGTGGGTACGTGATCATCGACGACTACCACGCCGTACGCGGGTGCAAGCAGGCCGTCGACGACTTCCGTGCCGAGCACGGCATCGACGACGAGCTGCACCAGGTCGACTGGACGTGCCGCTACTGGCAGCGGTCGCGCTGAACGAGCGCGCCGGCCGTTCGGTCGGCTGCACGCCGTGCCGACGTGCCGGTGAGCGGTATGCCGCAGAGTCATCGTGATGCCTCTGCGGCATACCGCTCATGCCCGTGTCCACCCGGCGTGATCAGCGACTCCGCCAGCGCAAGAGCCTCGTCGCTGAGACGGCCGAAGCGTCGAGCAGCGTGGCCCAGGCACAGGCCGGCCAGCCCGAGCAGAGGGCTTCCCGGAACAGCCCGCGTTCCGACCTCCCTGCACCAGCGCTCGACGACATCCCCGTACCCCGTTGGTTTTGTCGTGCCGCGCGGCGGGCGGCACGGCTCAGTTGGCCGGCGCCGTCTGCGGGTTGGCCGCGAGCCACTGCGCGACACGGTCCTCGCGTACGGCCGCGAAGAGAGCCGGGGCCTTCACCTCGTCCAGCCGTACCGCGGATCCGGCCGGGGTCTGGAGGTTGGCGTCGCTGAAGGGGGCGGTGACGAACTGGACGGTCTCGGGCCTGACCCGGCGCACCGCGAGGGCGAGGTCGGCCAGGTCCAGGTCACGGTCGACGACGAGCGACTCGGCCGCCGTGGTGAGTACCCGGTCAAGTCGTGTCGGGTTGGTGAGCAGACTCGTCGAGCTGATCCGTTCGGCGAGGGCGCGGACCACTAGCTGCTGGTCGTAGATGCGCCCGAAGTCGCCGCCGGGCACCCCGTGCCGCTGCCGCATCAGGTCGTCGGCCGCCCTGCCGTCCAGGTCGTGGCAGCCGGCGGTCCAGGTGACCTTCGTGTCCGAGGAGGTGACCGTGTACGGCAGGCAGACGTTGATGTTGCCCACCGCGTCCACGAGTTTGCGGACGGCGGCGAAGTTGGCCACCAGCACCCCGTCCAGGGGGAGACCGGTGAGCTTGGCGACCGTCTCGGCGGCCAGCGCGGCGCCGCCGAAGGCGAACGCAGCGTTGATCTTGTTGAGTCCGCCGGACCACACCGATCCGGCCGCGGGAACGTCGACGTAGCTGTCCCGGGGAATCGAGACGACGGTGGCCGCGTCCCGGGCGGCGTTGATGTGCACCAGCATGATGGTGTCCGAGCGCTGCCCCGGGTAGAGGGCCTGATCGGGCTCACCGTCGCGGGAGTCCGACCCGAGGAGCAGCAGGTTCAGGGGCCCCGACTTCCACCGACGCTCGTCGCGGGGACCGGTGCCCTGACCGAGGATGTCCTCGCGCTGCACCCGGCCCTCGTATCGGTGCTTCAGACCGAAGCCGACCGTGACGACGCCCGCGCAGAGCACCGCGAAGACCACGGTCAGCGCGACCATGGCCTTCTGCCAGCGGGCCATGGCGCGCCATCGGGACGTTGCCGCCGGGCCCGTCCTGCGGGGGTATCCGGTCACCATCTTGACCACCTCTGGACCACGTCTCGGGGCTTCGAATCTGTTGCGGCGCAAGGGATGCCGGTAGATCGGCGGCCCCCGCCCCTCCGCAAGGGGTATTTAATCACTCTTTAGGGTTTCTGTGGGTTTTTATCCTGTTTGCCCGATTCTACCGATGCCATCCTGACCTTCGAGTTCACGAGGGGGTTGGCCATGTACGGAAGACCTACCAAGGGTCCACACATCGGCGGAGGGTTGGCGGCAACCGGCGTCGCCATCCAGTCGTGGTTGCTGGTCGGCATCGGCCTGGTCGTGCTCGGCCTGGCGCTGTGGTTCGTCGCCATGCTGGGCCGTGAGCGATGACAGGTTCCTCCACCTGGGGAGCATGGCTACGCGCGACGACCGGCATCCTGTTCGGCGTCGCCGTGGCCGCCGCGACCCTGTGGCGCTGGCACGACATCGCCAGCGGCGAGGCCTGGTTGAACGCCCGCCTCGTTGACGCCGTCGGCCTGGCGCACGCCAGGTCGATCGGCGCGGCGGTCATCTTCCCGCTCGACGAGCGCTGGGTCGGCTTCATGGTCTCCAGTGGATGCTCGGTCGCCATGTTGCTGATACCGCCGATCGTGCTGGCCTCGACGCTCGTCGGGTTCCGGCGCATCTCGGTGTCCCGGGGACTGAACGCCCTGGGAATCGCCACCCTGCTGCTGATCACGGTGAACCAGGTGCGCCTCGCCGCGGTGGTGGTCTCGATGCAGACCTGGGGTTTCCGGCTCGGCTACGAGCGCAGCCACGTGCTGATCGGATCCGTGATCACGACGGCCGGCCTGATCGCCGTGGCCATCCTGTTCGTCGTCCTGGTGAGCCGTACCAAGCGCATGCGGGGGGCGATCGCCGGTGTCCGCTGAGACGCAGACCCTCGCGCTGCTCAACACAGCGGCGTTCCTGCTGTGCGTCAGCTTCTGCGCGTACGTGCTGAGCATCCTGGTCTTCCACCTGAAGACCCGACGTACCCGGGGCGGCAGCCCGGACGGCTTCGACTGGCACATCATCGTGCCGTGCCGTAACGAGGCGTCCGTCATCGGCGGCACGCTGCGGCGGCTGCTCGGCGACTTCCCGCAGGTGACCGTCTGGTGCGTGGACGACGCCTCCGACGACGGCACGCTCGCCGAACTGACCGCGTTCGCCGATGAGCCCCGGGTGCACGTCGTCCGGCGTCAGCTACCGGACGCGCGGCAGGGCAAGGGCGCCGCGCTGAACGCCGCCTGGCGGTGCATCGAGCAGTCGCTGCCGGCCGACGTCGACCGCAGCCGGGTAATCGTCGGCGTCCTGGACGCGGACAGCCGGCTCGACCCACAGGGGGCCGTCGCCCTGTCCGGCCGGCAGTACTTCGGCGCGGCGGACGTCGGCGCCGTGCAGGTGGAGGTGCGCATGCTCCAGTGCGCGCCGCGTCGGTACGCCCCGGCGACCGAGGTCAGCCGCTGGGGACGGCTGCTCATCCGGCTCCAGGACATGGAGTTCCGCGCGCCGATCGCCGCCATGCAGTCCCTGCGTCGGCACACCGGCAGCGTGGCGATGGGCGGCAACGGCCAGTTCACCCGCCTGTCGCTGCTCAACGACATCGCCGCCGAGCACGGCACCCCATGGCACGGCGCCCTGCTCGAGGACTTCGAGCTGGGCCTGCACATCCTGCTGGCCGGCGGACGCACCGAGTACTGCGCGGAGAGCTGGGTGGCCCAGGAGGCGCTGACCCGGATCGGACCGCTGGTGCGGCAGCGGACCCGCTGGGCTCAGGGCTCGATGCAGTGTGGCCGCTATCTGGGCCGGGTGCTGCGCTCCCCCCGGATCAGGAACTCCGCGACGCTGGAGATCGCCCACTTCCTGGCCGCGCCGTGGACCCAACTCCTCGGCACGCCGATCTACGCCGCCTGCCTGGCGGTGATGATCTGGTACGTCGACCGCACCGCCGGCGGGTTGGCCGGCTGGTGGAACAGCGGCGGGTGGGGCGTACCACCGTTGGTGCTCGTCTTCGGCGTCGGGCCGTTCGCCCTGTGGGGGATCGTCTACCGGATTCGCTGTGAGCCGCAGTTGTCGGTGGGCAAGGCTCTGCTGCTCGGCGTCTGCCACTGGCTCTACAGCTACGCCCAGTCGCTCGCGGTCTGGCTGGCCTTCGCCCGCATGGTGACCGCCCGCACCGACTGGCAGAAGACCGCCCGCGCCGCCGACCCCAAGCCACAACCGGCTCCGGTCCGGGCCATCGGACGAGTGGCCGTGGCCGTACCGGCCCAGCCCCAGCCACGGCGGGCGCATCCGGCGCGCGGTTCGAGCCGTGTCGCCGGACCTCGCTCGATAAGACCGCCACGGCACCTGGTCCACCTCACGCACCTCACCACCCCCACCACAGACCGCCCCACAACCGCCCACGTCAGAAAGTAGACATCTATGCCACGAGTCAGATCCGGTCTCGCCCGTACCGCTGCGGTGCTGGCCGGTGGCCTCGCCATGGCCGTCCTGGCGGCCTCCCCGGCGTTGGCCGACACATCCCAGTCCTCGGCCTCCGCGCTACAGATCAGCCTGCTCGGTGGAGGTCTCGCGAGTTCCGGCACCGCGTCGGCGACGAACGACGGCACCACCGAATCGATCTCCGGTAACCAGAACCCGCCGTTGGCGGTGCTCGGCGGTCAGACCGTCATCACCGCCGGGGTGTTGGCGCAGAACGTCCGTGCCTTCAACGACGGCACCTCGGCGGCCTGCGCCGGCGTGCTCGGCGTAGGGGGCACGGTGTCCATCGGCGCGGGTGGCTCATGCCTCGTCACGCCCGGCGCGGCGGTGACGCTGAACCTCGGCACCAACGGTCTCGCCACGATCGCCCTGGTCGCCGATGCCATCTACTCGTCCTGCACCGCCACCAGCAGCCCGTCCGCGACCGGCACGACCACCCTGGTCAACGCCCGCATCACCTCCACCCTGCTGGGCGTCGAGACGACGCTGCTCAACCTGCCGGCCAACCCGGCACCGAACACCGGGCTGAGCGTGCCGGGGCTGATCGACCTCACCCTCAACGGCCAGAGCAGCTCGGGCGTCGGTCAGCTCAGCGTCACCGCGCTGAACCTCACGGCTCTCGGCGGGGCGCTGGCGGGCGTCACCATCGGCACGTCGAACTGCGGGGCCAACGCGGTCGCGCCGCCCATCCCGGTGATCCCGCTCGCCGGGGCACCACTCGCACTCGGTATCGGCGCGCTCGCGGCGGGCACCGTCGGCGGGTTCTCGCTCCACCGGCGTCGCCGCGCGACCGCCAGGAGCTGACCCACCATGTGTGCGAGCAGGTCGTCGACACGAGAGGTTCTGATCCTCGCCGGCACCAGGCCGGAGGGGGTGAAGACCGCGCCTCTGATCCGCCGTCTCCTCGATGCTCCGAGGTTCACGGTGCGGGTGGCGGACACCGGCCAACAACCGGGACGCGTCGCCGAGGCACTCCTCCCGTTCGGCCTCCGCCCCGAGGTGAGCCTGTGCCCACAACGGCGCAGCGGCTCGCTCGCGGAGTTGGCGGCGGCCCTCATCACGGGGGTCGACGACCTGCTCGCACACGACCGTCCGGCGGCGGTCGTGGTGCAGGGGGACACCACGACCGCCCTGGCCGGCGGGACGGCCGCCTTCTGGCGACGCATCCCGATCGTCCACCTGGAAGCCGGCCTGCGGACCAACGACCTGGACCGGCCGTTCCCGGAGGAGGCGAACCGCGCGATGCTCGCCCGGATCGCCGCCCTGCACCTCGCGCCCACGGAAGCCGCCAGGGCGAACCTCCTGCATGAGGGCATCGCCTCCGAGGCGATCACGGTGACCGGAAACACCGTCGTGGACGCGCTCGAGGACCTCGTCGAGCGCGGCGCGGCCCGGCCACCGGCCTGGGTCGAACCGACCCGCAAGCTGGTGGTGGCGACGGTGCACCGCCGGGAGAACTGGGGCCAGGGAGTGGCGGACACGATAGACGGGCTGCGCCGCCTGGCACGGCAGCGCCCCGACGTCCAGGTCGTCATGGTCGCCCACCCGAATCCCCGACTCAGCGCCGAGGTCAGCGCGGGCCTGGCGGGCATCGCCAACACGCGGGTCACCCCGCCGCTGCCCTACCCGCAGATGGTCGGGCTGCTGCGGATGGCAGACCTGGTCGTCACGGACTCGGGCGGCCTGCAGGAGGAGGCGGCCACCCTGGGAGTACCGCTGCTGGTCACCAGGGACGCCACGGAACGTCCGGAGGCCCTGGCAGCGGGGCGGGGCGAGTTGGTCGGCACCGACCCGGAGTTGCTGCTGTCGGCCGGCCTCCGGCACCTCGCCACCGAACGCGCGCCGATGGCCGGCTCACCGTTCGGCGATGGACGGGCCGCCGAGCGGTGCGTCGCCGCCATAGCGCGGCTCCTGAACGTGTCGGACCGGCGCGTCACGCAGGTTCGTCGAACGATCGGCGCCCCCGTCTGACGGCACCGTCAATTCGGACAATCATCCGGTTTGTCGGACAAAAATACCCATAGCGCCTGATAATTGGCCCATCGATCGGCAGCGTTTCGAGCCGAGATCGTCACAGTTCAGTGATCGAAGGAGTCGTCAGGTGCAGGCGTTGGTCAACGGGCAGCAGTCCCCGACTCTGCAGGACAGGTTCTCCGCCCAGCACAACGCCTTTGGCGTACTTCGCCTGGCGATGGCCTGCGGCGTGATCATCGCGCACGCCGGGCCACTGGGCTTCGGTCGGGCGAACATCGGCGCGGCGACGTTCGGTCGACAGAGCGACCTCGGCACCATGTGCCTGTACGGCTTCTTCCTGATCTCCGGCTTCCTCATCACCGACAGTGCCCTGCGCTCCACCCTGCGCCAGTACGTCCGCGCCCGGGCGCTGCGGGTCTTTCCCGGGTTGTGGGTCTGCCTGCTGGTCACCGCGTTCGTGTTCGCCCCGCTGGCGGCGCTGTACGAGAACGGCAACCTCGACGGGTTCTGGGGGCACCCGGACGGCCCGTTCGCCTACGTCACGACGAACGTCCTCGCCTCGATGGAGCAGTTCCCCATCGCGGGGCTCCTGGCCGACACCCCGTACGGACAACTCGTCGGCGGACCGAGCGCCTTCGACGGGTCACTGTGGACACTTCGGTACGACCTGGCGCTCTATGCCGTCGTCGGCATCCTCATGGTGACCTCGGTGCTGCAGCGCGCTCCTCGCGCGGTGCTCGTGCTGACCGGCGGTTGCTACGCCCTGATCCTGGCGGACTTCTTCGCGGCGCCCGACTGGAGCTCCCGGCCGCCCCAGCACGGCGCGGTCGGGCCGTTCCCGCTGATCGGGGCATTCGCCGCGGACTGGACGTTGATACTCAGCTTCCTGTTCCTGGTGGGAGCCGCCGCACGTCTCTACGCCCGCCGGGTCCCGATGAACTCCACGCTGGCCGTGCTGGCCGCCGTCACGCTGGTCGGCTCGCTGTGGCTGGGCGGATTCTTCGCGGTCGGTCTTCCGGCGTTCGCCTACCTGGTGCTGTTCGCGGCGGTCGCGTTGCCCAGGAGGTGGTCCCGCGTCAGCCGCCGGAACGACTACACGTACGGGATCTACATCTACGGGTTCCCGGTGCAGCAGATGGTCGCCCTGCTCGGCGGCACCCGGTTCGGGATCATCGGCTACATCGCGCTGAGCCTGCTCGGCAGCGTCCTGTTCGCCGCCCTCTCCTGGCACCTGGTGGAGCGCCCCGCACTCGGGTTCAAGACCGGCAGCGGTCGCGCGCGGCACCGGGTCGTCAAGCAGGCCGCCCGGCAACGCCCACAGCGCGCTGCCGGGCCGGTGGGCGCCGGCAGGGCCGCGGCCCGCCCGTCGACGGGACGGCACCAGGCCGGCACACGGCACGGCCGTCCGACGCAGCAGATTCCGAAGACGGGGGTCGCGCTGCGCCGCGCCGGCCGGTCCCGTACGCCGGACCTGACGTTCCTCGTCCCGCCGGGCCGGGCCACGACGGCAACCGCGTCGGGTAGCACCATACCGGGCATCCCGGCCATGACCCCGCCGTCCGGGCGCGCGCAGACCACCGCCACGACGTCGCCTGAGTGACACCGCCGGGGCCGCAGCCGGTGGCTCCGGCCCGACGCGGGAGGGCCGGAGCCGTACGTCGGCTCCGGCCCCTCCTTTGGTACGCCTTGAAGCGTTACGACACCGGGTACTGCGCGAGGTAGACCGGCACGCCGACCTTCGTCATGTCGGCCGCGTCGCCGACACCGTTGACGACGTGGTCGATCGTGCCCGCGCTCAGGTTGACGGTCATGATGTGGTGCAGCCGCACACCCGGCCGGTTCGGCGCCTCGAAGCCGTTCTCGGTGTGGATCGACGGGTTGTTCTGGTTGAACACGTACACCCCACCGCCGTAGAGGTCGTGGTGGCGTACCCGGTCGCCGACCTTGTAGCCGGCGTACCCCTCGACCGGGCCGTTCATCCAGTCGGCCTGCGTCGGCGGGTCGTACGGCAGCTCGTTCTGGTAGAGGACCGTGGTGCCGTGCTCGCCGTTCCACACGGTGTTGTAGCGCTGGAAGTGCTCGACGAACAGGCCGGTGGCGGTCACGTGATCGCCGTTGATGACCGCGCCGTACCGTCCGGTGTTGGTGCGCCAGCGGTCGGTGTCGCCGTTGACGCCCTCGGTGAAGCCCTCGACGCCGTGGTCGCCGCGCCACACCCAGGTGTGGTCGATGAGCACGTTGTCGCTGTTGACCTCCAGCGCGGTGTTCGTCCGGCCGATGTGCGGGCCGCCGACCCGGAAGTACACGTCGGACAGCGTCGTCGGGTTGGCCGGGCTGCTGGCGTCGTGGCCGTGCTGCCGGCCCACCCGCAGCAGCACCGGCGACTCGACCGTACCGGCGTCGATCGTGACGCCGGCGACGATGACACCCGGCACGTTGGCGACGTCCAGCGGGACGGCGCCGTTCACGGCGGTGAGGGTGGCGTGGCCGATGCCGAGCACCACCGTGTTGGCCCGGCGGATCTCGATGCTCCGGGCGATGTCGTAGACGCCGGGGGTGAGCAGCAGGTGCTTGCCGCGGGCGAGCTGCGCGTTGATCACACGGACCGGGTCGGACGGCTTCGCGATGAAGAAGTCGTCGATCCCGATGGTCCGTCCGGGGGTCATGCCGTTCGCCCAGGAGACGCCCCGGGTGTCGCGCTGCGCCGCCGGCACCCGCACGTTGTAGCGGCCCTTGGCGTCCACGAACAGGTACGGCTTCTCCCGGCTCACCGGGGTCGTGTCGAGGGTCGTGTACGGCGGGTCGGGGAAGGTGGCGTCGTCCGGCGCACCCTCGACGCCCGCGAACACCTGGTTCCACACCGCGTTCGACCACCCGGCGACCTCGCTGTTGCGGGTCAGCCACTGCTGCTGCGAGCCGTTGGTGGTTGCCGGCAGCCGCGAGTCGGCGATGAAACCGCCGCTGGCGTACTGCGGGCCGGCCGTACAGTAGTCCATCAGGGACAGCCCACCGCCGGTGATGTTGAGCCGGCGCATCGAGACCGCCTGGGACACCGCCCAGAAGTTCGCCGTCGAGCGGCAGCCGTCCTGGCCGGCGGCGTTGACGGTGAGCGACAGGTTCGACAGGGTGCGCCAGAAGTTGACAAGCGCGAGGCAGTTGCCGGTGCCACCGTCGGCGAGGCACCGGTTGTAGACCTCGATCTTGCCGTTGACGGCGACGTCGGTGGGGGACGCGCCGAGGCCGGCGACCTCGGTGTAGTAGCCGACCTTGGCCTGCAACGGCTGCTCGGCGGTGCCGTAGCTGCCCGGCGTGAAGAGGTACGCGTGCCGCGCGGTGCCCATCTCGTTGTCGACCTGGCGGGCGTGCGCGGCGTCGAGGGTCTGCTGGATCTGGGTGACCGGCATGGACGGGTCGAAGATGGTCACGTTCGGCCCGAAGTCGGGTGCGCGGTGCGTCGGGCGACCGGCGCTGGCCGCGGTGCCGCTGATGGCGACGGCGGTGGTCACCAGCAGGGCAAGGGTGAAGGTACGTCGGGACGGGCTCGTCATGTGGTTCGTCCTATCGACTGGGCGGACCATGGGCGCACTCGGCGGTGAGAGCGCTCTCTGACCCCGTTTCTACCCTCTGGACGCCCGGTACGCCATGCCCCCCGGCCCTTCCCCCGCGATCTTGCACTTTGTGTCGACGATTCGTGCCCTTGGATGGGCTTTGTCGCGACAGAAAGTGCAAGATCGCGGGGGGCGGGGGCGGGTCAACCCAGGGTCAGGGGGCGCAGGCCCAGACTCTTGAGGGCTTGGGCCTCGTCGGGGGTGACGGGGGCGCGGCCCGTTGCCCTGCGCAGGAGGGTGGTCGGGTTGGGGGCGATGGCTTGCGCTGTCGGCCACTGTGGGCCGAAGAGCAGGCGCAGCAGGTGTTCGGTGGCGGCCCGGGTGAGCCACGGCTCGCGGGCCACCGCGTCGGCGACGTCGAGGCCGTGCAGGGCCACCTCGACCAGGCGGGTGGTCAGGAAGTCGGACAGCAGCATGGCGTCGCCGTGCCTGGTCCGGACCACCCGGTCGACGGGCTCGTCGCGGCACACCTCGACGACGGCCCGCCCGGTGTCCGCGAGATCCCGCACGAGTGTGGCCGCGTCCGGGTCGGCCGCGCGGCGCTGCGCCGTCCGTACCCGCTCGTCGTTCGTGTCGTCGCTGAACCGCCCGTCCGCGCGGTAGTACTCCGCCGCGGTGGTCCCGGCCCGCCCGGGAGCGGGCGCCGCGACCATGTCCGGCACCCGCGAGAGTACGACGATGACGTGCCCCACCACGTCACGTACCCGCCACGGATCGCAGCGCGAAGGCTGCTCCCACCCCGCCGGCGGCATCTCGGCCAGGGCCCCGGTGAACGCGTCGATCTCGCCGGTCAGAACGGACAGGACATGCTCAGTCATGACCCCATCCTGCCCCGCCCTCCCCTCCCCCGCGATCTTGCACTTTGTGTCGACGTTGTGCGGCATTCGCGCGCTATGCCGCGACAGAAAGTGCAAGATCGCGGGGAGGAAGGGGGGCCGCCTCGGGGTCGTCGAGGAACTCGTCGATCATGGGGGCCAGCCAGTCGGCGCGGTGCGGGATCGTGGTGTGGGTGGTGCCGGGGAGGATGGCCAGGCGGCAGGCGGGCAGGCCGGTCAGGTCGCCGGGCACCGCGCCGCCGAGCAGCCGGAACATCCGTACCGCGTGCTCGGGCTGGACGATGTCCGAGTCGGCGAGCACGATCATGGTGGGTACGGGCAGGGCGGCGATCTGCTCGGGCGTCCACCGGGGCAGGTCCGCGTCCAGCACCTTCATCTTGGTCACCAGGTTGGCCCAGCCCGCCGGGTCCGGGGCGGTCCGCAGGTACTCGTCGTGGAACTCCGAGCCGTGCAGGTGCTCCGGTTGCAGGTCCTGGATGCCGTCGAGCAGCCCGGGGTGCAGGCCGGCGTCGTCGAAGCTCACCGAGGCGAGCACCAGCCGTCCGACCCGGTCGGCGTGATGGGTGCCCAGGCGCAGCGCCACCGCCGCGCCCATGCTCCACCCGTACATGTCCGCCCGGTCGACACCGAGGCGGTCGAGCAGTTCGACCACGTCGGCGGCGAAGTGCTCGACGGTCAGCGGACGGTCGACGTCCGGGGTGTGGCCGTGCCCCTGCAACTCGACCGCGATCACCCGCCGGGACCGGGCGAGGAGCGGCAGGATCGTGCCGAACGAGGTGCCGATGCCGGAGAGCGCGCCGTGGATGAGCACCAGCGGCCGGCCCTCGCCGTTGCCGTGAATCTCGTGGTAGATGTCCATGACGTCACGGTGCGCCCGCCCACTTACGGTCCGCTTCAGGTCGGCTTACCGGCGTTCGGAACTGTGCGAAACCGTTCGGTCCGACCGAGGACGGCGATACCGCCATAGGATGATCGCCGTGCAGTTCGGGGTGCTCGGGCCGCTCGCCGTCACCACCGATGCCGGCGAGCCCGTGGTGGTGCCCGGCACCAAGGTCCGCGCCCTGCTGGCCGACCTGCTGACCAACCGCAACCAGGTGGTCTCCGCCGACCGGCTCATCGACGACCTGTGGGGTGACGACTCCCCCGCCAATCCCACCGGCGCTCTCCAGGTGCGGGTGTCGCAGCTCCGCAAGGCGCTCAACGACGCCGAGCCGGGCGCCCGTGATCTGGTCGAGTCCCGCGCTCCCGGTTACCTGCTGCGGGCCGGCGCGGTCGACGCCGACCGGTTCGCCGAGTTGGCCCGGCACGCCGACGTCGGCCGGCTGACCGAAGCCCTCGCGCTGTGGCGGGGCGAGGCGTACGCCGACGTGGCCGACGCCGAGTTCGTCCGCGCCGAGGCGACCCGCCTCGCCGAGCAGCGGCTCGCCGTACACGAACGGCTGGCCGAGGCGCGGGTGGCCCGGGGCGAGCACGACCTGGCCGCCGCCGACCTGGCCGAACTGGTGGCCCGGCACCCCCTGCACGAGGGGCTGCGGGCGGTGCAGCTGCGCGCGCTGTACGCGGCCGGTCGCCAGTCCGAGGCGCTGGACAGCTACGCCGACCTGCGGGACCGGCTCGCCGACGAGTTGGGCCTCGACCCGAGCCCCGAACTGGTCGCCCTGCACCGCCGGATCCTCGAACAGGACGCCGGGCTGAGCGCGCCGCCGAAGGCCGCGATCATCCGCAACAGCCTGCCGGCGCAACTCGACGAGCTGGTCGGCCGGGCCGAGGCGTTGACCGAGCTGCGGACCCTGCTGCCCGCGCAGCGGCTGGTCACGCTGGTCGGGCCGGGCGGTGTCGGCAAGACCCGGCTGGCCACCGAGGCCGCCCGTACCCAGTCTCCGCCGGACGGCGTCCTGCTGGTCGAGCTGGCGTCGCTGCCGGCCGGCGACCCGGGCGTCGCCGAGCAGGTGCTCGGCGCGTTGGACGTGCGCGAGGCCGCCGGCGCCAGCCTGTCCCCCACCGACCGGCTCGTCACGGCGCTGCGACAGCGGCACCTGCTGCTGGTGCTGGACAACTGCGAACACGTCGTCGAGCCGGTCGCCGCGCTGGTCGCCCGGCTGCTGCGCGACGCGCCCGGGGTGAGCGTGCTCGCCACCAGCCGGGAACCCCTCGGGCTGACCGGGGAACTGCTCTGGGACGTACCCCCGCTGTCGTTGCCGTCGTTGGACGGCGACCCGGACGCGGTCCGGCGCTCCGCGGCGGCCCGGTTGTTCGCCGCCCGCGCCGCCGCCCAGCAGCGCGGGTTCCGCCTCGACGAGCGCACCGCGCCGGCCGTGGCCCAGCTCTGCCGTCGCCTGGACGGCCTGCCGCTGGCGTTGGAGCTGGCCGCCACCCGGGTCCGCGCGCTCGGCGTGCACGGCGTGGTGGAACGGCTCGACGACCGGTTCCGGCTGCTCAGCACGCAGCAACGCGACGTGCCGCCGCGCCAGCGGACGCTGACCGCGGTGATCGGCTGGAGCTGGGACCTGCTCGACGAGGCCGACCGGCGGGTGCTCGCCCGGCTCGCGGTGTTCCGCGACGGCTGCACGCCGGAGGCCGCCGAGCAGATCTGCCGGACCGACCTGGACGCCCTCGCCCGGCTGGTGGACCGGTCGCTGGTGGTGTTGGACGACTCGCCGGAGGGTCCGCGCTACCGGCTGCTCGAATCGGTGGCCGCGTTCTGCCTGGACCGTCTGGAGGACGCCGACGACGTCCGGACGCGGCACGCCGCCTACTACACCGCGCTGGCCGAACGCGCCGACCCGGAGTTGCGCGGGCCTGACCAGCGGCGGTGGCTGGCGGTGCTGGACGCCGAGACGGCGAACCTGCGCGCGGCGCTGGCCCACGGCGGCGGATTGCGGCTGGCGGTCGCGCTGAGCTGGTACTGGTATCTGCGCGGACGGCTCACCGAGGCGGGCCGAGCCCTAGCCGTTGGCGGCGACCCGGAACAGCAGCGGACCGCCGCGCCCTGGCGGGTCGGTTTCGCGCTGCTGCGCGGTGCCGCGGTCGCGGCGGCGGACGTCCGGGCGGCGGTCGCCGCGGAGCCGGCCGGCCGGGGCGCGTGGTTCGCCGCGAACGCGCTGATCGACAACAGTGACCTGACCCTGGCGGCGGAGTTGCTGCCCAGCACCGCGGCCGACACCTGGACCGAGGCGGCGGTGCTCGCCTCCCGGGCGAAGATCGCGCACGTCGCGGGCGACCAGGCGACCCTGGAACGGGCGGCGACCCGCAGCGCGGCGCTCTTCGCCGAGCTCGGCGACCGGTGGGGTCGGCTCCAGGCCACCGAGTGGGTGGGTGGACTGGCCGAACTGCGCGGCGACCACGAACGCGCCGCCGCGCTGCACGCCGAAGGGCTGCGCTGGGCCGAGGAGTTGCGGCTGTGGCCGCAGGTCGGCACCGAACTGTCCTGGCTGGCCTGGCTGGCGGTGCAGACCCGGGACTATCCGCAGGCCCGGGAGCTGGCCGAACGCGCGTACCACCTGGCGGTGGAGCAGGACGCCCCGGGCGCGCTCGTCTTCGCCGAGCTGAGCCTCGGACTGGCCGCCCGCCGCGACGGCAAGCTCGACCTGGCCGTCACCCACCTCGGCAACCTCGCCGAGCGGGGTCGCGCCGAGGCACAGCCCGCGCTGTACCTGCCGCCGGTCCTGGTCGAGCTGGGGCACGCCGTCGAACAGGGTGGCGACCCGGACGCGGCGCTGGCCCTGCACGTCGAGGCGTTCGAGACCGCCGAGGCGATGGCCGCGCCCCGGGACGCGATCTTCGCGCTGGAGGGGATGGCCTCGGCGGTACGCGTGCCGGAGGTCGCGGCCCGGCTGCTCGGCGCGGCGGCCGCCGCCCGGCTGGAATCGGAAGCGCCGTGCGCGCCCGCCGAACGCGACGAGGTCGACCGGGTGACCCAGCGGGTCCGGGCCGCCCTCGGGTCGGAGCGCTTCGACGCGCTTGTCAACGAGGGCGCGAAGCTGAGCCCGGGCGAGGCCCGGGCTCAGCTCTGAGGCGACGTCGATCAGGCGGCGGTCTTCGGCCGGTACGTCGCGACGATCACGCCGCTCTTGTGCACCTGGGTGTCGACCAGGTCGAACGATGCCGTGAAGCCCTCCAGCGGCGTCGTCACGCTCGACGCGCCCTGCAGGACGGGGTGGATCCAGAAGCGGACCTCGTCCACCAGGCCCGCGTCGACCAGTTGGGCGGTGACCGAGCCGAAGCCGTACTGGATGATGTTCTTGCCGTCCTGGGCCTTGAGCGCCCGGACCGCCTCCACCAGGTCGCCCTGGAGCACCTCCGTGTTGTTCCAGGTGGGGTCGGTGAGGGTGGTCGAGGCGACGTACTTCTTGACGTTGTTGAAGTAGGCCGCGCCGGTGGTCGGGTCGCTCTCGTCCTGCTGCGGCCAGGCGACGGACATGCCGTCGTAGGTGGCCCGGCCCATCAGCATCGCGTCGGCGGAGTCGGTCAGCTCGCCGGCGAGGCCGATAGCCTCCTCGTCGAAGTAGGGCGCGGTCCACATCGGGTTCTCGATGACGCCGTCGAGGGTGATGTAGGTCGAGTTGACGAGCTTGCGCATCGGTATCTCCTGGGTGTCGGTCGTGTGCTCCGGTGACACCCAGAACACTGCCGGCACCCGCTTACGATTCGCTTCAGGTGCCCTTGCGGGCGTCCGAAAGCAGCTCCACCAGCGGCAACGCCGGGGTGGCCGCCGCGAGGTGTCGGGTCAGCCAGGAGGTGGTGGCCGTACGCGCCGCCTCGGCGTTGTCCCGGGCCAGGAAATCGTGCCCCTCACCGGCGAGCACCAGGTGAGCGTGCGGCACGTCCCGGGCGGCGAGCGCCTGCGCCACCTGCGCCGACTCCCCCGCCGGCACGTTGGTGTCGTTCGCGCCGTGGATCAGCAGCACCGGCACGTCGAGCTGGTCGATCCGGGTCATCGGCGACAGGTCACGCAGCAGCTCCGCGTCGCGCACCGGGTCGCCGTACTTGCTGACGGCGGCGGCGGCGATCCACGGCTCGGTGCCGGCGTAGAAGGTGCGGAAGTCGGAGATGCCGCACTCGGCCACCCCGGCGGCGAACAGGCCGGGGAAGTTCACCAGCACCGCGAGCACCAGGTAGCCGCCGTAGGAGCGACCCAGGCAGCCGAGCTGGCCGGGGCGCGCGACACCGCTGTCGATGAGGTGGTCGGCGCAGGCCGCCACGTCGGCGATGGCCCCGTACCGGCCGGCCAGGTTGTCGGCGGCGACGAAGGAGCGGCCGAAGCCGGACGAGCCGCGCACGTTCGGCGCGAACACCGCGACGCCCTGCGCCACGAGGGCCTGGAACAGCGGGTTGTAGCCGGGCCGCTCCTGCGCCTCGGGGCCACCGTGCAGGCTGATCGCCGTCGGCCACGGGCCGGGGCCGGCCGGGCGGTAGAGCCACCCGGACAGCGGCAGCCCGTCGCGGGCGCGCAGGTCCACCAACTGCGGTGCGACACCCGCGCCGGTGCGCGCGGCGTCGGTGTCCGGCCGCAGCGGGCGCGGGGTACCGGTCGCCGGGTCGACCAGCCAGACCTCCCGGGGCTGCACCGGCCCCTGCGCGGTGACGCAGAGCAGGTCGCCGCCGTCGGCGAAGACGGCGTCGTCGAGCACCTCCCCGGGGGCGGTGACAGCCCGTGCGACGCCGGTGGCGAGGTCGTACAGGCTCAGCTCGCTGCGCCCGCCGTAGGTGTTCCACAGCAGCGCGGCCCGCTCCCGCCGGGCGTCGAGCGCGACGTACTCCAGCTCCGCGTCCGCCCGGGCCGCGACGCGCGTCGGGGCCGGTGTCGGTTCCGCGAGGTCGATGCGCACCAGCGCCGCCAGCTCCGAGAACGCGTCGGTACGCGCCAGCACGCTCGTCCCGCCCGGACCGAACCAGCCCTGGTCGGTGCTGCCCCGACCGGTGTCCGGCAGCAGGCGTACCCGGTCGCCGGTGGACACGTCGAGCAGTTCCAGCCAGCGGGCGTTGCGGGGACCCCGGCGCAGCAGGGCGGCGCGGGCATCGTCGGTGACGTCCAGGAGGGTGAGCAGGTCGTCCTCGGCGAGCACCCGCCGCTGCCCGGTGCCGGCGTCGACCAGCACGGCCGCGTTCCGCTCGGCGGTCTCGGTGACCGCCATCAGCGCGCCGCCGGGCAGCCACCGGGACAGGCTCGCGCTGTGCCGGCCGAAGCCGGCGACCTGGCGGCGTTCCGTGCCGTCCGGGCGCAGCACCCACAACTCGGTGCGGGGCGCACCACCGGGCGCGACGACGCAGGCCAGCCACTTCCCGTCCGGTGACCAGCTCACCGACAGGACCGGCTCGTCGCCGCCGGGCAGCGCGACGGCGTCGGCGGCGTCCACGTCGCGCACCCAGACGGTCGGGGTGCCGGACCGGTCGGACACGTACGCCACCCGCCGGCCGTCCGGCGACGGCGCGGGCGCGAAGTCCTCGCCGGGCGGCAGGATCACGGTCGGCCGGCGCCGCGCGGGACGGTTCCGGCGCGGCACCTCGGTCCGTACGCTCATCTAAACCCCGATCCGCTGCAACCAGAGCTCCAGCAGCCCGAGCTGCCAGAGCGCGTTGGCGCCCAACGTGGTCCGCCGGGCGTTCGGCGTGTCCAGCAACTCCTCCAGGTAGTCCTTGCGGAACAGGCCGCGCTCGCGCGCCGGGCGCGCGGTCAGCGCGTCCCGGACGTCGTCCAGCAGCGGGCCGGAGAGGTGCCGGATGGCGGGCACCGGGAAGTAGCCCTTGGGCCGGTCGATCACCTCGTCCGGGACGATGCCCCGGCTCGCGGCCTTGAGCACGCCCTTGCCGCCGTGGGCCAGCTTGAGCGCCGGTGGGCAGGCTGCGGCCAGCTCGACCACCTCGTGGTCGAGGAACGGCACCCGGGCCTCCAACCCCCACGCCATCGTCATGTTGTCGACCCGCTTGACCGGGTCGTCGACGAGCATCACCAGGCTGTCCTGGCGCAGCGCCGCGTCGAGCGCGGTGTCCGCGCCCGGCGCGCCGAAGTGGGCGGTGACGAACTCCAGGCTCGCGTCGTGGTCGAGCATCCACTCGGGCGCGAGGTGGCCGGCGAGGGCGTCGTGCCGACGATCGAAGAACACCCGGGCGTACGCCTCGACGGCGTCCGCGCGGGAGACGTTGGCCATCGGCGGGTACCAGTCGTAGCCGGCGAAGATCTCGTCCGCGCCCTGGCCGGACTGGACCACGGTGATCCGCTTCGAGACCTCCTCGGAGAGCAGGTGGAACGCCACGCAGTCGTGGCTGACCATCGGCTCGCTCATCGCGGCGACGGCGTCGTGCACGGCCGGTACGAAGCGGGCGGCGTCGATGCGGATCTGCTGGTGGTCGGTGGCGAAGTGACGGGCGATCAGGTCGGAGTAGTGGAACTCGTCGCCGGTCTCCCCCGCCGCCGCCTCGAAGCCGATGCTGAAGGTGGCCAGCCCGGTCTGGCCCTGCTCGGCGAGCAGGGCGACGATCAGGCTGGAGTCGAGGCCACCGGAGAGCAGCACGCCGACCGGCACGTCGGCGACCATCCGACGTCGGACGGCGGTGCGCAGCGCCGCCATAATCCGTTCCTGCCACTCCTCGGCGGACATGGCCGGCGCGGCGGCGCGGTTGAACTCGGGCCGCCAGTAGACGGTGTCGGTGCGGCGGCCGTCGGCGGTGATCACCCGTACGGTGGCGGGCGGCAGTTTGCGGACGCCGGCCAGGATGGTGCGCGGCGGCGGCACCACCGAGTGGAAGCTCATGTAGTGGTGCAGCGCCACCGGGTCCAGGTCGGTGTCCACGTCACCGGCGGCGAGCAGCGCCGGCAGCGTGGAGGCGAAGCGGATCCGGCCCGGCGTCTCGGCCAGGTAGAGGGGTTTGATGCCGAGCCGGTCGCGGGCCAGCACGAGGGTGTTCGTGGCCAGCTCGACCAGGGCGAACGCGAACATCCCGAACAGCCGCTCGACGCACGCCGTTCCCCACCGGTGGTACGCCTTGAGGATCACCTCGGTGTCCGAGGTGGACCGGAACGAGTAGCCGGTAGCGGTCAGCTCGTCGCGCAGCTCCCGGTAGTTGTAGATGCAGCCGTTGAAGACCAGGGCGAGGCCCAGCTCGGCGTCGACCATCGGCTGGGCGCCGGTGTCGGACAGGTCGATGATCCGCAGCCGGCGGTGCACCAGCGCCGCCGGACCGTGCTGCCACCGCCCCTCGCCGTCCGGACCGCGTGAGGACAGGACGGGGAGCATCCGCTCCAGGGCCGCCAGGTCCGGTGGCGCCCCGTCGAGGCGGAACTCGCCTCCGATACCGCACATGGCACACACCTCTCATCGGCTCGGTCCGCTCGGGCCGCTGACCGGTCCAGGCTTGGTGGACCGGGTTGCGTCCCGATGACATCCGCATCAAGCGTGGGTTACACCGAGGGTTCCCCGGCTCCGCCGAGCAGCCAGGTGTCCTTCGACCCACCTCCCCGCGACGAGTTGACGATCATGCTGCCGGCCGGCGCGACCCGGGTCAGGGCCACCGGCGCCACCTCCGCAGTCTCGCCGAGGAACACGAACGCGCGCAGGTCAACGTGGCGAGGCGCGAGCGCCGTACCGTCGAAGACCGGGTGGGTGGTGAGCGTGACCATCTCCTGGGCGATCCACCGGTGCGGGGCGGCGAGGATCTGCTCCCGGACGGCGTCCAACTCCTCCGCCTCGGCGCGCGGGCCGATCACCACCCGGTCGCCGCCATACCCGTCGACCGGCTTGAGCACCAGCTCGTCGAGCCGGCCCAGCACCTCGGCGCGCTGCTCGGGCAGCCCGCACAGGTACGTCGGCACGTCGCCGAGCAGCGCCTTCTCCCCGAGGTAGTACTCGATGAGCCGGGGCACGTACGCGTACAGCGCCTTGTCGTCGCCGACGCCGTTGCCGAGCGCGTTGGCCAGCGTGAGCCGCCCGGCGTGCACCGCCGCGAGCAGCGGCCAGCCCAGCGGCACCCCGTCCGCGCCCGGGGCGTGCAGCAGCGCCTCCTCGTCCATCCGCAGGTAGATCACGTCCACCGGGCTGCGGTGCCCCTCGGAGACCATGTGCACGCGGCCGTCCTGGACCAGCAGGTCACCGCTCTCGGTCAGCGGCACACCCATCTCGTCGGCGAGCAGCCGGTGCTCGAACCAGGCCGGGTCACCGGGGCCACTGCTGAGCACCACCACGGCGGGCTCGTCGGCGGCGGCCGGCGCGGCGGCGACCAACGCCCGGTGCAGCATCGCCGGTGTCTCGTCGGCGGGCAGCAGGTCGGCGGGGACCGGCAGCTCGGGCAGCACCGCCCGGGTGAGCCGCCGGTTCTGCACGGCGTAGCCGATGCCCGAGGGCACCCGCAGGTTGTCCTCCAGCACGTACCAGCCGCCGCCGGGGTCGCGGACGAGATCGGTTCCGGACACCTGGGCGCGGGTGCCGTGCCGCCCCATCAGCGCGCCGGTCGGGCGCAGCCCCGGCGAGGACTCCACCACCCAGGCCGGTACGACCCCGTCGGCCACCACGGCCCGGTCGGCGTACACGTCGCGCAGGAACGCGTCGAGCGCGCGGGCGCGCTGCACGAGGCCGGTACGCAGGGTCCGCCAGTCGTCGGCGGGTACCACCCGGGGCACCAGGTCGACCGGGAAGAGGCGGGTGCTGGCCTCGCCGGCCACGCTGAAGGTCACGCCCCGGGCCCGCTGCTCCTCGTCCCGGTCGTGCTCGCGCTGGCGCAGGCCGACCGCACCGAGGGAGCGCAGGGCGGCGAGCAACGGGCGGTATCCGGGCGTCGGCCCGGCCGGACCGAAGACCTCGTCGCCCGCGTCGGCGTACGTGGGCAGCGCGGGCGGTGGCGGCGCGCCGGGCAGCGGGGCACGTACCCGGCCCCGGGTCTCGTCGAGCAGCAGGTCGACCACGTCGGCCAGCCGGCCCCGCCGCTCGTACGCGCGCCGCTGCCGGGCGGCGGAGCTGCCCCGGTCGAGGGCGTACCGAATCAGCTCGCTGACCTGTTGCCAGTCCCCGGTCGCCTCGAGTTGCGGGCGCAGGTCGGTCACCAGGCGGCGGACCGCCTCGGCGGCCGGCACCGGCCGGGCCGAGCGGGGCAGGTCGAGCAGGTCGCCTTCGAGGCCGGAGCGGGCGGCCCGCCACACGGCGGCGCGCAGCACCGGCGGACGGACGGCGGTGCGCTCGACGCCGGCCCGCAGGGCGGCTACCTCGCGTCGCACGAGCGCCCGGAACAGGCCGGTGAGCAGGACGATCGTCTCGACGTCGGCGTTGGCGTCGGTGATCCGCAGCTCGACGGTGGGCACGTGCGCGGACGGCCGGACGTCGAAGTAGATCATCGCGGGGTCGGTGATGGTCTCGGAGGCGATCAGCTCGGCGACCAGGGCCTCGTGGTCGGCCGCGCTGGTCACCTCGCCCGGGTCACCGGCGGTGGGCCAGCGCTGCCAGACCAGCGAGCGGACGCTGGCGTAACCGCTGTCCTGGCCCATCCAGTACGGCGAGCTGGTGGAGAGGGCGAGCAGCACCGGCAGCCACGGCTGGACGCGGCGGGTGACGGCGACCGCCAGGTCCCGGTCGGAGACGCCGACGTGCACCTGCGCGCCGCAGATCAACTGCTCCCGGGCGAGCAACTGGTACTCGTCGACCATCCGCCGGTAGCGGGACGTGGGGGTGACGCTCGGGTCGCCGTCGGCGCGCAGCGGCACCGTGCCGGCCGCCACGATGCCCAGCCCGGCGCGGTCGGCGACCTGGACCGCCGCCTGCCGCAGCCGGGTCAGCTCGGCGCGGATCTCGTCCAGGGTGCGGCAGACGGCGGTGTTGGTCTCCACCACGCTGCGGTGCAGTTCGGCGGTGTACGACGTGGCCGGCAGCCGGTCGAGCAGTTCCCCGGCCCGGGGCACCAGCTCCCGGGTGTGCAGGTCGACGACGTGGAACTCCTCCTCGACACCGATGGTGGCGAGATCCGCCGGGTCGTCGTCGTACGCCGGCGGGGCCGGTGCGGGACGGGCCGTGGGCACGGCCCGGCCGTTGCCGGACCGGCCCACCGGCCCGTCGAACGTCGCCGCGTTCGTGGTGTTGTCGGCCATGGTCACCC
Organism: Micromonospora sp. bgisy143; assembly: GCF_057708145.1. NCBI lineage: Bacteria > Bacillati > Actinomycetota > Actinomycetes > Micromonosporales > Micromonosporaceae > Micromonospora > Micromonospora sp. bgisy143. The sequence continues at coordinate 89,603 of NZ_JBYIRN010000005.1, forward strand.
CGGTTCGCGTGTCGGTGCTCTCGGCTGTCCGACGAGCGTTCCCAGGCTTGGTACCGGGGGTGTTTCCGGCGCGTTAAGGTGACGCGCCGTTCCGCCTCGTGGTCACCGAGTGACCGACGCACTCTGATCATTCTTGGACACCTGATCCCGCAATGGGATCGCCGATGTCGGGGCATCCCACTGGCTCGGATACCCCGACATCGGCGATCTGGAGTTGATCAAGCGCGCGGGCAGCGTCAGCGCATGTTGGCGACCACGAACGGCGCGTGGCCGTGCAGGTAGTTGTTCCATCCGCCGGTCACCGGCGCGCCCGGGCTGAGCAGGTTGGTGGTGTCGGTGCCGACGTCGAGTTTCCAGGCGGTCCAGGAGATGCCGTTCGCCCTCATCCAGTCGATCCAGGACTGCGCCTCGGGCAGGCAGGCCCGACCGTCGAGGCCACCGTCGGCGTTGCTGGCGCCCCACTCGGTGACGAACAGCGCCAGGCCGGCCCGGATCGCCGCGTCACCCTTGGCGCGCAGCGACGCGCCGTGGGTGCAGGAGTAGAAGTGCAGGGTGTACATGAGGTTGGTGCCGGACAGCGGGCTGGCCGCTGCGGCGTCCACGTCCTGCGACCACGTCGGCGTTCCGAGCACCACGATGTTGTCCGGGTCGGCGGCGCGGATCGCGGAGACCACCGCCTGGTGGTACGGCTTGATGACGCCGGTCCAGCTGAACTGCAACGGCTCGTTCCACGTCTCCCAGATCACGTTGGGCAGGTGACCGTAGCGGCGGGCCAGGTCACCGAAGAACGCCACCGCCTGGGACTGGTTGTTCTGCGCCTCGTGGGCGTGCCAGTCAACGATCACGTACACCCCGGCGCTGACCGCGTTGTTGATGATGGTCTCCACCTGCGCCCGCGCCCTGCCCGGATCGCTGAGGTACGCCCCGGCCGGCTCGACGCCCATCGCCGCGCGGATCACCTGGAGGTTCCAGTTGTCCCGCATCCACCGCAGCGCGGACAGGTTCTCGGCGTACGGGGCGGTCTCCCAGTTCAGCCACATGCTGCTGACGCCACGCAGTTGCACCCGGGCGCCGGTACGGTCGCACATCGTCGTGCCGCAGACCCGCAGTTGTCCGTACCGCTCGACCGGCGTGCCGGTGGTCGGCGGCGGGGTGGTGGGCGGTGGCGTGGTCGGGGGTGGCGTGGTGGGCGGCGGCGTGGTCGGGGGCGTGCCGCCGGAGCAGGACACGCCGGCGCCGTTGACGGTGCAGTTCACCGGGGTGCCCGAGCCGTTGACGAGGAAGCCGAACGACGTGGACGCGCCGGCCGCGAGGGCGCCGTTCCACGTCGTGTTGCTGAAGGTGTAGTGGCTGCCGGCGGTCACCTGCTGGGCGTTCCACGACTGGCTGATGCTCGTGCCGGCCGGGAGGTCGAACTCGACCCGCCAGCCGCTGATCGGCGCGGAGGTGTCGTTGGTGACCGTGACCTGGCCCTGATAGCCACTGCCCCAGCTGTTGGTCACGGAGAACGCGGCGGTCGCCGCGCTGGCCGGCGTGGCGATCGTCGCCACCGCTCCGGCCAGGAGGCCGGCGACGGCCAGCGACGTGACAAGTCTCAGTGTGCGCATGCGGAACCCGCTTCGGATCGACGGTGGTGGTCTGCGGCGGGGCGGCGCCTTCGCGCACAGTATCGATGGATGACGATTCCATGCAAGCCGGACGGGTCAGCGCCGCCAGCCCCAGCGACGCGAACCGGTCGTACCCTTCTCCCGGGCCAGCATCTCGGTCGCGATCCGCAACTTCTGGGCCGGCTCGGCGGCGGCCGGGCCCAGCGTCTCGACGAACCGATTGCCCATACTCAGCACGATGGCCGCCCGGTCCAGGTCACCGATCAGGACCAGGCACTGGGCGTACACCCCGTAGGTGTTGGCCATCTCCCAGAACGACAGCGGACGCGTCATGTCCAGCAGCCCCTGCCGCAGCTCACAGGCGCGCGACGCGGCCAACGCCGCCTCCTGGGCGCCCTCGGCCGACGACGGCCGGGTGAGGTGCCGGTGCAGCAGCGCCACCGCCTGATTGTGGTAGGCAGTCCCCATCGCCTCCCGGGTCCGCGGCCCGGCGGACGGCGGTTCCCCAGCACAGGTCAGGCCCACCGTCACGGCACGCTCCAACAGGTCCCGCCGGGTGGCGGGCTGGCCGGCGGCGAACGAGACCTCGGCCAGATCCACCAGCGCGGTGATCAGTTCGGCCAGGGCCTCGTCCCGGGGCGTGGCGAGCACACTCGCGAACTCGGCCGCCACGGCGTCGTACACCCGCTCGAAGACGACGACCGCCTCGCCGCCGGGCGCCATCGCGTCGGCGGCCCTGCCTCGCGCGGACAGCAGCATGCTGTGCCGCCACAGCGCCCGGGCCAACTGCTGCTGGTCCTCCCGCGCCGCCCGGCCGGGCTCCCGCACGGCCTCCCGGTACGCCTCGACCACCCGGACCCACAGCCGGTCGGCCTCCGCCCACGTCTGCTGTCGCGTCGAGCGCTCCCGCGCCTGCTCGAACAACCGTCGCCGCTCGTCCGGTCCCATGCCGCACCGCCCTTCGTGCCAGCCCCCAGCCCACACCAATAAAAGCAGTGAGCACTGTCGATTCTAAGTCGGACCGATGGTCACCACCCGCGCCCACGCCGGCGGTCGGGTCGGCACCCGGTCCACCTCCTCGCTCCACGACGCTCGGTGTCGGGGAAACAGCCCGACCACGGTCCGCGCCGACGGGCGCGTGGACGGCCAGGGCGTCTGCCCGTCGGTCAACGCCACGACGACGTCCGGTCGAGGCCGCACCCGCAGCGCTCGGGCGAACCCGGCACGCAGGTCCGTCCCGCCACCACCGATCAGCGGGATCTCCTCCGCGCGGCACAGCGGGTGCACGACCCGGGCCGCCGCGTCGCACGGCAACACGCTCACCAGGTCCCGTCGACCGCAGACGGCCCGGGAGATCGCCGCCACCTCGAGCAGCACGCTGCCCAACTCGGCGTCGCTGACCGACCCGGACGTGTCCACGATGACGCACACCGACGGGGGACGGCGGCGCAGGCTCGGCAGAACCACACCGGGTAGGCCGACCGACCGTCGGGACGGCCGCCCGTAGGTGTGGTCCGACCCGATCCCGGAGGCCACCGCCGCCGAGCGGACTGCCGCCCCCAGCAGGTCCCGCCACGGCTGCGGAGGGTGGAAAGCCTGCTCCGCCCAACGCCGCCACCCACGCGGAACGGAACCGGGATGCCCGGTGATGCCCTCCGCCACCCGGTGCCGCACCAGGTCACGCTCCTGCTCGCTGAGACCGTGCGCGCCCTCGGGCCCCAGGTCCCACCCCCTCGCCAGTCCGTCCGCGCCGCTGCCACAGTCCAGCCAGACCAGATCCTGGGTGCGCGGCCCCAACCCGAACTGGCGCAGGTAGTCCTCCATCAGCTCGCCGGGAGCGAGCCCGAGCGACGCCGGCTGGACGGCACCCGCCGGCATCACCAGACCGTCACCGAACACGTCGTCGTTGATCTCGCAGTCCGCGGCGATGTTCATCCGCAACCGCTCCCCACAACCGCTCAGCCCTCGCGCGCGGGCCACCCGGTCGCTCCTGCCGTGGTGGTCACGCAGCAGGTGCGACACCTCGTGCACCCACACCCCGGCAAGCTCCTCCAGCGGCGTACGGGCGACGAAGGCGGGCGAGACGTAGCAGCGCCAGTACCTGTCGACGGCCATCGTCGGCACCTGCCGTGACGCCACCGGTCGCAGGGCGAACAGCGCGGTGGCCAGGTAGGGGCGCACGCGGGCGGCGTGCAGTCGGGCGGCGTACAGCTTGTCGACGTCCAGCGGCACCGGGTCGCCCGCCGTCGTCGTACCTCCGCCGGTCATCGCGCGCCCGTCGCACCGGCCGCGATGCGCGCCGCCACCTGGTCGGCGCGGCGCGAGAGCGACACCGCCCCCGAGAGGCGTTCGATGGTGGCGGGCACCTCCCAGTCCTGGCGGCGCAGGGTGGCCAGGGTGGTCGCGGGAACCACCACCAGGTCGGGCGCGCCGGTCTCCACCGCGCGGGCCAGCAGCGCCCACGCGGCGTCCCACCGCGAGCGTTCGGGGCGGTTGCGGACCGCCGCGACCACGGCGTCCAACGTGGCCTGCCGCAGGTCACCGCGCTCGGGCAGCACCGCAGCCGCCGGGTCGGCCAGCAACTCCTCCGGGTCGGGCAGGTCCATCCTGTCCATGCTGGCCAGCAGTTCCAGACCGGGGCCGTCCCCGACCGTGCCCCGCACCAGCATCGACAGCACCTCGCGCGAGACGCCCGCGGCGGTCGCGAAGGCGGTCAACCGCAGCGCCATCTCCCAACTACGGGGCGACGGCCACGGCCCGCCGCGCGCCACCTCGGTGCTGGGCAGCCGGTGCACGAGATCCGGCCGCACGGAGAGCAGGCCGCACACCGCGCGCCGGGCGAAGGCGACGGCCTCCGGCAGCAGGGCCGGGTCGAGGCGGGGCAGCGTCGCGAGCGGCCAGGTCCCGCCGAGTCCACGGACGACGACCTCGTGGTCATGGGTCCACTGCAGGTGTACGAAGCGGTTCGCCAACGGTGGGCTCAACTCCCAGCCGTCGGCCGCCGACGAACGTGGATTGGCGGCGGCGACGATGCGGACGCCGGGTGGAAGCCGCAGCGCGCCGACGCGCCGCTCCAGCACGAGGCGCAGCAGGGCGGCCTGGACGGCGGGCGGCGCGGTGGACAACTCGTCGAGGAAGAGCAGGCCCCGGCCGGCCCGGACCAGGCGTACCGCCCAGTCCGGTGGGGCCATCGGAACGCCCTGGGTGGCCGGGTCGTCGCCCACGATGGGCAGTCCCGAGAAGTCGGACGGCTCGTGGACGCTGGCCACAACAGTGGTCAGCGGCAGGTCCAGGGTGGTCGCCAGGTTGGCCAGGGCGGCCGTCTTGCCGATGCCGGGCTCCCCCCAGAGCAGTACGGGCAGGTCGGCGGCCACGGCCAGGGTCAGGGCCGCCAGCTGGTTGTCCGGACGGGACTCGGTGGTGGTCGCGTTGAGCAGGGCGACCAGGTCGTCGGCGACGTCGAGCTGAGCAGATACGGGCATGAGTCATCACCTTGTGTGGGTTGTCGGCGGGTGGGAGAAGCCGCCATCTCGGAAGGGGCGGAAGGCGCGGGTCAGCGCGCGGTCGCGTGCCGCGAACGCCGGCGTCGCTCGCCGTGACGCCGGGGTCCCTCGATGGTCGGGCCCGGCCCGGCCCCGATGAGGCCGGCCCGGAACAGGCCATGGGTTATCCGCCGCTGCGCGGCGGTCTCGAGTTCGTCGCGCAGCGGGCCGTCCGGCAGGAGCGCGGCAGGCCCGAGCAGCGCCTCGACGGTGCCCAGCGCTCCGGCGGCGTCGCCGTGGTCCAGCCGTGCCCGCACGTCGGGTAGACACTCCGGATCTCGGTGCGCCTCGTCGATCGCCCGCAGGCAGGGCAGCGGAGTCCCGGTGAGCGCGCTCAGCAACTCCTCCCGGCGGATCTCCGCCGGATCGTGGTCCAGCGCGACGAGCACCCCGTCGACCAGGTCGATGCGATGGTGGGCGCCCCGGCAGGAGACCAGGCGCGGTAGCACGGGCCGGGCCGGCACCGTCGCACCGACGACCACCCGATGCTCCGGTACGAGCGCCGACGCCACCAGGGGATGGAGTTCGTCGGCCTCGATGAGCCCCGCACGCAGCAGCGCCAGGTCGGGCAGCACCCAGGTCGCCGCGTCGGGCAGCACCGGCGCTCGCCTGCCGTCCTCCGGCGCCACCAGGCGCGCGGTGGCAGGCGAACCGACCGCCTCCGCGCTGACGTGCAGGACGATCCGCCGTCGGACGCCGAGCCGCACCACGACGGGCCCGCTGGACCGACCCTCGGCGCGAAGCAGGAGCGCCGCCTCGGCCGTCCACCGGTCGATCGCGTACCCGGCCGGTCGCGCCTCCCTCGCGAGAACGTCGGAGACACCGTCGGGGGCGACGTCGGCGGCACACCGCTGCGCGCCGGATCGCGCCCCCAGCTCAGCGGCCCGACGCACGTCCCACAGGTGGCGGTGCAGGTCGAGCCGGAATCGCTGGTCGGGGTGCGGACCGGAGTCGGTCGCGTCCCACAACCCGAGGCTGATCCGCTGCCCGGCGTCGGCCCAGCCGGGCGGGGTCCGGGCCACCAACTGCACCGTCCCGGCACCGGGCGACCCCGGGTCGTACCGGGCCAGCGCCACGGTCGTGTCCGGACGCAGCAGACCGTCGGGGGCGATCCTCGGCAGGTGCCACCGCAGCAGGTCGGGTGCCAGGTGTCGGAGGTCGGCCCGGAGCCGGGCCGCCAGGTCGCGCCCGTGGCGGTTGGCGACCGTACGCAGGTTCACGTCGAGACCGATGCGCGCGGCGGCGCACGCCCCGGCACAGTCACCGACCAGGCGACGAGCGGTGGCACGTTCGATCATGGAGGGCGGCACGGCGAAATCGCGCACGCGACGCCAGAGGGAGAGTCGAGAATCCGCATTCGCGGCCCGGGAGCGCATCAGCACTCACCGTTCGCGGATCGGACCTCCAATCTGGGGCGAGAGGAAGTGATCATCACGCCGGAGCATACCGCCGGGACGTCGGCTCCGCCATGGCGGCAGCGCCACTCTGAGTTCCAGAACCTCGCCGCGCGGTTCCTGCGCGACGTGCCGGGTGGTCCGGGGACACCACGTTGCCGGGCCAGTCGAGGGGCCGGCCGGTGCGGGCCGGCCCCCGGGCCGGGCGGTCAGCCCGCCGGGCGTACGCGGTAGGCCAGGTGGGTGACGCCGTCGCCCTCGACGACGCGGAAGGGACCGTCGAGTTGCATCGGCGCAATGGTCAGGCCGGCGAAGAGCGGTATGCCGGCGCCGAGCACGACCGGAACGAGGTCGACGTGCACCTCGTCGAGCAGGCGGGCCTCGACGACCTGGGCCGCAATGGTGCCACCGTTGACGCCGACCTCCTTGTCCCCGGCGAGCGCCTTCGCGCGGTCGATGGCGCTGACGATGCCGTCGGTGACGAAGACGAAGGACTCGCTCTCCCGCTCCCAGCCCTCCGGCACGCTGTGTGTGACGACCACGACGGGCACGTCCATCGGGTGCCGGCCGCCCCACCCGTTGGTCATGTCGAACAGCCGCCGGCCGACGACCAGCGCGCCGGTACGTTCGTTGAGCTCCCGCAGATGATGGGCGCTCGCGGCGGACGTCCGGAACGTCATCTCGGGGTTCGCCGTCGGCGTCTCGACATCGCCGCTGCCGTACCACTGGAAAAGGTGCTCGAAGCCGCCGTGTGAGGCGTCCGCGATGTAGCCGTCCAACGACATCGTCGCCCCGGTCGTCACCTTCGTCATCGGTCCACTCCTTGGTTCGTGCGGTGTCAGCCTGCCGGTGGGGCCGGTCGTGCCCGGCCCTCAATCTCTGGTCGAAGCAGGCGCTGCGTCCTCGACATGGCCGCCGAACTTTTCTGGCCGGGTCGGACCGCCGCCGGTCACCCCTGGCCGAGTTGCACGGCGGTCGGCGGTCGGCGGTCGGCGGTCGTAGCGTGGGGGTCATGCGAAACACCACGCTGGGCAGTGCGGGGCCCGAGGTCGGCGTCATCGGTCTCGGGTGCATGGGCATGAGCCACGGATACGACATCACCGGCCCGCGCGACGACGACACCTCGATCGCGGTGATCCGGCAGGCGCTGGACCTGGGCGCCACGCTGATCGACACGTCCGATGTGTACGGGCCGTACACCAACGAGGAGCTGGTCGGGCGGGCGCTGGCCGGCGGCCACCGGGAGCGGGCCGTCCTGGCGACAAAGGTCGGGCTGGTCGCGGCGTCCGCGACTGGCGGCCCCGGCAACTCACCGAAGCTCGGCAACAACGGCCGGCCGGAGCACATCCGCGCGGCGATCGACGACAGCCTGCGCCGCCTCGGCACCGACCACGTCGACCTCTACCAACTGCACCGCGTCGATCCCGAGGTGCCCATCGAGGAGTCCTGGGGCGCGATGGCGGAGGTCGTCGCGGCGGGCAAGGCGCGACAGATCGGCCTGTCCGAGGTGACGGTGGCCCAGATCGTGCGGGCTCAGGCGGTGCATCCGGTGGCGTCGGTGCAGTCCGAGCTGTCGCTGTGGACCCGGGACCCGCTGACCGAGGTGCTGCCGTACTGCGTCGCGCAGGGCATCGCGTTCCTGCCGTTCTCGCCGCTGGGCCGCGGCTTCCTCACCGGACGGTTCGCGTCGTTCGACGACCTGCCGGCCGACGACTTCCGCCGTGGCCTGCCGCGCTTCCAGCAGGACGCGCTGCGCGCCAACCTCGCCATCGTCGGCCGGGTCCGGGAGATCGCCGACCGGGCCGGGGTCAGCCCCGCGCAGGTCGCGCTCGCGTGGGTGGTCGCCCAGGGCGACCGGGTGATCCCGATCCCCGGCACCAAGACGCCGAAATACCTGGTGGACAACTGCGCGGCCGGCGACGTGCGGCTCGGCGCGGAGGAACTCGCCGACCTCGACGCCCTGCCCGCTCCGCAGGGCGGTCGCTACTGAGCGACCGGCGGCCCGGCGTCATCCGCCGGGCCGCCGGAGCGCCACCGGCGGGCCGAACCGCACCCCGACGCCGGGCGAGTAGAGCACGCTGACCGGCGGTCCCACCGGTGCCGGCAGGCCGGCGGCGGCGACCAACCCGTCGTCCAGGCGCAGCAGTTCTGCCCGGTGCAACGGCCAGCGGGGATGCCAGTTCGGCAGGTGCAGCGTGCGACCGTACGCCCGGGTGTGCAGCCCCCAGCGGGCGGTGAGGAAGTGTTCGACGGGCGTGGGGTCGACGATCCGCTCCCCCACCCGCACCTCCATCCGGCTCGTCGTACCCGTCGGGCCGGGCCAGCGTCGCCGGCACCGGTAGGTGAGTCGGTCACCGTCGCGGTCCAGCCGCATCGACGACCAGAGGTACGGCAGGCGCAGCGTCGCCCGCGCGACGAGCACCGGCACCAGTCGGGACGCGTCGAGCGACCGGAACACGACGGCCCGCCGTCCGGTGTGGTCGACCGAGTAGAGCCGGACGTTCGTCTCGGCGAAGGTGCCGAAGTACGGCACCCCCGGCCCGCGACCGAACCCCAACCCGACCATCCGGAAGCCGATCAGCCCGACGAAGCACACGCCGTCCAGCGTGTCCGGACGGGTGCCGGCGGGCAGCAGCGGCGCGACCAGTTCCGGAGCGACGGTCCAGTGCAGGAAGGTGAGATCCTCCCAGCGCTGCCGCAGGACCGTCCGGCGGAACGCCTGCCGGGGTGCGCCGTCGACCGGTTCGATATCCACGCCCCTCATCCTGACGCAGCCGCCCGGCCCCACCGCACGGCCCGCCGACGGGGCGGGTAGCTGCGACGGATCGGCCGTGCGCTGCGCACCGCCCGCGGTGGCGGCCCGCCGGCCCGCCGTACGCTTGATCAACGGACGATCAGAACGGGCGATTCGGGGAGGAACGGGGCATGACGCTGGGTGACGTCGAACTGGTGACGCTCGCGCAGTCGGGCGACGCGGGGGCGCTCGGCGTGCTGTTGACCCGTCACGAGGCGGGCATGCGGGCGGTCGCGGTGAGCTTGCTCGGCTACGGACCGGACGCCGAGGACGCCGTGCAGGACGCCCTGGTGACGGCGCTGCGGCGGGTCGGCGAGATCCGCGACCCGGCCGCCGTCGGCCCGTGGCTGCGCGCGATCGTCCGTAACAACGCCCGGATGACCCTGCGCGCGCCACGGCCGACACCGGTCGCCGACCCGCACTGGTTCGCCCACCCCGGCACCGATCCCACCCCCGAGGAGGCCCTGGACGCCGGCGCGCTGCGCGACTGGGTGTGGCACGCCATCGGGGAGCTGTCCGAACCCGACCGCCTGGTCACCCTGCTGCGCTACTTCAGCGACGCCTCCTCGTACGAGCAGATCGCGGCCGTGTGCGGGGTCCCGGTCGGCACCGTCCGCAGCCGCCTCAGCCACGCCCGGCGGGCCCTCGCCGGCGGCCTACGCACGGCCGCGACCGCCGCGCACCCGGACGTGCGCGCGGCCGGCGACGCCCGGTGGCGCGAAGGCGCCGACGTGATCGCCACGGCGATGCGGGGCGACTTCGACCAGGTGGTGTACGACACCTGGTGGCCGGACGCCCAGATCGTCGTTGCGGGCGGACCTCGCGGTGACCGCGACCTCGCGATCCGCGGCATGACGGGCGATCTGCAAGCAGGGGTACGACAGCGTCTGCGCAACGTCGTGGCCAGCGGCGACGTGCTGATCTGGGAGACCGACCTGATCAGCCCGCCGGACGACCCGGAGCACTGCCCGCCCGCGGCCCTGTGGGTGCAGATGCTGCGCGAGGGACGGGTGCGTCAGCTCACCCTGTTCCACCCGGTCCCGGCGCGACTCTGAATAAACCTTCCCGCCAAGCGAACTTTCCCGGCGACCCACGCATCTGGTCCGTGTCCAGCCACCAGTTACCGTCGCGGCACCCCGCCGCACGGGTCACGGATCGGGAGACAGCTCATGGGTTCCACCCAGCACGACGTCGGCGCGCTCGCGCCCGGCGCCCACTCGTTCACCGTCGACGGAGTGCGGCAGGTCTACCACGTCGCCGGCACCGGCCCGGTGTGCGTGGCGCACTCGGGCGGGCCCGGCATCGAATGGTCGTACCTGCGGGCGCCGAGCCTCGAGGAACACTTCACGATGGTGTACGTCGAGCCGGTCGGCACCGGCGCGTCGGGACGACTCGACACTGCCGACGACTACCGGATGGCGACGTATGTCCGTTTCCTGGACGCGGTTGTCACGCACCTCGGCGAGCCCCGGGTGTACCTGCTCGGGCACTCGTACGGCGGTTTCGTCATCCAGCGGTACGCCCTGGAGCACCCGGACCGGGTCGCCGGGCTGGCCCTGTACGACACCTCACCGCGCACCGGCGCCGACTTCTGGGCCGACGCGATGGCCAACCTCGCCGCCTACCCGCAGCGGCACCCGGACCGGCCGGAGGCGGCGGAGATCCCGGCCGCTCTCCAGCAGGCTCTCTCCGCCACCGACGACGAGACGCTGAGCGCGGGCCTGGGCGCCGCACTGCCGGTCTACTTCGCGGACTTCTGGGCCCGGCAGGCCGAGTTCGCCCCGTTGCAGGCGGGTCTGCGGGCGTGGGCGACGCCGGCCGGCGCGCAGGATCCGGAGCCCTTCGACGTACGCGACCGGCTCGGTGAGATCACCGTGCCGGCCGTGGTGATCGTCGGGGCGCACGACTTCATCTGCGGCCCGCGCTACGCCGAGGAACTGCACGCGGGACTGAAGGACTCGCGGCTGGTGCTGCTCGACAAAAGCGGGCACTTCGGGCACATCGAGCAGCCGGCGGAGTTCACCGAGGCCGTGGTGGAGCTGCTGAAGCGGTGACACCCGCGCCGCCCGGGAGGTCCGTTCGTCACAGCGGGCAGTCCTGGGAGGCCGGCCGTGTTGCACGGTCTTAGGCTTGGCACTTCGCTGCGCCGTGACGAAGGAGAGACCGCCGTGAGCCAGACGGATTCCGTCGACGAGTGGAACGTGGTCGAGGACGACGGGGTGCTGGACGCCTCCGACACTCTCGACGACGACCGGGTCGGCGACCCCCTCGACACCGGCATCGTCGCCGCGGACCACTGGACGGCGGCGAACCGGTTCGGCACCACTCCCGCCGAGGAGCGGGCGGGTGAGTCGTTGGAGCAGTACCTCGCCCAGGAGGAGCCGGACGTCGACCCGTACGCCGAAGGTGGCGACGACGAGGACGAGCTGACCCGCCGGGGGTACGAGACTGAGCCGCGCGCGGGCCGACTCGTCGAGTACGACGAGGGTGTCCGCGAGGACGACGAGGCCGACTCGGTGGCCTGGGACGCGGGGATCGACGCGGGCGGCGCCAGCGCCGAGGAGGCCGCGGTGCACGTGGTCGACGACCCCGACGGCCCCGGCGACGGTCCCCTGCGCTGACCGGCACACCGCCGCGCTCGACCCCGTGACGGGTGTCGAGCGCGGCGGGCGCGTCGGTCAGTGGATGACGACCGGCGTCTTCGGCGCGTCGGTCTGCTCATCGCCGAGCGGCTGCGCGGGCGTACGCCGGCGCGGCAGCAGGGCGGCCGGAATGAAGGTGGCCAGCACGAGCGCGAACCCCACCCAGAACGTGTGGGCGAACGACTTCGCGGCGAAGTCGAGCCCGCGCTCGATGATCGACGGGTCGACCTGCTGGAGCAGCTCCGGCCGCTGCTGGGAGGCGATCGCCAGCCCGGCCTCGGTGACCGGCTTGCCGGTCTCCGGGTCCACCAGGCCGGGGATCGGCCGGGAGCCGTTCAGCTCGTTGGTCAGGATCACCGACATCACGGCGGCACCGACCGAGCCGCCGATCTGCTGCAGGATGTTGACCAGCGTGGAGCCGCGGGCGACCTCCTGCGCCTGCAACGTCCGCAGCGCCGAGGTCATGATGGGCATCATCGTGCCGCCCATGCCCAGGCCCATCACGAACAGCGACCCACCGAGCAGCCAGTACGACGTCTGCGGGTCGACCTGGGTGAAGCCGAAGAACCCGACGACGATCAGGGCCAGCGCGAACGGGACGGTACGGCCGATGGGCACCCGGTCGGCGAGCGTTCCGGCGATCGGCATGGTGATCATCGCGCCGATGCCCTGCGGGGCCATCAGCAGGCCGGCGGCGAGCGTGGACTCACCCCGCACCTGGAGGAAGTAGCTCGGGAAGAGCAGGCCGGCGCCCATGAACGCGATGATGAACACGAACAGCGTGGCCGCCGCGATGGTGAGGTTGCGGTTGCGGAACAGCCGCAGGTCGAGCAGCGGGTGCCGGGGCGTGAAGGAGTAGAGCACGAACGCCACCACCAGCGCGCCACCGACCAGCATCGGGGCCCAGACCTTGGTCGCGCCGAAGGTGCCCGCCTCGGGCAGCGACGAGACGCCGTAGAGGAAGAGCGCGAGGCCCGGGGAGAGCATCAGCATGCCGAGGAAGTCGAAGGACTCCGACGGTTCGGGCGCGTCCTTCGGAAGGGCGAACTGCGCGTAGATCAGGGCGATGACACCGATCGGCAGGTTGATCAGGAAGATCCAGTGCCAGCTCGCCGTGTCGATCAGCCAGCCGCCGAGGATCGGGCCGCCGATCGGGCCGAGGAGCATCGGGATGCCGAGGACGGCCATCAGCCGGCCGATCCGGTGCGGTCCGGCCGCCCGGGTCATGATCGTCATGCCGAGCGGCATGAGCATGCCGCCGCCGAGGCCCTGGAGGACGCGGTAGCCGATGAGCTGGCCGATCGAGTCGGCGGTGGCGCACAGCCCCGACCCGATGGTGAACAGGGCGAGCGCCACCATGTAGAGGCGCTTCGTGCCGAACCGGTCGGCCGCCCACCCGCTGAGCGGGATCACCGTGGCCAGGGCCAGCGTGTAGCCCGTCATCGTCCACGCCACCCGGGCGTAGGACGCGTCGAACTCGGTCTGGAACGTGGGCAGCGCGACGCTGACCACCGTCACGTCGAGGATCGACATGATCGCGCCAAGGACGACGACACCCGCCACCTTGAGCACCGCGGCGTCGAGCTTGTCCGATGTCGCGACGGATTGCTGTGTCACTAACTCTCCTGAAGTCGGTTGGTCCGGCGGATGGTGGGCGGTGGCGGCGGACGCCGCGCCGACCAGGCGCGGGACGCGACGTGCCGAGGCAGACTATCCGGGGACTGTGACAGGTCGCCGCCCGTTTTCGTCACCAGCGCGTGGCGGCGTCCGATCAGCTGACCGATTGGACCCGGTCGGCGGGGTGTCGGGTCGACGGCGGACCGACCGCCGGGTCCTCGACGCTCAGCCAGGGAGAGCCGGACCGGGGATGAACCGCACCTGGTTGGGCCTGTGCGCCGGTGCCACGGTCGGGGCATGACCACTTACCCGCACACCGTCACCGGCCACTGGATCGGTGGCGAGACCGTCGCCGGCTCGGCCGGCACGCTTGCTGTCGTCAACCCCGCCACCGGGGACGTCGTCGCCGAGACCCCGGCCGGTACCGCCGCCGACGTCGACCGCGCCGTCGCCGCCGCGCGCGCCGCCTTCCCCGCCTGGTCGGCCACCACCCCGGCGCACCGGGCGGACGTCCTGCGCCGCCTCGGCGCGGGGCTCGCCGCCCGTACGGAGGAGATCGCGTCGGCGATCACCGCCGAGATGGGCTCTCCGATCACGATGTCGCGTACGGCACAGGTCGGCTTCCCGGCGGCGGTGATCGACTCCTTCGCCGGCCTGGCGGACGGCTTCGCCTGGACCGAGGAGATCGGCAACTCGCTGGTCGTCCGGGAGCCGATCGGCGTCGTCGGTGCGATCACGCCCTGGAACTTCCCGCTCCAGCAGATCGTCTCCAAGCTGGCGCCGGCGCTGCTGGCCGGGAACACGATGGTGTTCAAGCCGTCGGAGAACGCCCCGTTGACCGCGCGGATCCTGGCCGAGGTCGCCGCCGAGGCGGGCGTACCGGCCGGTGTGTTCAACGTCGTGTACGGCACCGGCGCGGTCGTCGGCGAGGCGATCTCCGCCCACCCGGACATCGACATGATCTCGTTCACCGGCTCTACCCGGGCCGGGCAGCGGATCGCCGCGGTGGCGTCGGCGACGGTCAAGCGGGTGGCGCTGGAGTTGGGCGGCAAGGGCGCGAACATCATCCTGGACGACGCCGACCTGCCGAAGGCTGTCACCACCGGCCTGGCGATGGCGTTCTCCAACGGCGGGCAGGTCTGCGGCGCGTGGCCCCGGATGCTGGTGCCCGCCGCCCGCCAGGACGAGGTCGTCGCGCTGGCCGTGGGGGCGGCGCGGCAGTACACCGTCGGCGACCCGACCGACGAGGCCACCCGGGTCGGTCCGATGGCGTCGGAGGCGCACCGGCGCAAGGTGGTCGGATACATCGAGCGGGGCATCGCCGACGGGGCACGGCTCGTGTTCGGCGGCCCGGACCGGCCCGCCGAGCTGACGGACGGTGCCTACGTCCAGCCGACGATCTTCGCCGACGTGGACCCGACGTCCGCTATCGCCCAGGAGGAGATCTTCGGGCCGGTGCTCACGATCATCCCGTACGCCGACGAGGAGGAGGCCGTGTCCATCGCCAACGGCACGTCGTACGGGCTGACCAGCGGCGTCTTCGGTGCGCCGGAACACGCGCTGGCGGTCGCGCGGCGGCTGCGCGTGGGCCAGGTCGACGTGAACGCCGGCCGGTGGAACCCGCTCGCCCCGTTCGGCGGCTACAAGCAGTCCGGCAACGGCCGCGAGTTCGGCCGGCTGGGCCTGGAGGAATTCCTGGAGACCAAGTCCATCCAGCGTTGACGGGATGATCCGGCCGGACCGCTCACACCCTGGTCCGGCCGGAACACCTCCCCCCGTTACGCGTGTTGCAGCCAAGGTGCCGGCCGGCGCCGGCAGCCCACCGATCGGAGATCACCGTGAACCGCGCCCGAATGGCCAGCTTCCTGCGGACCCGCCGCGAGGCGCTCCAGCCCGAGGACGTCGGGTTGCCCCGGGGACCGCGCCGACGCACCGGTGGCCTGCGCCGCGAGGAAGTCGCCGCCTTGAGTGGTATGTCCACCGACTACTACAGCCGGCTGGAGCAGCAGCGCGGGTCGCACCCGTCGGAGCAGATGCTCGCCGCCCTGGCCCGCGGCCTCCGGCTCTCCCGGGCCGAACGGAACCACCTGTTCCAACTCGCCGGGTACGCCGTGCCCCACCGCGCCGTCCGGGCCGACCACGTCAACCCGGGGATGATGCGGATCCTCGACCGACTGCACGACACCCCGGCCCAGGTGGTGAACCACCTCGGCGAGACCCTGGCGCAGACCCCGCCGGCCGTCGCGCTGCTCGGCGACGAGACCCGGCACACCGGGCTGGCCCGCAGCGCGCACCACCGCTGGTTCACCGACCCGAGGGCGCGGGCGTTGCACCCGGTCGAGGACCACGAGACGCAGAGCAGGCTGCTGGTCGGGCACCTGCACGCGGCGTACACCCGGGACGGCCGGGGTTCGCGGGCGGCGACGCTCGTCGACGACCTGCTGGCCACGAGTACGGAGTTCACCCGGCTCTGGCAGGAGCACCCGGTGCCGGCCGGTTACTGCCCGCCGAAGCGGTTCCTGCACCCCGAGGTGGGGCCGGTGGAGCTGCACTGCCAGACGCTCGTCGACCCGGACGAGTCGCAGACGCTGCTGGTGTTCACCGCTGTGCCCGGCTCGGAGAGCGACGACAAGCTGCGGCTGCTCACCGTCATCGGTGGCCAGCTCGTCTGAGCCTCGACGCCGCCGGGTAGCGGGACGGAGTGACGCCGAGGAAGCGCCGGAAGTGCCGGGTCAGGTGGGCCTGGTCGAAGAACCCGGCGGCGGTGGCTGCCTCGGCGGGGCGCTGACCCGCGAGGAGCAGGCGACGCGCCAGCTCGACCCGGCGGCCGGTCAGGTACGAGTGCGGCGGCAGCCCGTGGGCACGGGTGAAGGCCCGCACGAGGTGGGTCGGGTGGGCGTGCAGCAGCTCGGCGGCCTCGCGCAGGGTGACCCCGTCGACGGTCCGCGCGTCCAGCAGCTCGCGGAGCCGGTCGGCGAGGCCGGACCCGGCGGGTACCGCACTGGCCGACGTCCGCTCGTGGAGTCGGACGCGCAGCCGGTCCAGGATGAGCGCGAGGCGGCTCTCGGCCTCGAACTCCTCGCCCGGGGCGGCGAGCACGTGGTGCAGGTGGTGGATCCGGTCCCGCAGCAGCGGATCGGCGAGGTCCGGCTCGTCCACCGCCCGACCGATCAGGTCGGGGGCGAGGGCCGAGGTGTCCAGGTACAGGACGCGTTTGCGGAAGCCGCTCGCCGTGGCGGAACGGCCGTCGTGCGGCACGTACGGCGGCAGCAGGGTGACCGACGTGCGCAGCGCGCCGTGCCGGTGCCGGTCGAGGTCGAAGCGGACCGCGCCGTCGTCGACGATCAGCAACGTCCACACGTCGTGGACGTGCCGTGGGTACGCGTGGTCCACGAAATGGGCGTGGAAAACCTCGGCGACCCCGGCGACGGCGGGTCGCCACGCGCTGACCTGCGAATCGGTCGGCCGGGCGGCCATGCTAAGAACGTACAAGACCGGGGGGCGCACGCGCCGGCAGGCTGACCGGCATGAGCGAACCGATCCGCTTGCCCACCAAGATCGCCGTGCTGCTCCGCGACGACCTCGTCGGCTGGCAACGCCTCAACGTCACCGCCTTTCTGGTCAGCGGCATCGCGCACGCCGAACCAGAGCTGCTCGGCGACGAGTACCGCGACGCGGACGGCACGGCGTACCTGCCGATGTTCCGCCAGCCGGTGCTGGTCTTCGCCGGCGACCGCGCGACCCTGAGCGACGCGCACTCGCGGGCTCTCGCGCGCGGACTGCGGCTCGCGGTCTTCACGTCCGAGCTGTTCGCCACCGGCAACGACCGGGACAACCGGGCCGCCGTGCAGGCGGTCGGCCGGGACAAGCTCGACCTGGTGGGGTTGGCCCTGCACGCCGGGCGCAACGTGGTGGACAAGGTCCTCAAGGGAGCGACCATGCACCCGTGACGGCGCCGGGGCGGGCCGGCGTCGAACCCCGGCCCGCCCCACCGGGTCTCAGCCCTCGACGCCCAGCGCCACCACCGGGCTGACCCGCGCGGCCCGCCGCGCCGGCAGCACGCCGGCCAGCGCGGTCAGCCCGACCAGCGCCGCGAAGAGCCCGACCAGCGGTAGCACCGGCAGCGTCAACGGCGCGTCGAGCCCCAACGCCCGCACCGCCAACCAGGCGTACGGGACGCCGAGCAGCAGCCCGAAGGTCGCGCCGATCACCCCGTAGAGGCCGGACTCTACGGTCAACATCGTGCGCAGGCCGGCCCGGGACAGGCCGACGGCGCGCAGCAGCCCGGACTCGCGTACCCGCTCCACGACCGAGAGCGCGGTCGTCGACCCCACCCCGACCACGGCGATCAGCACGGTGAGACCGACCAGCCCGGCGGTGATCCAAACCAGGGCGCTCAGCACCGCGTCGTTCCGGTCCCGCTCGTCGGCGAGCACGCTGATGTGCAGCCCGGAGGCGTTCCCGATCGCCTGCCGCAGCGCCCGCACCCCGGCGGTACGGCCGTCCTCGCCCGTCCGGGACGCGTCCGCCAGCAGACCGGTGTACGCGGTCGGTCCTCCGATCCGGTCCAGGTCGGCCCGGTTGGCGAGGATGCCCGCGTACAGGGGGCCACGGCCGGGCAGGACCGCCGCCACCCGCACCTCGACGGTCGACGTGTCGCGGCCGAGGGTGACCGTGTCGCCGGCCCGCAGCCCGGTGACGCGGGCGACCTGGTCGCCGAGCACGACCCGGCCGGGTCCCCGGTCGGCGAGGCTGCCCTGCGCCACGGGCAGGTCGGCGAGGGTCGGCAACGCCGACAGGTCCAGGTCGGTCGTCGAATACCCACCCGCGGCGTCGCCCAGGCGCTTCCCGTCGCGCGACAGCGCGACGTCGTGGACCATCCGGTACGGCACCACCCGGGCCAGCGCGGCGCTGGTCGTACGCGCCCGGGACAGGACGGCGACCGGCAGGGACGCGCCCTCGCTGGAGGCCACCTCGAAGTCGGCCGGCGCGGAGAGGGCCAGGTCGCGGTCGGCGACCACCCGCATGGACGCGCCACCGATGATCACCCCGGAGATCAGCGTCACCCCGAGCGCCACCACCACGGAGACGGCGGCGGCCCGGCGGGGCGTACCGCCGATCCCGCTGACCGCCAACCGCCCGAGGGCGCCGAGCTGACGCAGCGGCCAGCCCGCCACGGCCAGCACCGGCCGCACCAGCAGCGGCCCGAGGGCCACCAGGGCGAAGAACGCCAGCGCGCCCGAGGCGACCAGCAGGAGCAGCCCGGCCATCGGGTCGTAGGATTCCGCGTCCGGTGTCGGCATCCGGCGTACCGCCGCGACCCCGGCCAGCAGCGCACCGAGGACCAGCAGGACCCCGAAGACCAGGCGCGCCGGTCCGATGCCACGCCGCCCGGCGGTGACGCTCGACGCCCGCAACGCCTCCAGCGGCGACACCCGGGCAGCGGAGAACGCCGGGGCGAGGACCGCCGCCACGGTCAGGACGACCGCCCCGACCACCACCGCGACCGCCGCCGTCAGCGGCAGCCCCGGCGACGACACCACGGTGCCGAAGGCGCGCAGCAGCGGCGGGAGCGCCTGCCCGACGGCCAGGGCGGCGGCCACCCCGACGACACCGGCGACCAACCCGGTCAGGGCCCCCTCGGCGATGAGCGCGCCCACCAACGCGCCCCGACCCGCGCCGACCGCCCGCAACAGCGCGAGGTGCTGCATCCGCTGGGCGAAGACGATGCGGAAGGTGGAGGTGACCACCAGGGCGGCGGCCGCCACCGCGATCCCGACGAACATGCCGACCAGCGCGAACAGCCGCCCGACCTGCTCGGCCGCCGCGTCGGCCTCGGTGTCGCGGACCTCGGCCCCCGAGCGGACCGGCACCCCGGCGGGGACCGTCGTGGTCAGGCGCTGACGAACCGTCTGCGTCGCGCCCGGGGCGGCCCGCAGGTCGATCCGCTCCACGGTGCTCAGGTGAGCCCACCCGGTCACCACGTCGTCCGGCGCGTACGCGTTGGCGCCGTCGTCGGCGGGGGTGTCGACCACCCCGGTGACGGTGAGCGGCGTCTCGGTGCCGAGTTCGCCGCCCCTTCCGGTGGTCACGGTGCCGACCGTCAGCCCCATCCGTTCGACGGTCCGGGGGCTGACCGCGATCTCGCCGGGCCGGTCGGGGTAGCTGCCCTGGACCAGCCGGACCGTGGCCAGCGGGCCGGTACCCGGGTCCGCCTGGAGATTGACGTATCCCCCGCCGACCGAGACACCGATGGTCACCCGACCCACCGCCTCGACCACGCCGGGCACGGCCCGGACGGCGTGCAACGCGGTCAGGGCGGGCGGCGGCTGCTCGGGGTCACCGATCACCAGGTCGGTGGCGGCCGGTGTGTCGCTAAGGGTGTCCCGGGCGGTCCGTTCGGTGATGTCCTGCGCCAGCACCACGCCGAAGACGACGAACGACGCGACGAGGACGGCCAGGCCGGTGAGGATCAGCCGGCCCGGCCGTCGGGCCGCGGCGATCACCTGGGTACGCAGCACGGTCGCCCTCATGCCGCGACCGCCAGGGCACGCAGCGCGTCGGTGACCGAGCCCTGGTCCGGCTCGTGGACCTCGCCGGCGATCCGGCCGTCGGCGAGCAGCACCACCCGGTCGGCGTACGCGGCGGCGATCGGATCGTGGGTGACCATGACGACCGTCTGGCCCAGGTCCCGTACCGAGTCGCGCAGGATGGCGAGCACCTCCGCCCCGGAGCGGGAGTCGAGGTTGCCGGTCGGCTCGTCGGCGAAGACGACCTCGGGACGCGACACCAGAGCACGGGCCAGCGCCACCCGCTGCTGCTGGCCGCCGGAGAGCTCGCTGGGCCGGTGCCCGAGCCGCTGGCTGAGGCCCAGCACGTCGACGAGGTGCGCGAACAGGTCGCGGTCGACGTCCCGGCCGGCGAGGTCCAGCGGCAGGGTGATGTTCTGCGCGGCGGTGAGCTGCGGCAGCAGGTTGAACGACTGGAACACGAACCCGATCCGGTCGCGGCGTGCCCGGGTCAGCGTCCGGTCGGACTGACCGGTCAGTTCCGTACCGCCGAGCAGGACCCGACCGGACGTGGGCGTGTCCAGCCCGGCCAGGCAGTGCATCAGCGTCGACTTGCCGGAGCCGGACGAGCCCATGATCGCGGTGAACTCGGCCCGACCGAAGGCGACCGAGACCCCGTCGAGGGCACGGACGGCGGTGTCGCCGCCGCCGTACACCTTCACCAGGTCGACGGCCGCGACGGCCGCCTGCCCGATCTGCGGTGGGGCGTGGGTTGTCATGGGTTCCTCCAGTGGCTGCGGTGTGACCGGGGAAGCCTCGCCCGCGCCGGGCGGCGATCGCATCGGCCCGCGGTCGGGGAACGCGGGCGGCGGGTCTGTCTTTCGGCCGATCCGTCCCGGCCGCCCGCGTGGCTACGCTGGGTCACGATGAACGCGCCGATCTTCTCGACCTGGTGGGTACGCCTGGGTCAGCTCGCCGGACTGACGGCGCTGGCCCTGCTGTGTGCCTTCGACTTCCGGTACGGCATCGCCAGCGGGATGGGCATGCTCGATGCGCTGCGGGCCCTGGTGCAGGTGGGGTTGGCGGCGGCGACGGCGGTCATCTGGCTGCCCGTGCACCGGCAGGGCTCCCGGGCGTTGCCGGTCGCGGCGCTCGCGCTCGGTGTCGTCTCACTCAGCGTCACCGCGTTCTTCCTGTTGCTCAGCACGCGTGGGAGTTACCTGCTGGGCGGCACCTGGGGACTGGCCGAGTCCGCCGGGATGGTCGCGGTGGTGTTCGTGGTGAGCCGGTGGGGCGCGGCCCGGCTCGCCCCCTGGGCGGCGGTGGTCGCCGCGCTCGCCGCCGCCGCACTGCCGCTGCGCAGCGGCGTCGAACCCGTCTTGGTGATCTTCGGGCTGCTCCAGGCGCTCGGCGCGGTCGGCGCGGCCGCCGTCGGGATCTACCTGCGCGTCGTCGCCACCGGCCGGGAGCGGGCCATCGCGCTGGTACGCGCCGAGCAACGCGCCGAGTTCGCCCGCGACCTGCACGACTTCATCGCCCATCACGTCACCGGCATCGTGGTGCAGGCGCAGGGCGCCCGGTTCGTCGCCGAACAGGACCCGCAACGGGTGATCGTCGCCCTGGAGCAGATCGAACGGGCCGGCGCCGAGACGATGGCCTCGATGCGACGGATGGTCGGCGTACTCCGCAATCCGGATGCCCCGCCGGACGCCCCGCTGGCCCCGCTGGCCGGGGTGGCCGACCTCGCGCCGCTGCTGGAGGGGCACAACGGCACGACCGACGCGCCGGCCCGACTCTCGGTCGACGGCCCGCTCGACGGGCTGCCGGTCGAGGTCTCCACCTCGGCGTACCGGGTGGTGATGGAAGGGCTGACCAACGCCCGCCAACACGCGCCGGACGCCCGGTCGGTGGCGGTGTCGGTGCGGCGTACGCCGGACTGGCTGCTGGTCCGGGTCGCCGACGACGGCGCGACCCCGCGCACCGCGCCCATCCGGGGGCACGGCTTCGGCCTGGTCGGCCTCACCGAGCGGGTACGCGCCCTCGGCGGCACGGTCACCGCCGGACCGGGCGTCTCCGGCGGCTGGGTGCTCGACGCCGCGTTCCCCCTGCGCCCGGCGGTGCCCCGGTGATCCGGGTGCTGATCGCCGACGACCAGGCCATGGTCCGGACCGGCTTCGGCATGATCATCGGGGCGCAGCCGGACATGGCGGTGGTCGGTGAGGCCGCCGACGGGATCGCGGCCGTCGAGATGGCCCGTCGGTTGCGCCCGGACGTGGTGCTGCTGGACATCCGGATGCCCCGCCTCGACGGCCTGGAGGCGCTCCGGCTGCTCGCCGGGCCGGGCGTCGCCGACCCGGTGCGGGTGGTCGTGGTGACGACCTTCGACCTCGACGAGTACGTGCACACCGCGCTGTCCCACGGCGCCTGTGGCTTCCTGCTCAAGGACTCCGGCCCGGCGCTGCTCGTCGAGGCGGTCCGCGCCGCCGTCTCCGGCGACGCGCTGATCAGCCCATCCATCACCGTACGGCTGCTGGAACACCTCAGCTCGCCCACCGCGCCGAAGGACGACGCGGGCCTGTCCCCACGGGAACTGGACGTCGTGAAGCTCGTCGCCCGGGGCCTGACCAACGCCGAGATCGCCGGCCAGCTCTTCATCGCCGTCGGCACGGTCAAGACCCACCTGGCCAGCGTGCAGGCGAAGCTCCCGGCCCGGAACCGGGTGGAGATCGCCGCCTGGGCCTGGGAACGCCGCCTGGTCAGCTAGACGGGGCAACCTCAGATCGTCCGCTGTCCTAAAATCGACGGCAGTGAATCGCCGGCCCGCTGCGGACAACCGGAGGCGAGGGATTCATCGTGCACCCAATCCGACCATGGCCCCGCTCGCGGGCCGTCGCCCTGGCCGTCGCCGCGCTGGTGGCCGCCACCGCCGCGCTGGGCCCCGGTGGTCCGGCGTACGCCGCGGACGACACCGAGCGCCCCACCGCCCCTGGCCCGATCACGGTCACCGACATCGACACCACCTGGGTCGAGCTGACCTGGGCCGCGTCGACCGACAACGTGGGAGTGGTCGGTTACGCGGTCTCGGCGTTGTTCGAGGACACCGGCCGGGCGTACTCGACCGACACCACCAGCATCCGCATCACCGGCCTGCTTCCGTCCCGCACGTACACCCTCAGCGTCGCGGGGCTGGACGCGGCGGGCAACCGGTCGCTGTCGAACCCGACGCTGCGGCTGACCATGCCACCGGGTGACACCCAGCCGCCGAGCGCGCCCGGCCAGCCGGTCGCGTACGACGTCGCCGCGACCCTGGTGTGGCTGCGGTGGACCCCGTCGACCGACAACGTCGTGCTCGACCGGTACGAGGTGTACCGGGTCGACGCCGGCGGCGCGTTGACCCGGGTCAGCGAGGTCTATCAACACCCGCCGGGGCGTACCAGCACCCAGGTCAGCGGGTTGACACCGAACACGACGTACACCTTCGTGGTGCGCGCCCGCGACGAGGCGGGCAACTGGTCGGCGCTGTCCCCGCCGGTCACCGTGACCACCCTGCCGCCCCCGCCGAGCTGCGCGGTCCGCACCGTCGTCCGACAGTGGCCGGACGGCTTCGTGGCGTACCTCGCCGTCGAGAACACCGGCACGACGGCGGTGAACGGTTGGACGATGACCTGGCGGTTCTGGGCCAGCCAGGAGGTGCGGGCGCTGTGGGGCGCGCAGGTCGTCGACCGGCCGAACAACAGCTACCTACGGGTCCGCAACACCAGCCACAACGCGGTGATCAGACCCGGCGGCACGGTGTCGCTGGGCATCGTCGCCACCGGCACCCAACTGCCGGAGGAGGTCACGCTCAACGGCGGCGTCTGCGTGGCGGCAGACGAGTAACGCTCGCGTCCGGGGTCTGGTGTCGACGGCGACATCTTGCGACGCTAACGATCGTGTATGACTACGACCTGTTGGTGCTGGGCTCCGGACCCAGCGGTCAGAAGGCCGCGATCGCCGCCGCCAAGCTCGGCCGGCGGGTTGCCATCGTGGACCGCCGCGACATGCTCGGTGGGGTGTGCATCAACACCGGCACCGTCCCGTCCAAGACGCTGCGCGAAGCCGTGCTCTACCTGACCGGCCTGAGCCAGCGTGACCTGTACGGCAGCAGCTACCGGGTCAAGGAGGAGATCACGGTCAGCGACCTGGCCGCCCGGACCCAGCACGTCATCACCCGGCAGACCGACGTCATCCGCAACCAGCTCGCCCGCAACCGGATCGCGATGATCACCGGTACCGGCCGCTTCGCGGACGCGCACTCCATCTGGGTCGACGCGGGCTCCGGGCGGGAGTCGAAGGTGACCTTCGACAAGGCCGTCATCGCGGCCGGCACCCGCCCGGCCCGCCCGGACAGCGTCGACTTCGACGAGCGGACCATCGTGGACTCCGACGGCGTCATCAACCTCCAGGCCGTACCCCGCAGCATGGTCGTGGTCGGCGCCGGTGTGATCGGCATGGAGTACGCGTCGATGTTCGCGGCCCTGGGCACCAAGGTGACAGTCGTCGAGCGCCGCGAGCGGATGCTCGACTTCTGCGACGAGGAGATCGTCGAGTCGCTGAAGTACCACCTGCGCGACCTGTCGGTGGCGTTCCGCTTCGGCGAGGAGGTGGCCGCCGTGGAGAAGCACCAGACGGCGGCGTTGTGCATCCTCAAGAGCGGCAAGAAGATCGTCGCGGACACCGTGATGTACTCGGCGGGCCGGCAGGGTCAGACCGACGACCTGGCGTTGGAGGCGGCCGGGCTGACCGCGGACCGACGCGGCCGGATCAGCGTCGACGCCCACTACCGGACGTCCGTCGAGCACATCTACGCGGTGGGTGACGTGATCGGCTTCCCGGCGTTGGCGTCCACCTCGATGGAGCAGGGTCGACTGGCCGCCCAGCACGCCTGCGGCGAACCGATCCGGGAGATGCACGGCCTGCAACCCATCGGCATCTACACCATCCCGGAGATCAGTTTCGTCGGCCAGACCGAGACCGAGCTGACCGAGGCGTCGACGCCGTTCGAGGTGGGCATCGCCCGCTACCGCGAGTTGGCCCGTGGCCAGATCGTCGGCGACTCGTACGGGATGTTGAAGTTGCTGGTCTCCCCCGAGGACGGCCGGCTGCTCGGCGTGCACGTGTTCGGCACCGCCGCCACCGAGATCGTCCACATCGGGCAGGCGGTGATGGGCTGCGGCGGCACCATCGACTATCTGATCGACGCCGTGTTCAACTATCCGACCCTGGCCGAGGCCTACAAGGTCGCCGCCCTGGACGCCTCCAACAAGATCCGCAACATCACCCGCATCGACGGCTGACCCCCACCCCGCCCCCACCCCCACCCCCACCCCCACCCCCACCCCCACCCCCACCCCCACCCCGGTTGATCATGAAGTTATTGCCGCCGGTGCCGGCGTGTCGTGACAATAACTTCATGATCAACGCGCTTGGGGCGGGGGTGGGACCGGGAGGTGGGGTTTGAGGTTAGGCTGCTGCGCAGGTGGGGGTCAGGGTGCCGGCGGTGCCGGTGCCCTGGAAGCCGAACTCGGTGGACTGTCCGGCGCCGACCTGGCCGTTGTAGGAGACGTTCCTCCAGTTCGTCGTGCCGCTGTTACCGCTGCGCTCGGCGCTCCAGGCGTTGGTGACGGTCGCGCCGGACGGCAGGTCGATCGTCACGGTCCACCCGTTGAGGGCCGAGGAGCCGGCGGTCACCCGGACGTTCGCCACGAAGCCGCCGTTCCACTGGTTCACCGACACCGAGGCGGAGCAGTCACCCTGTCCCGGCGGCGGAGTCGTGGGCGGCGGGGTCGTGGGCGGCGGGTCGCTGGGCGGTGGGGTGGTCGGCGGTGGAGTGGTCGGCGGTGGAGTGGTCGGCGGCGGGGTCGTCGGGTTGGTGCCGCTGTTCAGCGCGGCGAGCACGGCGTCGTACGCGGGCTTCTTCTGCCCACTGTTGTTGAACAGCAGCGGCGACTGGTAGGACCGCCACGAGTCGCTGTCCCGGATGCCCCACACGGTGATGCCGTTGCAGCGGGCCACCGCGAGGCAGTCCTCGACCACGCTGCGGTACGTGTTGGCCGGGGCGCCCTCGATGTCCAGCTCGGTGATCTGCACGTCCACGCCGAGCGCCGCGAAGCTCGACAGCGTGGTGCGGTAGTTGCTGACGTACGGGGAGTCGCTGTTGAAGTGCGACTGGAAGCCGACGCAGTCGATCGGCACGCCACGGGACTTGAAGTCGCGGACCATGTTGTAGACGCCCTGCGTCTTGGCCCACGTCCAGTTGTCGATGTTGTAGTCGTTGTAGCAGAGCTTCGCGCCCGGGTCCGCGGCCCGGGCCGCCCGGAACGCGGCCTCGATCCAGTCGTTGCCGGTGCGCTGGAGGTTCGAGTCGCGCCGACCGCCGGAGTTGCCGTCGGCGAACGCCTCGTTCACCACGTCCCAGGAGTAGATCTGCCCCCGGAAGTGCGTGGCGACCTGCGTCACGTGGTTCAGGATCGCCTGCCGCAGGGCGGTGCCGCTCATGCCCTGCATCCAACTCGGCTGCTGGGCGTGCCAGGCCAGGGTGTGCCCGCGTACCTGCATGCCGCGGCTGCGGGCGTGGTTGACGATCTGCTCGGCCGAGCCGTAGCTGAACCGGTTCTGCTGCGGCTCGGTGGCGTCGATCTTCATCTCGTTCTCGGCCGTCACCATGTTGAACTCACGGTTCAGGATCGTGGTGTACGCGCTGTCCGAGAGCTTGAAACCGGCCACCGCCGTACCGAAGTAGCGGCCCTTCTCGGCGGCGGACGCGCCGAGCGTGGTCCCGGCGGCGGCGGGCGCCGTCAGGACCAGCGCCATGCCGGCGGCGAGCGCGCCCGCCCCGGCCAGCGCGACGGCGGCTCTGGACGCCGCCCTCCATCTCGTATTTCGCATTCGGGTGACTCCTTCTGGGTGTGCGCAGGGGTCAGGAGACCGAGCAGGTGGCCCCGTTGAGGGCGAAGGCCGTGGGCTTGCCGGCGTCACCGGTGTGGGTGGCCTGGAAGCCGATGTCGACCGAGGTGTTCGGGGCGATGGTGCCGTTGTAGGAGACGTTGCGGGCGGTCACCGCGCCGCTGGTCGGCGAGTAGCTGGCGTTCCAGCCGCCGGTGATGGTCTGACCGCCGGGCAGCGTGAAGGTCAGGGCCCAGCCGTTTATCGCGCTGCTGCCCGTGTTGGTGACCGAGACGGCCGCGGTGAGTCCGTTGTTCCAGGCGTTGACCGTGTACGTCACCCGGCAGGCGCCCGCGCCGGGCGGCGGCGTGGTCGGAGGCGGCGTCGTGGGGGGCGGCGTGGTCGGCGGCGGCGTGGTCGGCGGCGGCGTGGTGGGCGGCGGCGTCGTGGGCGGCGGGGTCGTCGGCGGAGGCGTCGTGGGCGGCGGGGTCGTCGGCGGGGCGGTGCCGTCGAGGCCGAAGAAGCGGATCACCTGGGCGGCGTCGACGGGGATGTTGTGCGTGACGCCCTGCATGCTGATCGCCTCGACCGGGGCCATCGGGCCGCTGCTGCCGTATCGGGTGCGGGTGTAACCCGACTGCGGGGAGTCGGTGTACGTCGGGGTCTGGCTCAGACCGTGCACGTTGGTCCACTGCTTGACCTGCTCACCGAAGTTCGGGTAGCGCAGGGTGTCGTCGCTCGTGCCGTGCCAGATCTGCATCCGCGGCCGCCGGCCGCTGTAGCCGGGGTACGCCCCGCGGACCAGGTCCCCCCACTGCTGGGCGGTCTTGATGAGCTGCCCGTTCGCGCACTGGCTGTTCCACTCCGAACTGCCCCCGGTGGCGAAACAGGCGAACGGCACCCCGGCGAACGACGCGCCGGCCGCGAACACGTCGGGGTAGTCGCCGAGCATGACGTTGGTCATCATCGCGCCCGACGAGGTGCCGGTGGCGAAGACGCGGTCCGGGTCGGCGGAGTACCGCTGCTTGACGTAGTCGATCATCGAGATGAGCCCGACCGGGTCGCTGCCCCCACCCCGGCGCAACGCCTGCGGCGAGGCCACGTCCCAGCACTTGCTGCTGCGGGTCGCCGACGGGTAGATGACGATGAAGCCGTACCGGTCGGCGAGCGAGGCGTACTGCGTGCCGGAGTAGAAGGCGGGGCCGGTGCCGGTGCAGTAGTGCAGGGCGAGCAGGATGCCCGGTCGGGACGACACCCGGTCCGGGACGTACAGGTGCATCTGGAGGTTTGTGGGGTTGTTGCCGAAGCCGGTCACCTGCGTGAGCGTCGCGGCCGACGCGGGCGTGGCAAACGCCAGCGCGGCGGCGGCGACCGTCGCGACCGCCGTGAGGACGCCGAGCAGCCTTGTCTTGAGTGTCATGGTTCGCGATTCCTCGGGAGAATGGCGCATGGAAGGGGGTTAGTCGAGGACTGCCCTTCGCCCGACCGTGACCGCGGCTCGCGTGACCGATGTCAGCTTCAATCGAGCCCACTCGATTGTCAAGGTTCTCGGAAACCTTTCGGCGCAAGGGTTTGCGCAGTCACCTGCACGCTCGTTCCGGTCGGCGGGGGCGTTCGACACCTGCCGATGGCGGGATATTATCGGCAGGTTCCCGATAAGCAGACCGCCCTCGCGCCCACCCCCTGCGAGCGTCCCCACCCGACTCCCGCGGGCCCCAAGGAGATCGAGTGAAGATCGTCGACGCCCGGGTCATCGTGACCTGTCCGGGCCGCAACTTCGTCACCCTCAAGATCGTCACCGACGAGGGGGTCACCGGAGTCGGGGACGCCACCCTCAACGGCCGGGAGCTGGCCGTCGCGTCGTACCTGCGCGACCACGTGGCGCCGCTGCTGATCGGCCGGGACCCGGCCCGGATCGAGGACACCTGGCAGTACCTGTACCAGGGGGCGTACTGGCGGCGCGGTCCGGTCACCATGAGCGCGATCGCCGCGGTGGACACCGCCCTGTGGGACATCAAGGGCAAGGTGGCGGGGCTGCCGGTCTACCAACTGCTCGGCGGTCGGTCCCGCGAGGGCGTCACCGTGTACGGCCATGCCAACGGCGAGACCGTCGAGGAGGTGCTGGTGGAGGTCGCCCGGTACGTCGACCTCGGCTACCGGGCCGTGCGGGTGCAGTGCGGTGTGCCGGGCCTGCCCAAGACGTACGGGGTCAGCGCGGACAAGCTCTTCTACGAGCCGGCCGACGCCGCGCTGCCCAGCGAGGCCACCTGGTCGACGCAGCGGTACCTGGCACACGTGCCGGGCGTGTTCGCGCGGGTACGCGACGAGTTCGGCCCCACCCTGCGGCTGCTGCACGACGTGCACCACCGGCTCACCCCGATCGAGGCGGCCCGGCTCGGCCGCAGCCTGGAGCCGTACGCGCTGACCTGGATGGAGGATCCGGTCCCGGCCGACCTTCAGGAGGGCTTCCGGCTGATCCGGCAGCACACCACCACACCGATCGCCGTGGGCGAGGTGTTCAACAGCGTCGTCGACGCCGCCCAGCTCATCCGCGAGCAGCTCATCGACTACATCCGGGCCACCGTGGTGCACGCCGGCGGGATCACCCACCTGCGCCGCATCTTCGACCTCGCGGCGCTGCACCACGTCCGCAGCGGCTCGCACGGGGCCACCGACCTGTCGCCGGTCTGCATGGCCGCCGCGCTGCAGCTCGACATCTCGATCCCCAACTTCGGCCTTCAGGAGTACATGCGGCACACCGCGGAGACCGACGAGGTGTTCCCGCACGGGTACCACTTCGCCGACGGCTACCTGCACCCCGCCGAGACGCCCGGGTTGGGCGTCGACATTGACGAGGAGGCGGCGGCCCGCTACCCGTACGCGCCCGCCTACCTGCCAGTGAACCGGCTGGAGGACGGGACGGTGCACCCCTGGTGAGCCACCTCGGTCAGTAGATCCGCCGCCCCCGCGCGTCGGGCACGCCGGACTTGCGGAAGAAGTACGTGTTGATCTGATCCCGCCACTCGGTGGCGCTGCGCACCTGCTCGTCGAGGCGCTCGGCCACCCGCTCGTACACGGCCGGGTCGATCATCCCGTTCAGGGTCTGCCACCGGCGGCGCATCACCGCCACCTCCTCGACGCCCGCGAAGTGGGTGTCGTAGATGTGCTGGATGACCGTCGACCCGCTGTGCAGGACGTGGTCGTACGGCACGTGGTGGAAGAACAGCAGCAGCTCGTCCGGGCAGGTCTGCGGCGACTCGTACACGTCGGCCCAGTACGGCGGGTACTGGGCGGCGAAGCCGGTGCCCGAGGCGCGACTGCGGTCCACGCCCACGCCGTCGCGGTCGGCGAAGTGGTAGGTGCCCCACCGCGAGTACTCGTACCCGTCGACGTCCGGGCCGTAGTGGTCGCCGGGGTGGACCATGAAGCCGACACCCAGCGGGGCGGTGTACCGCTCGTAGGTGCGCCAGGAGTCGTCCATGATCTCGTGCAGCGTCCGCCGGACCAGCTCCGGGTCGGCGGTCGCCGACGGTGGGAATGTCAACGTCATCCACTCGTCGAGGATCTTCGTCGGGTCGAGCCGCGGATTCCAGGCGAGCCGGCCGACCGTGTAGAGGTTGGCCTGCGCCAGCGGATGTCCGGTCCAGAAGGGATCGTCGCCGGTGTTGGCGACGGCGACCAGGCCGCCACCCATGCCCGCCTCACCGGTGATCACGTCGGCGATGGTGCGCCCACCGGGCCCCCACGGCGCGAAGCTCAGCACCTCGCCCCAGCACGGGCCGAGGTGGCAGACGTGCCGCTGCTGACCGGTGTACTCCTGGGTGACCTGCACCTCCACGGCGACCCGGGTGGCCGGCATGGCGGCGAGCACCGGCGACACCGGCTCGCGCGTCTGGAAGTCCACCGGACCAAACTTCACCTGCAAGACCACATTGGTACGGAACCGACCGTCGAGCGGGGTGAAGTGGTCGTACGCGGCCCGGGCGCGATCGGTGGACCGGTCCCGCCAGTCCTGGTGGTGGTTGTAGACGAACGCCCGCCAGTGCACCACTCCCCCGTACGGGGCGAGTGCCTCGGCGAGCAGGTTCGCCCCGTCGGCGTGGTCACGCCCGTAGCTGAACGGGCCGGGCTGCCCCTCCGAGTCGGCCTTCACCAGGTAGCCGCCGAAGTCATCGATGCGCGCGTAGACGCGCCGGGTGGTGGCCGCCCACCAGGCGCGGACCTCCTCGTCGAACGGGTCGGCGGTGGGCAGTCCGCCGAGGACCATCGGCGCGGCGAAGGTGACCGCCAGGTGCACCCGGATGCCGTACGGACGCAGCACGTCCGCGATCTGGGCCACGTCACCGAGCCGGTCGGTGAGCAGCAGCGCCTCGGCCCGGCCCACGTTGACGTTGTTCACCGAGATGGCGTTGATGCCGCTGGCGGCCAGCAGCCGCCCGTACTCCCGGATCCGGGCCAGGTCCCCGCGCGGACGGCCACCGGCCCAGAAGATCGAGCCGCCCGCGTACCCCCGTTCGACCTGGCCCATCACCGGGTGCACGGCCACGTTGTCCCAGTGGTTGAGCATGCGTCGGCGCAGCGCGGGCCGGTGCAGTTCGGGTGGACGGGCCGGGTCGAACGCCGCCGCGCAGAGCCGTACGACGTGGAACAGCCCGTACAGGAGGCCGGCGGGCGCGTCGGCCAGTACCACCGTCGTCTCGCCGCTGCGGGCCAGCAGGAAACCCTCGTCGCCGAGCGGCTCACCGTCGCCGACGTCGGCGAGCGCCGCCTCCCCCGCCGCGCGGGCCGCCTCGACCGCCGAGCTGGGCAGCTCACCCGCCCCGCGCAGGGTGAGCACCAGGTCGACGTCGACGTCCCAGGAGGGTGAATGCCACACCCGCCCGCCATAGCGCGTGCAGGCGCGGGTCACCTCGTCGAGAACGGTGTCGACGAGCAGCCCGTCACCGTGCACGAGGACGCGCCGTGCGCCGAGGGCCCGGAACGCCTCCGGCGGCAGCCAGGCGGGGTGTACGCGTGGATCCTCGACGTCGGGCGGCTCCGCCACGAACACCGGCTCCTCCAGGTCCATCGAGTCGTACGCGCTCACGCGGTGAACTCCTTCCGGATCAGGTGGACCATCGGGTCGGCGACGCGCAGGACCCCCAGGGCGATGACCGAGGCGAGCAGCGCCGGCACCGCCTCGGAGAAGACCGCGGTGATCCCGGCCGCCGCCGCGAGCAGCAGGGCGTTGCCGACGGTGACGCCGGGGGTCCGGACGAGGAAGTGCACGGCCAGGCGCAGGACGTCCCGGGTGCGGAACTCGAACAGCGAGGTGATCACCAGCGCGTTGAGCGCGCAGAGGATCACCCCGACCGCGACCAGCACCAGCGGCACCACCCACCAACTCGGCAGGCCGACCGCGTCGCGGTAGGCGAGGTTCAGCGCGAGCACCGTCAGCCACAGCAGCGCCGGCGTCCAGACCCGCAACGCGCCCCCGACGTTGCTCCGGTAGCCCCGCCAGAACAGCGCGGCGGGTCGCAGGTCGGTCAGGTCGGGCCGCTGGTGGCGCAGGGCGTACAGGGCGGCGGAGATCGCCGGCCCGACCGGCGTGAGCAGCAGCGCGACCAGCGGCAGGTTGCTGGGGTCACGGTCGAGCAGCAGCAGCGCGAGCAGGGCGGGCAGGGTGGTGAGCAGGAGCAGCACCTCGACCACGAGCAGGATGTAGACGCGCGACGCGAACCGGGACAGGGGTCCGTCGCCGAGCTGCCGCCCGGCGTGCGTCGTGTCGTTCACCGTCGTCCTCCTCCCGGGTCGGTGCGGCGACCCGCGCCGGTCGCGCGGGCCGCCGTGGTCGGCCGGTCCGGTGCGCGCCACCGGACCGGCCGACACCTCAGCGGTGGTCCTTCTGGTAACGCTCGTACGCCTTGTTGACCATGTCCAGGTAGGCGTCCATGTTCTTGCCCTTCAGCTCGGCCAGGTAGGCGTCCCACTGGGCGAAGTCCCGCTGGCCCAGCGCGAACTGCAGGGTCGCCTGGTAGACGGCGTCCTTCAGCGGCGTCTCCCACAGGGACGCCTGCTCCCGCTCCTCGTCGCTCAGCGGGTGCGGCGGGGGCACCGCGACCGGCGTACGGGCGTTCATGACCTTCTGGAACTCCTGCTCCTCCGGCGAGAAGAAGCCCTGCACCAGCTCCGGCTTGCCGCCGTAGGCGAAGACCCCGTTGTAGAAGCCGAAGTCCTTCTGCAGGTGCTTGGTGGCCTTGGGGTTGAGCCCGATGACGTTGACGTCGGGCGCCAGCGTGGGCTTGCCGGCGGCGTCCCGGACGAAGGTCGTGCCCTCGACGCCCCACTTGGCGAACTCCTGGCCGGCGTCCGAATACCAGAGCCAGTCGATGAACTGCATCATCGCCACGAAGTTCTTGCTGTCGCGGGCCTTCGAGGAGATCATCACGCCGTTCTCCATCCGGCTGGCCGGGTTGACCTCACCGGCCGGCCCGATCGGCAGCGGAATCTTGGTGATCTTGGCCTTGGGGTTGGTCTTGGCCAGGTCCGGGCGGTAGTCGTTCACCACGGCCTGCGCGTTGGCGCTGATCACGAAGGACTTGCTGTTGGCGAGCTTCTGCCGGGCCTGGTCGTCGGTCTGGGTGAAGCTCTCCGGGTCGAGCAGCTTCTCCGTCACCAGCTTGTTGAGGTACTGGAGCATCTGCTTGTACTTGTCGCTCGCGCCGGTGTAGACGAACTTCTTGGTGTCGGCGTCCCAGCTCGTGTGCTGGAAGTTCCAGCCCGCGCCCTGGAGGCCGTACGACACGGCCAGGAGGTTGAGCAGGTTACCGGCCGGGTTGGGCTTGCTCCACCGGTCCGAGAACGGGTAGACGTCCGGGTACTTGGCCTTCATCGCCTTGAGCACCGTGTACAGCTCGTCCCAGGTCTTCGGCGGGCTCAGCTTCAGCTCGTCGAGGATGTCGGTGCGGATCGCCAGCGAGTAGTCGTGCCAGGGCTTCTCGTGCAGGCCGGGCAGCAGGTAGAACTTGCCGTCCTCCTGACGCCGCGTGTCGATCTCGGGCTTCAGGTTCCACTTCGAGATCTTGTCCTGGAGGTTCGGCATGAGGTCCAGGTAGTCGCTGACCGGCAGGATGGCACCCGACGAGACGTACGCGTCCTCCTGCGCCGGGTACGTCTTCGGGATGATCATCGGCGCGTCACCGGCGCCGATCAGCAGGCTGCGCTTCTGCTCGTAGTCGCTCAGCGGCACGGCGACCGGGGTGAGGGTGACGTTCGTCCGCGACTTCAGCTCCGACCAGAAGAGCCAGTCCTCGCGCAGCGGGTAGTTCGGGTGGTTGTTGTACAGGATCGAGAAGGAGACCGGCTCGCTCGCCTTGAACTGTTTGCCGATGCCGTAGTCGGCCATCGCACCGGCTTTGTTCTCCGACAGGTCCTTGGCGTCGGACGGGTCATCACTGCAGGCGGCGATGCTGGTCGCCGTGAGCAGCACGGCTACCGCTGTCGCGACGCGGCGCCACGATCGGTGGAGCATGGCGGTCCTTTCGGGTTCGGTGGAGGGAAAGGGTGGACGGGCTGGCTAGCCCTTCACGGCGCCGAGCATCACGCCGCGGACGAAGTACCGCTGGACGAACGGGTACACCAGGAGGATCGGCAGGGTGGTGAGCACGATCGTCACGGACTTGAGCGTCGCCTCGGCCTGCACCTCGTCGGCCTCGGCGATCGCGCCGACGTTCTCCGCTCCGGTGGCCCCGGCGATCAGGTTGCGCAGGTAGACGGTCACCGGCCACAACTCCTGCCGGTCCATGTAGAGGAAGGCGGCGAACCAGGAGTTCCAGAAGGCGACGGCGTAGAACAGCACCATGGTGGCGACGATCGCCTTCGACAGGGGCAGCACGATGCGCAGCAGGATGCCGTACGTGTTGAGCCCGTCGACGGCGGCGGCCTCCTCCAGGTCGGTGGGGAGCGACTCGAAGAACGCCTTCATCACCAGCAGGTTGAACACGTTTATCGCGTTGGGCACCGCGATGGCCCAGACGGTGTTCTTCATGCCCAGGCTAGTGACGAGCACGTAGTTGGGGATCAGGCCGCCGGTGAAGAACATGGTGAAGACCGCGATGCCGATCAACGCCGTACGACCCCGCAGGTGTTTCTTGGACAGCACGTAGGCGTAGCAGGTGGTCAGCACGATCGAGATGACCGTGGCGACGACCGTGTAGAAGACGGTGTTGCGGTAGTTCGTCCAGAACAACGAGTCGTGCAGCACGAGCCGGTAGGTGTCCAGGTTGAACCCGCGCGGCACGAGGTTGACCTGGCCGGCGATGATGTACCCCTCGTCGCTGAGCGAGCGGGCCACCACGTTGACGAACGGGTAGAGGGTCGCCACCACCACGATGGTGAGCACGACCGCGTTGACGGCCTGGAACACCCGGTAGCCCCGGGTGGGCCGGATACCGCGGGGACGGACGCGGGCCGGCAGGTCGCCGGCGCGGGCCGGGTCGGCGGCGTCGACGGTCACCACAGGCTCGTCCCCACCGTGCGTCGGGCGATCAGGTTCGCCGTCAGGACCAACGTGAGCCCGATGACCGCCTCGAACAACCCGATGGCGGCGGCGTAGCTGAAGTTGCTGGACCCGAAGCCCATCCGGAACAGGTACGTCGAGAGCACGTCGGCGGTCGGGTAGGTCAGCGGGTTGTAGAGCAGCAGGATCTTCTCGAACCCGACCGCCATGAAGGTGCCGATGTTGAGGATCAGCAACGTGACCATGGTGGGTCGGATGCCCGGAAGCGTCACGTGCCAGGTCTGCCGCCACCGGTTGGCACCGTCGATGCGGGCCGCCTCGTACAGGTCGTCGTCGACGGTGGTGAGCGCGGCGAGGTAGAGGATGGTGCCCCAGCCGACCGTCTGCCAGACCTCGGACGACACGTAGATCGTCCGGAACCACTCGGCGCGTTGCAGGAACGGCACCGCGTCGCCGCCGGCGGCCTGCACGATCTGGTTGATGGTCCCGTCGACGGAGGTCAACTGCATGACCATCGCCGCGACGATCACGATCGACAGGAAGTGCGGCAGGTAGGACACGGACTGCACGAACCGCCGCAGCCGCCGGGCACGTACCTCGTTGAGCAGCAGCGCGAGGATGATCGGCAGCGGGAAGCAGAACACCAGGGTCAGCGTCCCGAGCACCAGGGTGTTGGTGAAGACGTCCCAGAACGTCGGGTCGGTGAGGAACATCCGGAAGTACCGCAGCCCGACCCAGTACTCACCGAAGATGCTCCCGCCCGGCTTGAAGCGGCGGAACGCGATGATGTTCCCGATCATCGGGAGGTACCGGAAGACCAGGAAGAACAGCAGCGGGAGGATGGCCAGCGAGTAGAGCTGCCAGTCCCGGCGCAGCGACTGTCGCCAGGTGCGACGCCGACGGGGCGCGCTCGGGGCGGGGACGGTGGCCTCCAGCGCGGCGTCGGGTGGCGCCGGCGGCGGGGGCCGTAACGTCTCGGATGTCATCCTCGCCTCCTATGCGGAGTGCGGAACGGCCACCAGCGGCTCGATCCGCACCGACGTGAGTAGGTCCCGCTGGTGCCCGACCTCGCGCTCGGCCCCGGTGAGCCGCAGCGCCACGGCGTCCACGATCTCTGCGCTGGAGCGCCCGAACCGCAGTTCGACCGCGCCGGGCTCGACCACCCGCCGGCCGGACCGACCGGTGAACGACGTGACGTCGGCCGGTACGTCGAAGGTGACGTGCGCCCGCGCTCCGGGCTCCAGCGGCACCCGGGCGAAGCCGACCAGCCGGTGCACCGGCCGGGTGGTCTGCGCCACCGGGTCGTGCAGGTAGAGCTGCACCACCTCGGTGCCGGCCCGGTCACCGGTGTTCTGGACGGTGATCCGCACCTGGACCGCCCCGTCGACCGGCCAGTGGGACGC
This sequence comes from Micromonospora sp. bgisy143, assembly GCF_057708145.1. Taxonomy (NCBI): domain Bacteria; kingdom Bacillati; phylum Actinomycetota; class Actinomycetes; order Micromonosporales; family Micromonosporaceae; genus Micromonospora; species Micromonospora sp. bgisy143. The sequence continues at coordinate 126,532 of NZ_JBYIRN010000005.1, forward strand.
TTCGTCCCGCGCCGCGCCCACGACGGTCGCGTCGGACCACTCGAAGGTGGTGTAGCTCAGGCCGTGGCCGAACGGGTATGCCGGGGTCGGGTCGATCGAGGACACCTTGTTGCGTCGCCCGAGTGGCGGTGACAGGTAGGTGCCCGGCAGCCCGCCGGCGTCGCGGGGCACGCTGACCGGCAACCGCCCGGACGGGTTGACCGCGCCGGTGAGCACCTCCGCGAGCGCCTGCCCGCCGAGTTGGCCGGGGAAGAACGCCTGCACCACGGCCGCCGCCGGGTCGAACTCCGGGCCGAGCGCGTACGGGCGGCCGGTCAGCAGCACCAGCACCACCGGGGTGCCGGTGGCCAGGACGGCCCGGACCAGGTCGGCCTGCACGCCGGGCAGCCGCAGGTCGGCGGCGTCGCAGCCCTCGCCGGAGGTGCCACGGCCGAACATCCCCGCCCGGTCCCCGACGGCGAGCACGCACACGTCCGCGTTGGCCGCCGCGGCGACCGCGGCCGGGATGCCGGACGCGTCGTCGCCGGTGACGGCGCAGCCCGGTTCGTGGACCAGGAGCGGGACGCGGCGGGCCAGTTCGTCGCGCAGCGTGGGGATCTCCACCCCCAGGCCGTGCTCGGGGTGGTTCACGCCGACGTGGTTGGGGAAGGTGTAGCAGCCGAGCATGGCCATCGGATCGTCGGCGAGCGGACCCACCAGGGCGACCCGGTTCGCGACGGGCAGCGGCAGCACGCCGGTGTTGCGCAGCAGCACGACGGACTCCCGGGCCAGGCGTACGGCGACGTCCCGGCCGGCCTCGTCGTCGAGGCGCAGCGCCGCGACGTCGTCGGGCAGGGCCTGCCAGCCCTCGTCGAGCAGTCCGAGTTCGATCTTCTGGATCAGCACCCGGCGCGCCGCCCGGTCGACAAGCGCCACGTCGACCGCACCGGCGTGCACCGCCTGCACGAGGGCGTCGCCGAAGGCGTCCACGGTGGGCAGTTCCACGTCGATGCCGGCGCGCAGGGCGAGGCGGGCGGCGTCCACGGCGTCCCCGGCGACGCCGTGCAGGGTCTCGAGGAACCGTACGGCAAAGTAGTCGGCGACCACGACGCCGGTGAAGCCCCACTCGTCGCGCAGCTGCCCGGTCAGCAGCTGCTCGTCGGCGGCGGCGGGCATGCCGTCGATCTCGGCGTAGGAGTTCATCACCGACCGCGCCCCGCCGAGTCGCAGGGCCATCTCGAACGGCGGCAGGATATGGTCGGCCAGCTCGCGCCGGCCCATGGACACCGGGGCGAGGTTGCGTCCGCCCCGGGAGGCGGAGTAGCCGGCGAAGTGCTTGAGGGTGGCCACGATGCCGGCGCTCTCCAGACCCCGCACGTACGCCGCGCCGGTGGTGCCCACCAGGTACGGGTCCTCCCCGATCGTCTCCTCGGTACGCCCCCAGCGGTAGTCGCGGGTGACGTCGAGGACGGGCGCGAGGCCCTGGTGCACGCCCGCGGCGCGCATCGACGCGCCGATCCGCCCGGCCATCTCCTCGACCAGCTCGGGGTCGAACGAGGCGCCCCAGCCCAGCGGGGTCGGGTAGACGGTGGCCTTGAAGGCCGCGAACCCGGTCAGGCACTCCTCGTGCACCTGCGCGGGGATGCCGAACCGGCTGGCGGCCACGATCTGCTCCTGCGAGGCGGCCAACGAGCGTGCGCCGAGCACCGGGTCGACCGGCGCGGTGCCGAACGGGCGGGTGAGCTGACCCAGCCCGTACCGGATGATCGTGTCCCACGACGGGGTGTTGGCGACCATGTCGGACTGGTGCGGCGCGACGCCCTCACCGGACGCCTCGGCGCCGACCCAGACCCCGAAGAGCTGGGCGACCTTCTCCTCGACGGACATCAGCGCGAGCAGCGCCTCGGCCCGCTCGGCCGGCGACCGCCCGGCGTCGCGCCATGGTGCGGCATCGCGGGACGCCGGTTCAGCGTCGGCGGGCTGCTGACTTCTCATGCCGAGACCCCTTAGCTCGGCCACGAACCGCGCCGTCGTGGGACCGGTTCGTGGCGCGCGGTTCCACAATCCGAAACTTTCCGGAAACCAGAGCAACCTTTTCGGCAACCTAAGTCCGCCGCCTGGGTGTGTCAAGAGTTTCGATGCGTCGTGGGACGCCTACCAGGCCGCCTAGCTGCATCGACGGGAATCGTCGACTGATCGTGTTAGTGTCGTCCGAAACTTTCGGATGCTGTACGAGGCTGCGATGACAGAGCACCACCCGCTCGGCCCACCCGGCTCCACCACCACCATCGCGACGATCGCCCATGACGTCGGCGTGTCGGTCGCGACGGTCTCCAAGGTCCTCAATGGACGCGAGGACGTCTCCCCCGGCACCAGAGCGCGCGTCGAGGAGAGCCTCGACCGGCACCAGTACCAGCGGCGCAACCGGCGCTCCTCGTCCGCCACCCGCCGGATCGACCTCGTCTTCCACGAGTTCGACACCGGTTGGGCGATGGAGGTCCTGCGCGGGGTCGAGGCGGTGACGAGCGTCGTCGGCGTCAGTCTCGCCGTGTCCCAGCTCGGCGGCGCGCACCGTCCGGCGGCGCGCTGGCTCGACACCCTGCTCGGTCAGCGTCCGCTGGGCGTGCTGCTCGTCCTCTGCCACCTCACCGACGCGCAACAGCAGCTCCTGCGGCGTCAGGGCGTACCGTTCGTCGTGATCGACACCGACAGCGCGACCTCGGCCTCCGTGCCCACCGTCGGCTCGAACAACTTCAACGGCGGCCTGCTCGCCGCCCGACACCTCATCGAGCTGGGGCACCAGCGGATCGCCGTCATCTCCGGCCCACCCGACATGCTGTGCAGCAGGGCCCGGGCCGCCGGATTCCAGTCCGCGCACGAAGAGGCCGGCCTGACCCTCGACCCCGATCTGGTCCGCTACGGCAGCTTCTCCGCCGGGGCCGGGCACACCCACGGACTCCAGCTCCTGCAACGACCGGACCGACCCACGGCGATCTTCGCCGGTTCGGACATCCAGGCGATGGGGGTGCTCCGGGCCGCACGTCGGTGCGGCCTGCGCGTCCCCGAGGATCTTTCGGTGATCGGGTACGACAACCTGCCGCTCGCCACCTGGACGGACCCGGCCCTGACGACGATCAACCAGCCGTTGCGCGACATGGCCGGCATCGCCACCCAGATGCTGCTCGACCTGTCCGCCGGCACGGTCCCGGCGACCAGCCGGATCGACCTGGTGACCGAACTGGTCGTCCGGGAGAGCACCGCGCCCCCCGCCCCGCCGCGCTGACCCCTGCGAGGAACCGTGTCCGACGCCGCTGTCCGCCTCGACGAGCTCGAGCGATACTCCCCCACCGTCACCGAACCGGAGGACTTCGACCGGTTCTGGGGCGACACGCTCGCCTCGGCCGCCGCCCGGCCGGTGCTCGTCGACGTCCGTCCCGAGCGGACCGGCCTGCGCGTGCTCGACACCTGGGACGTCACGTTCGCGGGCTTCGACGGTGACGAGGTGCGGGCCTGGTTCACCCGCCCGGCGGGCGTACCCGAACCGCTGCCCGCCGTGGTGGAGTTCGCCGGCTACGGACGCGGCCGTGGCCTCCCCCACGAGCGGCTGGTCTGGCCGGCGGCCGGGTACGCGCACCTGTTGATGGACAACCGGGGCCAGTCCGGCCTGTACGCCGTCGGCGACACCGCCGACCCGCACGGCGCGGCCGGCGGCCCCTGGCCGGCGACCTGGGGCATCCTCGACCCGTACGACTACCACTACCGCCGGCTGATCACGGATGCCGTCCGGGCCGTCGAGGCGGTGCGCGCCCTGCCCGGCGTCGACGCGAACCGGGTCACGGTGCTCGGCAACAGCCAGGGCGGCGGCGTGGCGCTGGCCGTCGCCGGCCTGGTCGACGACCTCGCGGCGGTGCTGGTCACCGCGCCGTTCCTCTGCGACGTGCAGCACGCCATCGCGCTCAGCGACGCCTCGCCGTACGGTGAGATCGCCCGGTACCTGGCGGTGCACCGGGAGGCCGAGGACGCGGTCCGGCACACGCTGTCCTACGTGGACGGGGTGACCTTCGCCCGGCGGGCCACCGCGCCGGCGCACTTCGGCATCGGCCTGCGCGACACCGTCTGCCCGCCCAGCACCGGCTTCGCCGCCTACAACCAGTACGGCGCCGCGTCCGGCCGACCCGACGCGCCCCGGCGGGAGATGCACGTGTACCCGTTCAACGGTCACGAAAGCGGCGAGGCCCTGCACGTCCGGCGGCAACTGCGCTGGCTCGCCGCGACACTCGCGGGCTGAGCCCGGCCATGGTCGGCGATCGATGCATTGCCGGTGTTAGCGATAACAAGCTATGGTGCGTCCGGGCGGGGTGAAGGGCACATCCCGACGTCCGGGTTCCTGGTCGTCGAACCACCACCCGAGGAAGCCCCATGAGCACTGTGACGCTTGGTAAACCCGTACCCCCGACACCCGACAGGCCCGCGACGCGCCCGAGGCCCCGCCGGGCCCGGCTGTGGTGGGCGGCGCTGGCCGCCGTCGCGGCCATGGCCGCCGCCGTGCCGGTGGCGACCGCGCCCGCCAGCGCCGAATCCAACGGCGGCGTACGCGTCATGCCCCTCGGCGACTCGATCACCGACGGCTTCAACGTCGCGGGCGGCTACCGGATCGAACTCTGGCAACGGTTCACGTCCGGCGGCTACCGGATCGACTTCGTCGGCTCGATGTTCAACGGCCCGTCCAGCCTCGGTGACCACGACCACGAGGGTCACTCCGGATGGACCATCGCGCAGATCGACGCCAACATCGTGAACTGGCTGCGCGCCACCAACCCGCGCACCGTGCTGCTGCACATCGGCACGAACGACATGTACGGCGACACCTCCGGAGCGCCGGGCCGGCTGGCCACCCTGGTCGACCGGATCACCAACACCGCACCGAACGCGGACGTGTTCGTGGCCACGATCATCCCGAAGTCCGGCGCGGACAACGTGGTACGGGGCTACAACGCGGCGATCCCGGGGATCGTGCAGACCCGGGCCGCGGCCGGCAAGCGCGTCCACCTGGTCGACATGTACCGCGCGCTGACGCTCAGCGACCTGGCCGACGGCGTGCACCCCAACGCCACCGGTTACCGCAAGATGGCCGTCGCCTGGTACGACGCCCTGCGCGCGGTGCCCGGCAGCATCGGCGGGGACACGCCACCGACCACCACGCCGCCGCCCACCACGCCCCCGCCGACGACCCCACCGCCCACCACCCCGCCGCCGACCACTCCCCCGCCGACCACGCCGCCGCCCGCGGCGGGCTGCCGGGTGACGTACACGGTCAACGCCTGGAACAACGGACTCACCGCGGCAGTCTCGGTCACCAACACGAGCAGCAGCGCGATTAACGGCTGGGCTCTAGGGTTCACGCTGCCGAGTGGCCAGACCATCACCGGCGGCTGGAACGCGGACTACTCGCCGACCAGCGGCGCGGTGACCGCCCGCAACGTCTCCTACAACGGCACCATCGCCCCGAACACCTCGGTCGACATCGGCTTCCAGGCCACCCACACCGGCAACGCCGGCAAGCCGACCGCGTTCACGCTCAACGGCACCGCCTGCACGGTCGCCTGACCCACGTCCCGAACACCGAACGCGGGGGCGGCGAGAATGCCTTCTCGCCGCCCCCGCAGCTCACGGCTCATTACCTGACGGTCGGGCTTGGCTGGTCGAGGTCGAGAGTCCAGGTCTGGCCGACGAGGTCGTGGCCGAAGCTGTGGTGTGGTTCCTCGGCGGCGAGGGTGAACCCGAAGGCTTGGTAGATCCTGCGTGCGGACACGAGTACGTCGTTGGTCCACAGGACGACACGCTGGTAGTGGGCGTCGCGCGCGAAGGTGAGGCATTCGTCGACCAGGCGGGTGCCGAGGCCGAGGCCGCGGGAGGCCGGAGTGACCAGCAGGATACGCAGCTTGGCCGTCTCGCGTTCGTCGCCCGAGACCAGAAAGACGCATCCGGCGCGTTCGCCGTTGACCTCGGCGATCCAGGCCGCTTCGCGGGCCGGGTCGTGGCCGGCGGCGAAGTCGCCGACAATCGTGGCTACCAGCGCCTCGAAGTCGGTGTTCCACCCGAACTGCCGATCGTAGATCTCACCATGGGCCATCACCACCCATCCCAGGTCGCCGGGGCGGTCGGCCCGGCGGACGGTCACGTTCGCCGACGGCGGGGTCTGCTGCGCCATCAGAAACCCCTTCCAGTACTGACACGACTGTTTCAGTGGACGTAGGCTACGCCCGTGTCCGAGGAGACGACAACCGCGTCCGCGCGGAAGATCGAACTGCTGGAAGCCGCCTACCGGTACTCGCTCGCGCACGGCCTGGCCGACCTGTCACTACGTCCGCTGGCTGCGGCGATCGGCTCCAGCCCTCGGGTGCTCATGTTCCTGTTCGGCAACAAGGACGGCCTGTTGCGGGAGTTGTTGGCGCGCGCTCGCATGGACGAACTCGCGGCGCTGGACCACATTCGACAGGCGAGCAGCACGACGGCCATCGGCCTGACCGCCGCCGTCGAGCGCGTCTGGGCGTGGCTCGCAGTCGACGAGCATCGGCAGCTACTGAAGCTGTGGGCCGAGGCGTACGCCCGCTCCCTGACCGAACCCGACGGGGTGTGGGGCGGCTTCGCGGCCACCACGGTCAGCGACTGGCTCGCCGTCCTGGCCGCATGCCAGCCACCGCACGAAAGGGACAGCGAGGAGGGCGCGGCCCGCCGCACTCTGGCTCTCGCCGTTCTCCGCGGCGCCCTGCTCGACCTGCTGGCCACCGCAGACCACGACCGCGTCACGGCCGCGGTTCACCACCAGCTCACCCTGTTCCAGACCCGACATGCCGCAGTACGCCGACCCTGACCACCTGCGCCAACACGATCACACACACGGACCTGCCGCGCACAGTGCGCCGGAGACGACCGGATCTGCCGATGTCAGCCTGTTCGGCCGGCGACCGCCAGGGCCGGCATTCTGGAAGCTAGAGTGGGTCCCGTCCGCGGGCGCCAACCCTGGGATCCGCCTGTATAACCTGTGCGTATGCCGTCAGCGAAGCAGCTTCTGCTGCTCCTCGGGGCCATGCTGCTCGCCGTCGTGGGCGCGCTGTTCGGATCCCCCTGGGCGACCGGGGCCGGCGGCGTCGTCGTGCTGGGCGTCCTCGCCGTCCACCCTGCGGTGACCGGTCCCGCCGTGCCCCGGTCGACACGTCTGCTGCTGCAGGGTGGACTGCTCCTCCTCGCCCTCGCGGGTGTCGTGGAGATGTGGGGATGGGCGTCCTCGTCACTCGGCGACGCCCCACCGAGCGCGAGCGAGCTGATCGCGCTGGTGACCGACCCGGCACGGCAGCGGACGCAGTTCCTGCGACAGCTCGCCGTGGCAGGCTGTCTGGTCCTGGCCTGCGTCTGCCTCGGCGTCGCTATCGGGCGGTTGCCGCGGGAGAGGCTGCGCCGGCTCGGCCGGGCCGCGCCGGCCGTGTGCGTGCTCACGCTGGTCACCCTGGTATTCGTCGCCCTTCTCCCGGCGGGGCTGACCGCCGTGCTCGGCTCGTTCACCAATGTGGCCGTGGCGGTGTTGCTCGTGCTCGGGGGGTATGCCTGGGTCGTGAGCCGCGCGGTCCGGCACCATGGCACCGCCCCGATCGCCGCGATGGGTGCCACGCTGCTGGCCACGGCGGCCTGGCTCGCGGTGGACGATGCCTGGCGGAGCCGGCCGGAGCCGCGCGGCAGCGACACCTTCTACCAGACGGGCGTCAGCGTGTCCGTGGCCGTCGAGACCGGACCCGACGTCGAGACCGCCGTCGCCGTCGCGGCGCTGCTGCTCGGAGCCGCCCTGACCGTGCTGGCCTGCGCGAGGCTCAGCGAGACGCCCTGAGCCTGACCCCTCCTGCGGTGACCTTCATGGCAAGCGCGCACACCTGCCGAGTTGAGGATGCTCCGGCTTGCGACTTGAGCGGCTGGGAACAGCTGCGGCCCGTCCCGGGAAGGGTCGGGCCGCAGCTGTGGGTGAGGGTGAGGGCGAGCAGAAGGGGTGAATCGGTGGTCAGATGGTGAAGCCGCCGTCGACGTTGACCGTCGCCCCGGTGATGTAACGCCCGTCCGGGCTGGCGAGGAACGCCACCGCAGCGGCCACGTCGGCTGGCGCAGCGTAGTGGCCGAGGGCGGTGAACCCGTTGATCGCATCAGCGTTGGGGCCGTCGGCTGGGTTCAGTTCGGTGTCCGTGGCCCCTGGATTTACGAGGTTCACGGTGATCGCCCTGCCGCCGAGTTCGCGTCCGAGGGCCTTGGTCAGGCCGATCAGCGCGGTCTTGCTCATTGCATACAGCGAGAAGCCCGGGAAAACGGCCCGCTCGGCCATGTTGCTGCCGATGTTGATGATCCGGCCACCGGCCGACATGTGCTGTACTGCGGCTTGCGAGGCGACGAACGGTGCCCGGATGTTGACCGCGACTGTCTGTTCGAACTCTTCCAGGCTCAGTTGCTCGAGCGGTCCGAGTAGGAACGCGCCAGCGTTGTTGACCAGGATGTCCAACCGACCCAGCTCACCGGCGACCCGGTCGACCGCGTCGACGACCGCCGCCGGTTCGGCACTGTCGGCCTGCATCGCGATCGCCCGCCGCCCCATGGCCTTGATCTGGTCCACCACGTCGTCGGCGCGTTGCTGGTTCCGCTGAAACGTCAGCGCCACATCGGCACCTTCTTCGGCTAGGCGCAATGCCACGGCAGCGCCGATGCCACGACTGCCACCGGTAACCAGAGCTGTTCTGCCGTCAAGTGCGTTGTTCATAACGCGAAGCCTGGTCGATAAAGGCGCGGCGGTCTGGCGGCGATCGGACGTTGCGTTCGCTGGTACTCGCGGCCTCACGCGGCCGCCCACCCGACGGGAACCCGCCCTGTGCCACGTGCGCGCTATCCTGCCGTGCGTGGTCGAGGGTTTCGTGTACGTCAGCGACGACCGGCCCGGCCCTCTGACAGGTGCGAGGGCTGGCGAACGGGTCAAGACGCCCTCCTGGGATCCGCCATGGATCGTGCTCGCTCACCATCTTGACGCCGTTATCGTGCCGCGATGGCCGGGTCGGCTGTTTCGCGTCAGAAGCGTTCCGCCCAGCAGCGACGAGGAACGAATAGCCCTGGCGCGGGCTGCCGCGGGAGTGAAGGCCGATGCGAGCTACACCCGGGTGTTCGCGGTAGACGTCCTTGCCGAACTGCGTCCCGGGATCCTGTTCGGCCCGAACGGCGACGCGGTAGCCGAGGTTCTGGAGTGCGCCCGCCTGCTCACCGAGCCCGTCGCGTACGAGCTGGCAGCGGCACGGCATCCGAGCGCCGATCACGCGTACAGCCGCGCGTGGCAACGCTGGTTGAGCGAGCAGCCCAATGGCGCGCAGTACGGCAGCAGCGATCACAGCAATGTACTGGCGACGCCCGGAGCCGGTCCGGTCAGTTCGCCGATCAGACGCGGCTTCACCGTCTTGTGGACGCGTGTGGTCGACAGCGCCCGGCAGCGTGCCGGTTCAGCGGCGTTCACGATCGATGCCGAGGACGACGAACACGAGGAGGTGCTTCTGGACCCGTGGACGACGGCGGCCTCCGCGTTGCTGGATGCGGCCATGGCTCTCGGTGCGCCCGACCTGGTTGATCCCGCGGACGCGGCCGTACTCACCGCAGCATGGCAGGTCATTGCCCGCTGCCCGAGGAGTACCCGCTAGTCGGCAAGCAGGTCGACGCGGTCGTCCAGGAGATCGAACCGGCCAGCCGTCGTCATTTGCCTCCCCGCTCAGTCGTCGACTTCCTGTGCCGCGGCGGCGATCGGCTCGAGGGCGGCGATCAGCTCGTCGAGCTCGTCGGCGGTGAGCACGTCGTACGCCGGCGCCGCCAGCTCGTCGGTGAGGGCCTCGATCCGCTCCTTGGTCTCCCGGCCGGCGTCGGTGAACCCGCCGGCGGCGTCCACGAGGCCGCGGCGGCGCAACCCGTCGACGACACCAGCCAGCTGAGCCTTCGGCAGGTGGTGGATCCGGCCGAACTCCTCCGCCCTCATGCCGAGGGAGAGAGCGAGCAGGACGTGGGCCTCGGTGCCGCCGATGCCGTGAGCGAGGAGGGCGGCGTTGTGGCCGTCACCGCGGTGCTCCCGCAGCAGCGTCGCCGCGTGCCAAAGCCTGGCCACCGGTTTCTCGGGCACGTCGAGCGCCCGCAGCCCGGCGTACAGCGCGCGGCCCTCGGTCGGCGCGCTGACCGCTGCCCGGGTGGCCAGGTCGGCGACCCGCACCAGACCGGGGGAGTCGGCGAGCTGCCCGATCAGCTGCCGCAGCGCTGCGGCGCTGCCCCGCTCGCGCACCGCGATCGCCTCCTGCGGGGTGATCTTCCCCCAGACCCACGGGATGTGGCGCGACACCTCACCGTCAGCGAAGTTGTAGAAGACCGCGTGCACCACCTCGGCCGGTGCCATCCCCAGCGGCGCGGCCCGGCCCGCGAAGTACCCGTCCCAGTAATTGCGCATACCCACGGCCAGGAACGCTTCGTTCGGCACCTCGGAGAAGGTGACGGTGGCGATCGGCTCGACGAGCTCGAACATGCGGTGGATCTTGGACAGCGGGTGCGGCATCGGTCGGCATCTCCTGTGGTTGTGACCGCCCCTCGTGGGCGACCGCTCACCTTGGCTACGAACAACGCGGCCCGGATACGACAGCTTCGCACGACATCGATTCAGCCAAGATCAGCCAAACCGGGGCGCTGACCATCCGTGGTGGCTGGACGCCGGGTCGATGTGCTGGTGGGCGTGATGCCGCAGAGGCATCAAGATGACTCTGCGGCATCACGCTCACGAACGCATCCCCCCTCAGCGAGGTGACCGAGGGTCATGGCCGGTCGCGCTGTTCGCCGCGACCGACGACCATCGGCCGACCTCAGCGGCTCGCCGCGCGGTAGAGGCGGCTCACCGTCTCGGCGACGCAGACCGGCTTGTCGCCGCCGTCGCTGTGCACCGTCACCGCCGTGACCAGCTGCACCCCACCGCTGACCGGCGACACCTCGGCGATGACCGCGCTGGCCCGTACCGCCGCGCCGACCCGCAGTGGCGCGGGGAAGCGCACCCGGTTCAGCCCGTAGTTGACCCCCATGGCGACGCCCTCGACGCGGTAGAGCTGGGCGGCCAGCGCCGGCACCAGCGACAGGGTCAGGAAGCCGTGCGCGATGGGCGCGCCGAAGGGGCCGGCCGCCGCGCGTTCCGGGTCGACGTGGATCCACTGGTGGTCGTCGGTCGCGTCGGCGAACAGGTTCACGCGGTCCTGCTCGATCGGCTGCCACGGGCCGGGACCGAGGGTCTCGCCGACCGCGGCGGTCAGCTCGTCGACGGAGGTGAAGACGCGCATGCGGGTGTCCTTAGTGCTGGAGGGTGCCTGACGCACAAACTAGCGGTGATAGTTAACGCCGTCCAGAGCGGAACACCGCTCAGCGTTCCACGGCCAGTCCGGCGTGCTGTTCGGTGGCGAACGCGCGGGCCAACTCGGTGCGGGAGCGGATGCCGAGCCGGTGGAAGACGTTGCGCAGGTGATGGTCGACCGTCCGGGTGGACAGGAACATCCGGGCGGCGATCTCCCGGTTGGTGGCGCCCTCGGCGACCAGGCGGGCGATCCGGAGCTGCTGACCGGTCAGCAGCCGGGCCGCCGGCAGGTCCGGCGGCCCGACCGACTCCCCGGCGGCGCGCAGCTCGGCGGTGGCCACCTCGGCCCAGCGACCCACGCCGAGCAGGGTGAACGCCTCCCGGGCGCGGTGCAGGTGCGCCCGGGCGTCCCGTGGTCGCCGGCTGCGCCGCAGCTCCTGGCCGAAGAGCAGCTCGGTCCGGGCCCGTTCGAACGCGCCAGCCTCCAGCGGGTGCAACCGCAGCGCCGTCTGGAACTCCCGCTCCGCCTCGACGCCGCCCCGGGGCGCCAGCAGCGCGTGGCACCGGGCCGACAGCGCCCGGCGCAGCGGGCTCGCGGTGCTGCTCGCCCACCTGTCGAAGGCCGCCAGCGCGGCGGTCGCCGCCGGGCGGTGCGGCAGGTGCGCGGCGGCCTCCACCAGGTACGGCGTTGCCATCACCTGGACCAGCACCTGACCCCGACCGGTGCCGAGCCGGGCCAGGGACGCGAGGCGGGCCGCCGCCTCGGCGTGCCGACCGTCGACGAGGTCCAGCACGGCCAGCGCCCAGCCGGCGAGGGCGTGCGGTCGGCTGCCCGGTGCCGGCGTCGTACCGATCTCCCGGATCCGCCGCAGGCTGCTCTCCCGGTCGGCGCGGATGGCGGCCAGCACGGCGAGCATCCCCAGGTGGACGTCGGCGCAGTTGGACTGCCCGGTGGCCCGCGCCACCCGCAGTCCCTCGCGGGACGTCTCGGCCGCCGCCTCGTGCCGGCCGAGCCAGTACTCGGCGACCGCCCGCAGCTCCAACGCGCGGGACAGCATGGACAGCTCACCGCGCTCGCGCGCCAACCCGACGGCACGCTCGGCGAGGCGGTGCGCGGCGCCGTCCACGGCCACCACCAGCCCGGCCGCCGCCGCGCAGGCGAGCGCGGTCGGGGTCAGTTCCGGCCCGGTGAGGCGGCCACCGAGCACGACGGCCCGCCGCAGCTCGGGGCCGGCCCGCTCGTGGTCGCCCCGCAGGGTGGCCGCCACCCCGGTGACGAGGCAGCCGGCCAGCTCCACGGCCGGCGGGTCGTCCCGGCCCCGGAGCGCGGCGGCGTGCCGGCCGACCTCCGCGTACCGGTACTGGTCGCCGGCGAAGCAGACGGCCTCACCGGCGCGGGCCAGCCCCTGGATGGCCCGGGCACGGTCGACGGCGGCCACCGTCCGCGCGGCGGACAGCAGGGTGGCCGCCGCGCCGGTGGCGTCCTGGCAGCGCAGGTCGATCTCGCCGCGCAACAGCCCGGCCTGACCCTCGACGACCGGGTCCGCGCAGGTCGCGCGGAGGCGGTCGAGCAGGAGGCGGGCCTGGCCGGGTTGCCCGCCGGCCCAGGCGTAGCGGGCGGCGGCGAGCAGGCGGGCGGCGGCGTCGCCGGGGCGGTCGCTGAGCGCGGCGGCCCGGCACAGCGCCGCCGACGCCACGGCCCAGCCGTTGCGGCCACCGGCCGCCGCCCGCTCCAACTCGGCGGCGAGGACCGGGTCGGCGCCCGCGGTCGCGTCGGCGAGGTGCATCGCCCGGCGTAACCGCTGGCCGAGCGGATCGAGGACGCCCGCGAGCAGCCGGTGCGCGGCCCGCCGCTGCGTGAGCGGAGCGCCGGCGGCGACCATGGCGCGGGCCAGGGGCTGCGCGAAGGTGACGCCGCACGACTCGACCCGGACCAGCCCGGCGGCCTCGGCCGGGGCGAGCGCGTCGAGGGTCGCGCCGGTGGCTTCGGCCGCGCGGACCAGGGTGGCCGCGTCGTCCGACTCGTCGAGCGCCGCGAGCAGCAGCATCCGGCGGGTGTCCGGCGGCAGCCGGTCGAGGCGGGCCCGGTAGGAGCGCCCCAACGCGCCGTCGGCCGGTGGCGCGACCGGAAGCGGCTCCTCCCCGCGCCACTGCGCCGGGGTGAGCACGTCGGCGAGGTCGACGAGGGCCTGCGGGTTGCCGCCGCCGACGGTGGCGAGCGCGGCGGCGACCGGGGCGGCGGGCCGCTCGGACAGTCGGTCGGTGAGGACAGCGATGCTGTCCCGCTCGTTCAGCGGTGCCAGCCGGTGGGTCACGAGACCGCCGACGGTGGCGGTGGCGTCCGCAGTGAGCAGGACGACGACCGGCAGCTGCCGCAGTCGGCGGGCCACGACCGCGAGCACCTGTGTGGTCTGCGGGTCACCCCGGTCCACGTCGTCCATGGTGGCGAGCAGCGGACGTTCCCGGGCGGTCGCGGCGAGCAGCCCGAGGACGGCCACCGACAGGGCCAGCCGGCGCTCGGGCGGGCAGCCCTCCCCGTCCATGACCCGGTACAGCAGGCGACGGCGCTCCTCGGGCAGGGCGGTCGCGCGGTCGCGCACCGGGTCGAGCAGGCGTTGCAGGCCGGCGTACGGCAGCATCGCCTCTTCCGGCAGCCCGGTCGCGGCCAGCACGGCGCGGTCCTTCGCGTACCGGTGGGCGTAGGAGATCAGCGCGGTCCGGCCCGAGCCCGGCTCGCCGTGCAGCAGTAGCGCGCCGCCACCGTCGGTGACGCCGTCCAGCAGGCTACGGACAGCCGCGCACTGGTCGTCCCGGCCGCGCAGCACAGTTATTTGCACTTGTGATGCAGTAACCATGCGTCACAGTGTCACTCATCCATAAGCGGATGGAAAGAGGACAGGCTGGGATCAGTCGGCCGCGACCTCGGCCAACAGCGCGCCCACCGTCCGGGTCATCACCGCGCGGGCGGCGTCCACGCCCAGCCCGAGGCCGTACCGCAGCATGGACCAGGCCGGCCACATGCTCGCCGCCACCACCGCGTTGAGCAACTGGCCGCGGTCGCGCCCGGCGCGCGCCAACTCGGCGGCGAAGAGGTGCTCGACCTCGTCGCGTACCCGGTCGACGTGCTTGCGTCGGTTGCGGCGCAACTGCTCGGAGACGGGCTCGCGCATCTGCGCGGCCCGCGCCGACGGCGCGATGAGCTGGAGCAGGCGCGCCCGCTGCCGGCAGTACGCGTCGACCCGCTTGGCCAGTGGCAACGTGGTCGAGATCGGCCGGTAGGCGGCGTCCTGCTGGCGCAGCACCTCCGCGCCACTGGCCTCGAAGAGGGTTTCCATGTCCTTGAAGTTGGTCCAGAGCGTCCGCAGCGAGATGCCGGCCCGTTCGGCGATGCGTTCACCGGTGGGCCGCAGGTCTCCCTCGGCGATGAGCGCGAGGTGCGCCTCGACGATGGCCGCCCGGGTGCGCTCGGCACGGGCCGTCCGTCCGTCGACCCGCGCCGGCGTCTCGACCCTGTTCATCCGCCCCCGCCCCTTCACCGACACGGTGTCGTCCGGCTCTGCGACGAGTCTAGACAGGCGGTGATCGAAACGGTTCGGGTACGCGTGGGCGGCGTCATCCGGGCCGGCCGGATTGCATTCACGGTGCAAATAGTATGAGAGTCGGAAGGTGTTGGTCAACGCGTCGTCGTACGGCCCGGACGGGGTGACCGTCGGGCCGTACGACGACGTGGCGCACGCTCAGGAGGCGGTCGGCACCCCGTTGGCGGGCGGCGCGACCGGCGCGGCGGTGTACTCCCGGACCGGACCGTCCCGCTCGTCGGTCTCGTACGTCGGCCCGAAGTAGCTCTGCACTCCCCCGCTCACCCGGCTCAACCGCTGCCCGCCGTAGCCGGAGTGGTCGTCGGCGGCGAAGCGCAGCGGCGCGAGGCCGGGGCCCTGGAAGCCGCCCTTCTCGACCGCGTCGACGACCTTCTCGCGGGTGACGTCCTTGCCGGCGGCCAGCAGCACCTGCACGAACAGGTAGCCGACCGACATGCCGTACACGGTGTTGCCGTCGAACGGCGCGTCCCCGTTGTGCGACTTGTTGATCTTCATGAAGAGCTGGATCCACGGGTTCGCGGTGTCGTTCTGCATCGGCAGGTAGTTGGTACCGACCATGCCCTCCAGCAGCGGCGCGGCGGCGCCGAGCTGCTTGGCCAGGGTCGGCTGGTCGGCCCCGACGTTGGACACCAGCCACTGCGGCTTGAAGCCCAGTCGCGCGGCGGTACCGATGGACAGGGCGGTGAAGCCGGGCACGGTCGCCAGCACGACGACCTGACAGCCGGCCGCCTTGAACGCGCCGATCTGCGGCGCGACGTTGGTGTTGCTGGTGACGTACGTCTGCTTGACCGCTACCGCCCCGGCGCCGAGGACCTTCTCCACGCCGGCCAGGCTGTCCCGGCCGAAGTCGTCGTCCTGACCGAGGAAGCAGACCTTCTGGCCGGCCAGGGTCGACTTCGCGTAGTTGGCGAGGATCTTGCCCTCGACGGTGTAGTCCGGGTTGAAGCCGAACGTGCCGGGATAGGTATCGGGCTGGTCCCAGCTCCGGCTGCCGGAGGCGACGAAGAGGTCCGGCACCCGGTTGCTCTTGAGGAAGTCGAGCACGCCGCTGTGCGTCGGCGTGCCGAGGCCGTTGAGGATCGCGAAGACCTTGTCCTGCAACACGAGCTGGCGGACCACCTGCTGGGTGTTCGCCGGGTTGTAGCCGTCGTCCATCACCTTGTAGGTGATCTTCCGGCCGTGCACGCCACCGTTGGCGTTGACGTAGTCGAAGTACGCCTTCGTCGCTGGTGCGATCTTGGAGTAGCCGGCCGAGGCCGGCCCGGTGAGCGGCATGTGGGTGCCGACGACGATCTCGGTGTCGGTCACACCCGGCACCGACCTCCCGCCGGAGGTGGGGCCGTCGTCGCCGCCACAGCCGGCGGCGGCGATGAGCAGGGCGATGGAGCTGGCGATCGCGAGACCGCGTCGCGCCGAAGGGTGCATGGGAGACACCGACCTTTCTCGGTCCGGTTGGGTGGGAGCGGTGTGGTGGGGCGCCCGGCGGAAGCCGGGCCGGGAAACAGGTCAGGAACGTCGCGCCGGCCAGCGGGCCAGCAACGTCCGGCCGAGCCGGGCCAGCAGGCCCTGCACACCGCCGGGCGCGGCGATCATCACGACGATCAACGTGACGCCGAAGATCGCCAGCGGGAGGTTGCCCTCCAGCCGCTGCGCCACCGCCGGCGAGAGGGTGAGCAGCTCGGTCACGGAATGGGTGAGGTCGGGCAGGGCGACCAGCAGCACCGCCCCCCAGAGCGCGCCGGCGAGCCGGCCGAGACCGCCGATCACCACGGCCATCAGCAGGAAGAGCGACAGGGTCAGCGAGAACGCCCCGGGCGACACGCTCTGCGCCAGCACCGCGAGCAGGCCACCACCGAGCCCGGCGGTGGCGGCGCTGACCACGAACGCGAGAACCTGCGTACGGGCGACGTGGATGCCCGCGAGTCGGGCCGCCACCTCGTCGTCGCGGACGGCCCGGAAGGTCCGCCCGTACCGGCTACGGACCAGGTTCGCCAGCAGCAGCAGCGCCAGCAGCGTGGCGGCGCCCGCGATCCAGAGCTGCCACCGCTCGTACGGGAAGTAGGCCCCGAGCGCCAGCGGCGGCGGCTCCAACGGCACCGACAACCCCTGCTCGCCGTTCAGCACGCCGTCGAAGGTGACGGCCAGCGCCGGCACGACGACGGCCACGGCGAGCGTCACCCCGGCCAGGTAGGGGCCGCGCAGCCGGGCCGCCGCCACCCCGACCACCGCGCCGACCACGACCGTGCCCGCCACCGCCGCGACCAGCGACAGCACCAACAGCCAACCGCCGGTCCAGCCCTGGTCGAGGAACGCGTTCTGGCACAGCGCCACCGTGTACGCCCCGGTCGCCATCAACGCCCCGTGCCCCAGCGAGAGCTGCCCGTTGAGTCCGGTGAGGACGGTCAGCCCGGCGGTGGCGCAGAGGTACGCGGCGATCGTGGCGAGCTGGAAGTTGCGGAATGGCTCGACGGCGTAGCTGACCGCCACGAGCAGCGCCCCCACGGCGAGCGCCACGGCCAGGTGCCGCAGCAGCGTGGAGCCCCGTCGCGGCTCGGGCGGGCGTTCGTCGGTGTCGGCCGGTCGCTGCTTCGGCGGCAGGACCGCCCGGGTGGCGCTCACACCCGCCTCGCCGCGACCGGGGCGAACAGCCCGCCGGGGCGCACCAGCAGCACCGCCAGCAGCAGGAGGAGCACAGCGAGGGGGGTGAGGTCGCTGCCGGCGTACCCGCTCACGTAGGAGAGCAGCAGGCCCACGGCGAGGCCGCCGACGACCGCCCCCGGTGGACTGTCCAACCCACCCACCACCGCCGCGGTGAACGCCGAGACGAACACCAGGTCCATGGCGTGCGGGTGCAGACCCAACTCGGTGGGGATGACCAGCATCGCGGCGAGCGCGCCCACGCCCGAGGCCAACGCCCAGCCGAGCGTCAACATGCCGCCGACGTTCACCCCGAGCAGGCGGGAGACCTCCGGCGCGAACGCCGCCGCCCGCATCCGCAACCCGATCGAGGTACGGGCGAACATCCAGCCCAGCCCGCTGACCACCACGGCGATCGTGGCGAAGACGAACAGATCGTACGGCGACAGCACGGCGATCCCCCCGACGGTGAACGCGGACCGGCTGAACGGGACATCGGCGGGGCGGAACTCGTTGCCGTACACCATGCCCAGCACCGCCTGAATCAGCAGCACCAGGCCGAGCGCGACGATGACCGGGTTGAGCGGCGACGCGTGGTCGACGTGCCGCATCACCACCCGGTCCACCAGTGCGCCGAGCAGCAGTCCGGCGACGATCGCGACGACGAAACCCAGCCAGTACGAGCCCGTCGCGGCGGACACCGAGTACGCGACGTACGCGGCGGCGACGGCCATCGCGCCCTGGGCGAAGTTGACGACCCGGGCCGCCCGCCAGATGAGCACCAGCGCGAGCGCGAACGCGGCGTACACCGCGCCCCGGGACAGGCCGTCGACAGTGAGGAAGACGAAGCGGTCCAACTGTCCTCCCTCCGTGGGGACTTCGATGCTGGTCAGAAACCGAGGTACGCGTGACGCAGGTCGGCGTCGTCGCGCAGCGTCGCCGCCGGGGCGGCGATCACCACCTGGCCGAGGGACATCACCACGCCCTGGTCGGCGACGGCGAGGGCGCTGCGCACGTTCTGCTCGACCAGCAGCACAGTCAGGCCGGTCTGGTCACGCAACTGGCGCAGCAGGGCCATGATCCGGGCGACCACCCGGGGCGCCAGGCCCAGCGACGGCTCGTCCAGCAGCAGCAGGCGCGGCCGCCCGACCAGGGCCCGGCCGAGCGCGAGCATCTGCCGCTCGCCGCCGGAGAGCTGGTGGCCGTGGTGGCGACGACGCCGTGCGAGCGGCTCGAACAGCTCGTAGACCTCGTCGAGGGCGCGCCCGGCGTCCGCCCGGTCCCGCCGCCACAGCCCACCGAGCCGCAGGTTCTCGTCGACCGTCAGCTCGCCGATCACGCCCCGCCCCTCCGGGACGTGCGCCATGCCGCGCCGCACGAGCTGCTCCACGGGCGTACCCCGCAGATCCTCCCCGGCCAGGACGACCTGGCCGGCGGCCGGCCGGATCATGCCGGAGAGCGCCCGCAGCAGCGTCGTCTTGCCGGCGCCGTTGGCGCCGACGACGGCGGCGATGGTGCCGGCCGGCACGGTGAGGTCGACGGCCCGCAACACCGGCGCGGCGCCGTAACCGGCCACCAGTCCCCGAACCACGAGCAGATCCGGCGCGCTCATGTTGTCTCCTCGACGAGGGCGCCCAGGTACGCGTCGGTGACCGCCGGGTCGTCGCGGACCTCGTCCGGGGCGCCGGAGGCGATCACCCGGCCGAAGTCGAGCACCACGATCTCGTCGCAGACCTCCATCACCAGGTCCATGTGGTGCTCGACGAGCAGCACCGCGCAGGGGTCGACGTCGCGCCGGGGCAGCTGCCGGATCAGGTCCGCCAGCTCGGCGATGTCGTCCGCGCCGAGGCCGCCGGCGGGTTCGTCGAGCAGCAGCAGCCGGGGTCGCGCGGCGAGCGCGCGGGCCAGGGCGACCCGCTGGCGTACGGCGAAGGGCAGCGTGCCCGGCGCGGCCTCGGCGTGCGCGGCGATGCCCAGACCGTCGAGGACGTCCAGGGCGTGCCGGCGCAGCCGGCGCTCGTCGCGGTCGCTGCCGGGAAGCCCGAACAGCGCCGCGCCGAAACCTGCACGGGCGGTGTGGGACGCGCCGGTCATCACGTTCTCCACCACGCTGAGCCCCGCGAAGAGCCCGGTCCCCTGCAGGGTCCGGGCGATGCCGAGCCGGGTCAGCCGGTGGGGCTGGGGGCGCAGCGGCCGACCGTCGAGGGTGAGCGAACCCGTCTGCGGTGTGACGAAGCCGCAGACCACGTTGAACAGGGTGGTCTTGCCGGCGCCGTTGGGCCCGATCACGCCGACCACCCGGTTGGGTGGCACCCGGAGCGAGACGTCGTCGAGGGCGGTGAGGCCGCCGAAACGGACGCCGATGTCGTGCAGTTCGAGGCCGCGCTCCATGCACCCATCCCTCTGCCGTGGCGGGTGTTATTTACACTCGCAGTGTACGTTTCTCGGTGATCGCGTCAAGACCCCTCGATGCGCCCGAACGGCCGGGACGGCCGCCGTGGGGCGACCGTCCCGGACGAGTGCGCTCAGGCGCTCGGGCAGGTGTTGCGGTACTCCTGGATCTGCGACCCGCTGGGGCCCGGGCAGAGGAACTGCTCGTAGCGGGTGTCGTCGTCGACGAACCGCTTGAGCCAGGCCACCATCTGCCGCGCCGTCGGGGTGTTGACGGTCTGCGGGAAGAAGTGGCTCGCCCCGTTGAGTTCCAGGTAGGCCTTCTCGGCCGAGGACGGGATGCTGTTGTAGAACGGGATCGAGTGCGTGGCGACCGGCGCCACGCTGTCGCTCTCGCCGCCGATGATCAGCGTCGGCACCCGCAGCTCGGACCAGCTCTTGTCCAGGTTCCACGGCGCGAGCGGCACCGCGGCCTGCAACGATGGCCGGGACGAGGCCGCCTCCAGGCTGCCGCCGCCGCCCATCGAGTGCCCGGCCACCGCGAGCCGGCTGCTGTCGATCCGGCTCCGCACCGAGCTGCGCTCGGTGAGGTAGTCCAGCGCGGCGAGCAACTGCCGGCCGCGGCTGTCCGGCTGGTCCAGTCGGGTGTTGGTCTCGATGCCGATCACCACGAAGCCGTGCGAGGCGATCCGCGGGCCGAGCCAGCTGATGCTGGACCACGCGGCGGTGTAGCCGGGCGAGATGGCGACGGCGCCGAAGGTGCCCTCGCTGGTGCTGGTCGGGTAGTAGATGACCCCGCCGCCGAAGCCGGTCACGCTCAGCGACGACACGCTCTGCGAGGCGGTGGCGAAGGGACCGCGGCTGGCCTCCAGGATCGCGGTGGTCGGGGCCGGGCCCCGCTCGTACGGGCCGGCCGCCTGCGCGGCACCCGTCGGTCCGACGAGGACGCCGGCGACGAGCAGGGTGGTAGCCAGCGCGAGCCGGGCGACCCGGGCGGGCAGGGAACGGGGACGGGTGGTGGTTGGTGACGACACGTCGGGCACTCCCTAGGGTCGAGGGATATCGACGCTCGTCAGTGTTGGTGGCCCGGGGCGACCGACACATCGGTGAAATCACCAGTCCTGCCGAAGGAGCGGATTTTTCGTGCGTTTCGGCCCTCCGACCAGGGGTAGGGGTGCAGGGGCCTGCTCAAACGCTCCAGGGAGAGGTCCGCTCAGTGGATTCCAGCAAGCCCGCCGAGGCCGTCAAGAACGTCGTGAAGACCGCCTCCGAGAAGATCGCCGACGCCCTCACGCCGGACGTGCCGGGCGCGCCCGGCAACGCACCGCCGACCGTCGAGGAGCCGACCTCGCCCCGCGACCCGCTGCCGCCCAAGACGGAACAGGGCGCCCCGCAGACGCGTACGCCCACCGGTGTCGAGACCGGTGCGCCGACGACCGCGAACGGTCAGCAGGGCGCGTACCTGACGACGGCGAACGGGGCACGGCTGCGCGACACCGACCACTCGCTCAAGGCCGGCCCCCGGGGACCGGTCCTGCTCCAGGACCACCACCTGCGCGAGAAGATCACGCACTTCGACCACGAGCGCATCCCGGAGCGCGTGGTGCACGCGCGGGGCGCGGGCGCGCACGGGGTGTTCACCGCGTACGGCACCGCCGAGGCCGTCACCCGGGCCGGCTTCCTCGCCAAGGGACGCGAGACCGAGGTCTTCGTCCGGTTCTCCACCGTCCTCGGCTCGCGTGGCTCGGCCGACACCGTCCGGGACACCCGAGGCTTCGCGACCAAGTTCTACACCGACGAGGGCACCTTCGACCTGGTCGGCAACAACATGCCGGTCTTCTTCATCCAGGACGCCATCAAGTTCCCCGACATCATCCACGCCGCGAAGCCGCACCCGGACCGGGAGATCCCGCAGGCGCAGAGCGCCCACGACACGTTCTGGGACTTCGTCTCGCTGCACACCGAGGCGCAGCACCACACCATCTGGAACATGTCCGACCGGGGCATCCCGCGCTCGTACCGGACCATGGAGGGCTTCGGTGTGCACACCTTCCGCCTGGTCAACGAGGCCGGGGAGACGGTGTTGGCCAAGTTCCACTGGAAGCCGAAGCTCGGCGTGCACTCGCTGACCTGGGAGGAGGCGCAGCTGCTCGGCGGCATCGACCCCGACTTCCACCGCCGGGACCTCTACGACGCCATCGAGGCGGGCGCGTTCCCCGAGTGGGAACTCGGCATCCAGGTCTTCCCCGACACCCCCGAGGAGACGTTCGCCGGCATCGACCTGCTGGACGCCACGAAGATCGTCCCGGAGGAGTTGGCGGAGGTGCAGCCGATCGGCCGGTTGGTCCTCAACCGGACACCGACGAACTTCTTCGCCGAGACCGAGCAGGTCGCCTTCCACCTCGGCCACCTGCCGCCGGGCATCGACGTCACGAACGACCCGCTGCTCCAGGGGCGGCTCTTCTCGTACGTCGACACGCAGCTCACCCGCCTCGGCGGCCCGAACTTCGCGCAGATCCCGATCAACCGTCCGCACGCGGCGGTCAACGACATGCTGCGCGACGGCTTCCACCAGCACGCCGTGCACGCCGGAGTGGCGCCGTACCGGCCGAACTCGCTCGACGGCGGCAACCCCTTCGAGGCCGGCGACGCCGAGCACGCCTTCGTCGACGTGCCGGTGACGGTGGCGCAGGCGCCGAAGGTCCGCGCGAGCCCCGCGTCGTTCGACGACCACTACAGCCAGGTACGACTGTTCTGGCTGAGCATGTCGCCGGTCGAGAAGGAGCACATCATCCGGGCGTACACCTTCGAGCTGGGCAAGTGCTACCACCAGGCGATCAAGGAACGCCAGCTGCAGTGTCTCGCCAACATCGACCCGGTGCTGTGCGAGCAGGTGGCCACCGGCCTGGGGCTGCCCGCGCCGCAGCCCACGGTGCCGCCGGTCGACGTCACGCCGAGCCCGGCCCTGTCGCAGGTCGGCCGGGAGTGGCCGGCCGACGGCCGTACCGTCGGGATCGTCGTCGACCCGGACGGCGACCTGGACGACGTCGGCGAGGTCCGGCGGGCCGTCTTCGAGGCCGGCATGGTGCCGCTGCTGATCGCCCCGCACGGTGGCATGGTGGGCGACCTGCCGGTCCAGCGGACCTTCGCCACCGGCCGTTCGGTGGAGTTCGACGCGCTGCTGCTGGCCGGGGCGCCGGTGCCCGCGCCCGACGCGCTGCCCGCCCGCGACGCCAAGGCGGGCCGGCCGGACGCGGCGACCGTCGACCCCCGCGTGCTGCTCCTGGTCGAGGAGTGCTGGCGGCACGCCAAGGCGATCGGCGCGTGGGGCGCCGGGGTCACCGTGCTGGAGCAGGCCGGGGTGGCCGGCACCCCCGGCATCGTGGCCGCAGGCTCCGGCGCGGAGGCGCTGACCGGGGTGCAGCGGTTGATGGCCGCGCACCGGGTCTGGGAGAGGTTCCCCGTCTCGGTCGGCTGACACCGCCGGCCGTGAACGAGGGCTGACCTTCGGCACCCCGAAGGTCAGCTCTCGTTCGCTGCGGGGCGCGGCAGGGTTGCAGCACGTTCGTATCATCCAGTCATGGCGGCGGAGGAAAGCGGCGCACCAGTTCCTTCCGACCTGACGAATCGAAGAATCATCGACACCGCCCGCTGGCACATCCTGCGGTACGACGGTCTCCGTAGCTCTATCGCGAATCGGGCGTCCTTCGTCATCAGCGCCAACGCCGTCGTGATCGGCGGCGTCGCGCTTCTCTTCCCCGCAGCCATAGGCCAGGACATCTTCGGAGGTCGGGCGACGCTGCTCGCCGTGGGGTGTGCCTCACTCGCAGTGCTGATCCTCGCGGCCTTGTCCATCGTCGCGGCGACCAACGCTCTCCTCGCCAGCAAACGATGGCGGGAGCTGTACGGATCGGAACCGCCACCCGGCATGTTCTACCAGCACTCAGACACCTTTCGAGTCGTCTCCACCTTCCGGGACTTCGAGACGGAGTTCGCCGCGCAGACCGCCGACAGCGAACGACTCTCGGCCACCGTCACGCTGTGGATCGTCATGCAGACGCAGAACTATCGGTACGAGTTTCTGCGCCGAGCGACCCGCCGCCTGCAACAGAGCTTCGCCACGCTCTGCTGCTCGATCGGCGCCGTGATCGTCCTGTCGATCATCGACCTCTGGCGTCGGTAGGGCGGTCAGCCGATGTCAGCGAGCCGCGGCAGCACCTCGTCGCCGAGCCGCCGGGCGAACTCCACGGGGTGCCGGTCCGGCGTGACCTGCACCTCGGTGACGCCGAGCGCGGCGTAGTCGGACACCTCGGCGAGGAACGCGTCGAGATCCTCCAGCGGCGGCTTGGAGGCCAGCACGGTCTTGGTAATGCTCTCGTAGTCACGGCCCTCGGAGGCGCAGTGCGCGCGCAGCACGTCCAGCTTGTGCGCGATCCCCTCGGCGCCGGTGCCGAACAGGTTGCAGGCGTCGGCGTACCGGGCGACCAGCAGCAGCGTCTTCTTCTCGCCGCTGCCGCCGATCATGATTGGCGGGTGCGGACGACTCAGCGGCTGGGGCGAGTTGATCGTCTCGGTGAGCTGGTAGTGCCGCCCGTCGAACGGCCCGTTGTCATCGCTCCACATCTGCCGGCAGATCCGCAGAGTCTCCTCCAGCCGCTCGAACCGCTCGGCGACCGGCACCACCGGCACGCCGAGCCCGCGCTGCTCCCGCTCGTACCAGGACGCCCCGATGCCGAGCCGGGCCCGGCCTCCGGAGAGCACGTCGAGGGTGGTCACGGTCTTGGCCAGCAGTCCCGGATAGCGGTACATGACACCGGTGACCAGCACACCCAGCGTCATCCGGCGGGTCTGCGCCGCGACGTAACCCAGCGTCGTGTACGCCTCCAGCATCGGCTCCTCGGCCGGGGCCAGCGCCTCCATCTGGAAGAAGTGGTCCATGACCGTGAACGAGGACACGCCTGCCGCCTCGGCGACGGTCGCCGCCTCGGCGAGGGTCGGCGCGATGGCGGTCGGATCGGCCGGAGTCGAGAAATTCCAGTAGTGCAGCCCGAGCTTCATGTTCGGCACCTCCGCGATCGAGCCTAGTGGCGCTCCCCCGGGTTCCGACGCGTCGCCGGCGATGATCGTGGGTCCCGTACGACGAGCCGACGGAGTCCATTACCGGATCATGACAATTCGAGGATCAGGCGCGGATATCCCGCTGGCACCTTCTGCTGAGTGATCCAAGAGCTGTCTCGCACCGAGCCCCGACCGGAGGAGCACGACGCACGCGTCCGGTTCCGCCACCGACGGCGGGCCGACACCGGCGGACCGCAGCGTGTGCAGTGGGCCGACGCCGCGAAGGGCGTGTGCATCCTCCTCGTCGTCGGCTGGCACATCGTCGTCAAGGACTACCTGCGGATCGACTGGCACGTCGGCGTGCCCGTGCCGGGCCTGTGGGGCACGCTGGGTGAGCAGTTGCTGCCGCTGCGCATGCCGCTCTTCTTCACCATCAGCGGTCTCTTCGCGGCCAACGCCGTGCACCGGCCCTGGCGCGCCGTCGCCCGTGGCCGCATCGCGGGGTTCCTCTACCTGTACGCCCTCTGGCTGCTGATCCACACCGCGGTCCTCGCCGTGACGCCGGACTTTCCGACCGACCGGGCCACGTCCGTCGTCGGAC
The DNA here is from genome assembly GCF_057708145.1 of Micromonospora sp. bgisy143. Classification (NCBI taxonomy): domain Bacteria; kingdom Bacillati; phylum Actinomycetota; class Actinomycetes; order Micromonosporales; family Micromonosporaceae; genus Micromonospora; species Micromonospora sp. bgisy143. Next base: position 152,180 of record NZ_JBYIRN010000005.1, read on the forward strand.
TGCTGGCACAGCTCACCGTCACTCCCTCCAACCTCTGGTACCTGTACGCCCTGGCGCTCTACTTCACGCTCGCCAAGGCGGCCCGTCGGCTGCCGTCGTGGCTCGTCGTCGTACCCGCCGCGGTGTTGTCCGCTGTCACGGCCGCCGGCCTGCTGGCGGCACCGGGCAACCGGGCCGGCCTCTACCAGAACCTGGTCTTCTTCCTGGCCGGCCTGTACCTGCGGTCTCCCATCCAGCGTTGGGCCGCCACCGCGACCCGGCGTCGACTGGTGCTGACCGGCGGGGCGTACGCCCTCGCGCTGGCCGCGATGGCGGCGGCCGGCGCCCAGCGGTGGTTCGGCGTCTGGCCGGCGGTCTCCGTCGTCGCGGTGGCCTTCGGCGTCACCGCCGCCGCCCGCCTGGTCCGGTGGCCCGCCCTCGGCGACCGACTGGCCGCCCTCGGGCGTGTCACGCTGCCCGTCTACGTCATCCACCTGCCGCTGGTGGCGCTGCTGCACCGCCTGCTCGTCGCCCCGGTCTCCGAGCTGGACGCGGGCGCGCAGGGCCTGATCGTGCTGGGCTACCCGGTCGTGCTGACCGCGCTCGTCACCGGTCTGAGCCTCGCCGCGCACCGGGGGCTGCTGGCGGCCCGCGCCCGCTGGCTGTTCGCGCTCCCCGGCACCCGCCGTCCGGCGGTGACCGGATGACCGCCCTGGCCGAGGCGGTGGTCGACCTGGGGGCGATCGCGGACAACGTCCGGACGGTCGCCGCGGTCACTGGCACCGACCTGATGGCGGTGGTGAAGGCCGACGGGTTCGGCCACGGGGCGGTGCCGGTCGCGCGGGCCGCGCTGCGTGCCGGGGCCACCTGGTTGGGCGTGACCTCGACGGCCGAGGCGCTGGCCCTGCGCGCCGCGGGCATCACCGCGCCCACGTTGAGCTGGCTGCACCGCCCGGACGACGACTTCACCGAGTTGATCCTGGCGGGCGTCGACGTGGGTCTCTCCACCCTCACCCACCTGCATTCGCTCGTCGACGCGGCGGTGCGGCTCGGCGTGCCCGCGACGGCGCAGCTCAAGGCGGACACCGGTCTCACCCGCAACGGCGCCGGCCGGGACGAGTGGCCCGAGCTGGTGGCCTGGGCCCGCAAGTACGAGGTGCAGGGCGCGCTCCGGGTACGCGGCGTGTGGTCCCACCTGGCCGACGCGGACGTACCGGGTGCGCCCGCGCTGGCCGGTCAGCTCCGGACGTTCACCGAGGCGCTGCACGTCGCCCGGGCCGCCGGCCTCGACCCTGATCTCGTCCACCTGGCCAATTCGGCGGCCGCGTTGTCGGCGCCCCGGACCCGCTTCGACCTCTGCCGGATCGGGCTGGCCCTCTACGGCGTCGATCCGTTCGGCGCGGTCGGTCCCGGCGCGTTCGGGCTGCACGCCGCCCTGACGCTGCGCACGACCGTGGTGAACGTGAAGCGGGTGCCGGCCGGCACGGGCGTCTCGTACGGGCCGGAGCACGTGACCGCCGCCCCGACGACGCTGGCGCTGCTGCCGCTCGGCTACGCCGACGGGCTGCCCCGGGTCACCGAGGGTCGGGCCGAGGTGTGGCTCGGCGGCCGGCGCTGCCCGGTGGTCGGGCGGATCGCCATGGACCAGTGCGTGGTCGACGCGGGTGACCTGGCGGTGCGGATCGGCGACCCGGTCGTCGTGATCGGCGCGGGACGCGACGACGACGCGCCGACCGTCGCCGAGTGGGCGCGCTGGGCCGGCACCAACCCACACGAGATCTTGACCGGAATCGGGGCGCGGGTGGGCCGCGTCCATCTCCACGAAAGGGCGGACGTCGCATGATCACGCGACTGGCAGTGCTGTACGGCGGGCAGAGCGGCGAACACGACGTGTCACGGCGCTCCGGGGCCGCCATCCTCGCCGGTCTGGACCGGGACCGGTACCAGGTCACCGAAGTGCTCATCGACACCGACGGCGGCTGGCACGTGGACGGTAGGCCGATGGGTCTGCCGCAGGCGTTGCGGGTGCTGCGCGCCCAGGACGTGGTGTTCCCCGCCCTGCACGGCCCGTACGGCGAGGACGGTACGGTCGCGTCGCTGCTGGAATGGCTCGGCGTGCCGTACGTCGGCAACGGGGTGTTCGCCAGCGCGGCGGGCATGGACAAGGGTGTCACCAAGCGGCTCCTCGCGGCGGAGGGCCTGCGGGTCAGCCCGGGTGTGACCCTGCGGCCCGAGGAGGCCCTGTCGCCGGCCGACCAGCAGCGGCTGGGCCTGCCGGTCTTCGTCAAGCCGGCGCGGGCCGGGTCCAGCCTGGGCGTGGTCCGGGTGACCGAGTGGTCGGCGCTGCCCGCCGCGCTCGCGCAGGCCCGCCAGGTCGACCCGAAGGTGCTCGTCGAGCAGGGGGCGCACGGTCGGGAGATCGACGTCGCGGTCCTGCAACACCCCGACGGCCGGGTGCAGGCCGGGCCGCCGCTGGAGATCCGGGTCAGCGGGGCGGGCTTCTTCGACTACGACGCCAAGTACGACGGTGGCGCCGTCTTCCAGATCCCGGCGCAGCTCGACCCGGCCACCACCGAGGTGCTCCAGGACCGGGCGATCCGCGCCTTCGACGCCCTCGACTGCCGGGGACTGCTGCGGGTCGACTTCTTCCTCCCCCACGAGGGCGCCGAGCCCATCGTGAACGAGGTCAACACCTTCCCCGGCTTCACCGCCGCCTCGCAGTATCCGCAGATCTGGCAGCGGGCGGGCGTCGAGTTCCCCGCCCTGCTCGACATCCTGATCTCCGGTGCGCTCGCCGAACGGGATCGGGTCCTGGCGCAGCGGCTGCCCGAGCCGGGGCGGGCGGTCGACCTGGTCTGAACGGACAGCGCCCCGGTCAGTCGAGCGGGCAGGACCAGGGCGGCCGGGTGCCGTCCGAGCCGACCAGGGTGACCGGGGCGTAGTTGCCCTGCTGGCCGGCGAGCGTCACGGTGCAGACGATCTGGTTGACCGCCAGGGTGGAGAGCGGCAGCACGGCACCCTTCATCCGCACCGTGACGCCGGGCTGGTCGGCGCTCGGTGTCACGGCTGCCGGACCGATGTCCGACGGCACCTCGCTGGTGAGCCCCGCGTCGCGCTCGCTGTCATCGGGGCCGGCGGCGAGCAGCACGAGTGTCTCGGCCGGCGACCGGGGGATGTTCTTCACCGGCCGGAGCGCCAGCGCCAGCTCGCCGTCCGCGATCAGGTAGATGCCCCCGTCCGCGGACGGGCCGCTCACCGCGGAGCGGCCGGTGATGACGTCGGTGGGCCGCACTCCGCAGCCGGCCGTCAGCACCGCGACCAGGAGCCCGACCGCGAGCGAGGCCCGCGCCCCGCGACGGCGGCTCACCGTACGCCTCCGGCGGGCGTCGTGTCGGACGCCGTCCGGGGCAGCCGGAGCGTGAACACCGCCCCGCCCTGCGAGCCGTTGCTCGCCACCAGGCTCCCGGCCTGCCCGGCGTGCCGGTGCAGGCGCGCGTTCTCCCACGCGATCGCGAGTCCGAGGCCACTGCCCTCGGAGCGGGTCCGGGCGGTGTCCGCCTTGTAGAAGCGGTCGAACACGTGCGGCAGCACCTCCGGGTCCAACCCCGGGCCCTGGTCGGTGACCTCGATGGTGAACCAGTCGGGTTCGGCGACAAGACGGACGGACACCGGCTCGGTGCCGTGCCGGAAGGCGTTGCCGACCAGGTTGGCGACGATGACGTCGAGCCGCCGGGGATCGAGCCGGGCTACGACACCGGCCGGCAGGTGCGCCCGTACCCGGTCGGTCCACCCCCGCAGCCGCAGCGTCGCGGTGACCGCGGCGGCGACGTCGACGTCGTCGAGGGCGAGCCGGGCGGTGCCGGAGTCGAACCTGCTGACCTCGATGAGGTCGTTGACGAGCTGGGTGAGGCTCTGCGTCTCCTGGCTGACGAGCCGGGCGGCCCGGCCGGCGTCACCCGGTAGCCGGTCCGCCTCCTCGTCCAGCACGTCGGTGACCGCCGTCATGGCGGCCAGCGGCGTACGGAGTTCGTGGGACACGTCGGCCACGAAGCGCCGAGCGTCGGCCTCCATCCGCCGCAGCTCACCGACCTGACGCTCGATGGTCGCGGCGGTGTCGTTGAAGGTGCGCGTGACGTCGGCCAGCTCGTCGACGCCCCGGACGGTCAGCCGGGTGGACAGGTCCCCCTCGCCGAGCCGGCGTGCCGCGCGACCCAGCTCGCGGACGGGCCGCAGCACCCCCTGCGCCGCCAGCAGGGCCAGCAGGACCGCGAGGATGAGGGAGAGTCCGCCGGTCACCCAGGCGAGCGTGGCGAGCCGGTCGATGCTCTCCTGCTCGGAGGCGAGGTTACGCACCGAGTAGACCTCCACTCCGGACGCCACGGACATGCCGTCGGGCCGGTCGAGCCGGAGCTGCGTGCCGATGAGCAGCACCGGCTGTCCGGCGCGCTCGACGCGTTGCCAGGCGATCCGACCGGAAGCCACCTCCTGCCGCAGCTGCGGAGTGAGCTCTTCGGTGCCGTCGACGCCCGACGACCACCGTTCCCGGTAGTGGACCAGGGTGTAGCTGTCCCGGTCGGAGAGCTGCCCCGCCAACAGGTCCAGCTCCTGCTGGCTGGGCGGCAGGCGCAACACCGGGTACACCTTCGAGAGCTGGTCGGTGAGCGAGGCCACCGCGGCGTCCTGCGCCTGCTGGAGGATGACGGTACGGGCTTGGAAGTAGCTGCCACTGGCCACCACCGCCGTGGTGGTCACACCCAGCAGGGCGAATGCCAGGAGCAGCCGGGTGCGCAGGCCCAACGCCATGGCGCGGGCCCGGTGCCAGGGGGTCACAGCGGCCCGAACCGGTATCCGAAGCCGCGTACGGTCTGGATGTAGACCGGCGCCGACGGCTCGTCCTCGATCTTGGCGCGTAGCCGCTGGACGCAGGCGTCCACCAGCCGCGAGTCGCCGAGGTAGCCGTGCTCCCAGACGGCCTCCAGCAGTTGCTGACGACTGAGCACCTGGCCCGGCGTGTGCGAGAGTTCGAGCAGCAGCCGCAGCTCGGTGGGGGCCAGGCCGACCGGCACGCCGCCCTTGCTGACCACCAGCGCGGCCCGGTCGATGGTCAGGTCACCGTGCCGGTGCAGCCCGGGTCGATCGGCGCCGGGGCGCCGCGAGTCGCCACCGGTGCGCCGCAGCACCGCGCGGATGCGCGCCTCGAGCACCCGGGCCTGCACCGGCTTGACCACGTAGTCGTCGGCGCCCGCCTCCAGACCGGCCACCACGTCCATGTCGTCGTTGCGGGCGGTGAGCATGATGATGGGCAGGTCGCCCTGCTGCCGGATGCGACGGCACACCTCGAACCCGTCCATACCGGGCAGCATGATGTCGAGGACCACCACGTCGGACGCGGTCGTCCGCAGCCGCTCCAGGCCCTGTTCACCGGTCGCCACGGCGACGACGGTGTGGCCCTGCCGGGTGAGCGCCAACTGCAGTCCGTCGCGGACCGTCTGGTGATCTTCGATCAGCAGGACCTGGGGCATGCCGTCAAGTATCCCATCACGAGTGTTGTTCACGTTCGTCGATGCTGTGCGCCCGTCGACCCGCCGGTCGGGTCGAGCCGACGAACTCCATCGAGCGGACCAGGAACGCCGCCCCGCCCACCGCGAGCACCGTCAACCCGGTCGCCGCCAGGACGGCCACCAATGGCCCCCACCGCAGTTCGGCGGCCAGACCCGGCAGCAGCACCCGAACCGCCCAGACCAGCACGAGCAGTCCACCCGCCCCCTGAGCCAGCGCGCGCCAGACCCGGCCGGACCTCGGTGCGGCAGCCGGCCGACGCGTGTCGCCACCGGGCCGGACCGCCAGCCCGGCGGCCGCCAGGCAGAACAGCGTCAGGCTCACCAGAACGCCCCCGAGCACGTCGCTGAACCGGTGCCATCCGGCGATCATGGTGGCCGCGCCGATCACCGAGACGCCCGCCGCGCCGGGCACCACCAGCCACCGTCGGGCCGCGCCGGGCGTCACCAGCAGGAAGGCCAGCGCCAGTGCCGTCGCGACCGCGACGTGACCACTGGGGAAGCTGTTGTGGGTGGTCGAACCCGCGACCGCGAGTTCCGGGCGGGGCAGCGCCGACTTCGCCGCGCCGGCCACCAGCACCGCGCCGAGCACCAGACCGACGCCCACGACGCCGGGCAGCAGCCGGCGGCCGAGCGCGCCCACCACCAGCACGGCGGCGAGCAGGACGGCCAGCAGCGCCGGGTGACCGAAGTGCCGCAGGACGACCGTGGCCGGCTCGAACAGCCCGCCGGGCTGCGCGTACCCCCCGCCCCGCTCGGCGCGCGGCAGCAGCAGTCCGTCGAACCACTGGCCGGGCTGGGTCCACACGAAGACCAGGCCGACCAGACCCAGCGCGAGCAGGCAACAGACGCCCGCCGCAAGCAGTCGGAGCGCCGGCTGCACCGCGAGGGCCGGGCCGGGCGGCACCGCCGGTGTCGGCACCGGCGACCGACCGATGAAGTACGACGATGTGTGGGACATGCGACCATGCTCGGCCGGTGAGATCCGGGCGCTGTCCGCGGATTGTCTTGGTTCTGTCACAACCGGCGCTCGTACTGGAAATACCGGGCGATCCTCCCCCACGAACGCCCGCCAGCGCGCCCTGTCATGACGCCGACCGGACGTGAACCGGCATTCACATGCTTACATGCAACTATGTTTAACCCGCCCGAGACGAGCCGTCACTAGGGTCAAGACGCCGATCGATCTTCTCGGCGGTGCGTAAACCATCCGGAGTGTTCGTGGGGAACCGGAAGGGGTTGGGCAATGCATGGGGTTTCGGTCGCGCCACTCGTCATCGGCATCGCGTCCTCGCCGGCCGAGCGCCGGCAGTTGGCCCGCCTGCTCGGCGGGAGCGACGCCTTCCTGATCGTCTCGAACGTCGAGCAGGCACGGGAGTTCCTCGGGGTGGGCGAGGTGCCCCCCGTCGCACCTCCCCCGGCCCCGCCGGTGCGCGCGGAGGTGGCGCAGCGCCCACAGCCGCCGCCCGACCTGAGCGTCGACTCCGACCGCCGGGTGCTGCGCTGGCGCGATCAGGAGATCGACCTGACCCGACTGGAACACGACGTGCTGCTCTGCCTGGTCGACGCTCCCGGGCAGGTCTGGACGTACGAGCGGCTGCACCTCGAGGTCTGGGGCAACCGGCACCTCGGCCGTGGCTCCGACATGCACTCGGTCGTCCGTCGGGTCCGCCGCAAGCTCGCCCGACTCGACGCCGCCGCCACGATCCACTCCGTCCGCGGCGTCGGCTTCCGGCTCGCACCGATCTGACCGACCCCGAAGACGGCCGGCCCGCCTGGTCGAGGACCAGGCGGGCCGGCTCACTGCGCTACCGCTCGGGGGTCAGCACCGGATCGGCGACAACCCGAAGTTCTCCACCGTGGGAGTGGTGACGTTGACCTTCGTCTGACGGGTCTGGGGCTTCCAGCCGTCCTTGGCGACGATCATGGTGAGCGGATTGTTCCGACGGTCCATCCAGTAGGCGTAGTTACCGGCGGCATCGGTCGTGAACGTGAACGACATCGCCCACGAGTCGACCTGGACCACCGCACCGGCGATCGGCGCGGCCGCGCCCCCGCAGCTCGTCCCGGTCACCGTACCCATCAGCTTGCCCCAGGTCTTCGGGGGCGTCACCGTCATGGTCACCGCCACCGGCGGCACCGAGTACGGCGTGTTCTCCCGGATCGTGACCGCGGCCGAGTAGGTGCCCGGCTGGTCCACGCTCGCGGTCAACCCGACGGTGACCGTGACCTTCTCCCCCGGGGCGAGGGTGGCCGTGGTCTTGTCGATCGTCATCCAGCTGACGTCGGCCGCCGCCTCGGCGCACCCCTCGAAGCCCGGCAGCGCCTCGCTGTCCGGCGCCGCGTCGAAGCTGCCCGAGGAACCACCGATCTTGTAGAAGCCGCACGCCGCGCCACCCCGGTAGCGGGCGGTGTTGGCGTTCGGCAGGTTCGACCAGGAACTGGTGGCCGGGTCGAACGCGAAACCGGCGTTGGTGATCGCGCCGCCCTGGGAACCACCCACGACCAGGAGCTTGCCGCTGGCCACCGCGTACGAGCTGGCCCAGTTGTCGGTCGGCGCGTCCGCGATCGCGGTCCAGGTGTTGGCGCCCGGGTCGTAGGCGTAGCTGGCCTTCTGCGCCGCGGTGCCGTCGTTGCCACCGGTGCAGTAGAGGACGCCGTCGATCCCGCCGCAGGAGGCGAAGGCCACCGACTTCGGGTAGTTGGCCACCGTCTCCCAGGTGTCGGTGCCGGGGGTGTAACGGACCACGGTGTTCGACATCGGCACGCAGGCCGCGGTCGTGCAGCCGCCCACGGCGTAGAGCTTGCCGTCGACGACCGCCTGCCCGGCCGCCGCCCGCGGCGCGGGGTTGTCGGCCAGTTCGGTCCAGGTGTTGGCCGCCGGGTCGTACGACCAGGTGGCGGCGTCCGGGCCCGCATCGCCCCAGCCGCCCGTTGCGATGATCTTCCCACCGACCACGCCGACGGTCAGCGCGTTGCGGGCGCCGGGAAGGTCGGCGGCCGCCGTCCAGGTCTGCGCGACCGGGTCGTAGGCGTAGGTCTTCACGGTGGAGGCGGTTCCGTCGCCACCACCGATCGAGTACACCTTGCCGTCCAGGGTGACCACCCGGTTGTCCATGATGTTGCCCGGGTAGTCGGTGATGTCCGTCCACGGCGCGGCCTGCGGACCGGCCGCCGCGGGCGTCGCGGTCTTCGCCTTGCCGGACGCCTTGGCCGCGACCGACGTCGGGACCGTCAGCCGTTGCTCGGGCGCGCCGACCGCGCCGAGCGCCTGCTGCCGGCTCACCCGCGAGCCGTCGGCCCGCAGCAGCTCGAAGCCGTCGTCCCGCTCACCGAAGGCGACCTCGACCGGAGCGCCGCCGGTGTTGGTCACGGTGAACGTCTTGGTCGCCTTGCCGCCGGGCATCTGGAGCGTCGCGCTCAGCGCGGCGGGTGTCACCGACAGGCGGCCGGCCGCGAGGACGAAGTTCGCGGTTGTCGCCCAGTCGGGCTCGACGTCGACCTGCTTGCTCTGGCTGACGTAGCTGCCGGCCGTCGCGGTGAACTTGTGGGTGCCGGTCAGCGTCGAGTAGATCCAGTAGAACCCGTCGGGCAGCCCCGGGTCGTCCGGGGTCGCCACGGTGACCGCCTTCTCGGCGGGCCGGTCGTTGCTGGTGACGGTGGCGCCGTTGACGTAGCTGTTGTCGTTCTTGTCGCGGACGTTGCCGACGACCAGGCCGCCGTCGACCGGCACGCAGAGAACCTGGCTGCCGATCAGGACGTTGTCGACCTCCCACCACCAGTCGAACCTGGCGTCGTAGTAGTGGAACCGCACCTGGACCTGCGACTTGCCGGCCGCCTGCGGGATCGGGATCTCGGTGAGCTTCGGTCCCCGGACGTCGGTCTCCTGGCGCAGGACGTTCGTCCAGGTGGCGCCCCCGTCGATGCTCAGGTCGACGTCTGCGGTGTCGTCGTTGAGCTGGTTGAAGTCCTGGTTGAACCGGATGACCGGGGCGCTGACGGCGGTCAGGTCGACGACCGGGCTGACCAGGGAGCTGTCCTGGCTCTTGCCCGCGCCGTAGTCGTCACTGTCGATCATCGCGAAGTTGCCGGTGCCACCGGTCAGGTTGCCCCGGTCACCGTCGTCGGTGAACTTCCACACCTGACCCGCGCCCACGTTGTCCACCACCGACCAGCCGGCCGGAGTGGTCGTCGCGTCGAAGCTCTCGTACACGCCGTCGGAGCCGAACGTGTAGCCGGGTGCCGTCGTGCATTTGGTGGTGTCCACCGGCACCGCGACGTTCGCCGTCACGTTGCGGGTGCCGACCACGACCTCCTTGGTGACCTTCTGGTAGCCCGGGTACTGCACCTCGTACGTCAGGGTGTACGTCTGACCGGCCGGCAGCGTGATGCTGTAGCGGCCGTTCGACGGGGTCGTGTAGTCGTACACGCCCGCCGGGCCGCTCACGCTGACCTTGGCGTACAGCGGCCAACCGTGGCCCGAGCCGTCGGTGACCGAGCCGGTGACGTTGACGCGCGGCACCGCCGTCAGGGCGACGTCGAGCGTCGTGGTCGTACGGTTGGTGACGGTCGCCGACTTCGTGACGCTGCCGTACCCGAACGCGGACACGACGACCTGGTAGTCACCGGTCGGGACGAGGGTCGAGTACGTGCCGTCGGCGCCGGTGGTGATCTCCCGCGAGGTCGGACCGGTCAGCGTCAGGGTCGCGCCGGCGATCGGGGCGCCGGTGGCCGCGTCGGTGACCGTGCCGGCCAGGGTGCCGACGTCGCCGGTGGGGGCGGCGTTGAGCAGCGCGAGGGCGTCCAGCCGGCCCTCACCCCAGACGTTGTTGTCGGCGGCGGTGCCACCGCACTGGTCGTCGGCCTTGTCGATCGCGGTGCCGTTGAGCAGCGCGCGGGTCGCGTCGACGTCCCCGACCAGCGACGGTGCCGCCGAGTACAGCAAGGCGATCGCGCCCACCAGGTGCGGGGCGGCCATCGACGTGCCGCTGGCGGTGCCGTACCCGTTGCCGGGGATGCTCGACCGGACGTTCACGCCGGGCGCGGAGATGTTCGGCTTGATCTCGCCGTTCTGCCCGACGCCGCGCGCCGAGAAGCTGGCGATGGTGTTGTTGACGTCGTACGCGCCCGCCGAGTAGTTGCTGGCGAGGCTTCCCGGCGAGCCGCTGGTCTGGCACGCCGGCCCGCTGTTGCCGTTCGAGAACACCCCGAAGATGCCCGAGGCGGCCCAGGCCAGGGTCACGTCCTCCATGAACGGCTCGTTGGACGGCAGTCGGGTGCCCCAGGAGTTGTTGATGATGTTGGGGCGCTTGCTGGCGTCCGGGTTCTGGCCGTTCGAGTCGGTCGGTTCGAGCATCCACTGACCGGATTCGATCAGCGCCTCGTCGGTGGGGCAGCAGCCGTTCGCCGCGATCCACTTGACGCCGGGCGCGACACCGATCTGGTTCGCGCCGGCGGAGCCGGCCATGGTGCCCATGGTGTGCGTACCGTGGCCGTCGTCGTCGCAGGGCGCGCCGTCGCAGGTCCCGGCGGCGTCGAACCAGTTGTAGTCGTGGTCGAACGTGCCGTCGCCGTTGTTGCCACGGTAGGAGTTCACCAGGGCGGGGTGGTCGTACTGCACGCCACTGTCGATGCTCGCGATGGTGACGCCCTCGCCGGTGACGCCGTACTGGGACCACACGTCGTCGGCGTTGATGTTGGCGACGCCCCACTCGACGGCGTTGACGGTCTTCTCGTCGGTTCCCTTGGTCAGCTTCGGCAGCTCGTACGCGACCGGCGCGTAGAGGCCCTCGACCTCGCTGTGCGCGGCGAACTGCTGGGCCATGGCCAGGGAGCCGCTGTTCACCTTGATGGCGTTGGTGGCCCAGAAGCTCTGGTACTTCGTACCCGAGCTGTCAAGTTCGGCGCGGACCTTGCCCTGGCTCGCGGCGGCGCTCTCGCGCAGCGCCTGTGCCACGGCCGAACCCCGCTTGGTCCAGTCCTTGATGGCGCTGGCCTTGCTCAGGTCCGCGCGGTCCTTGAACCGAATCCAGAAGTCCCCTGCGCTCTTGGCCTGGAACTGCTTGGCGAGTTCCGGCCGGATCTTGTCCCCGACGGCGGTGCCCGTCGAGCCGGGCGCGGCCTGCGCGCCGGAGCCGAAGCTGGCCAGGCACGTGACGGTGAGGACCAGCGCCGCGCCGGCGCTCACCACCGATCTGGCCGTGCGTCTCCGTTGTGGACGTCTGAACATCGGTGCCGCCTTCCTCAGAACGACCCAGGGGTGTAGTGGGCCATGGTGGGAAGTGCACGAGATCCACTCGACGGAACCGAGCGAACGGACCCCTCATGCCTCCCCCATGCACCGCGCGGGTCACGCCGGTTGCCCGAGTGGACACTATGATCGAGAGGAAAGGACGATCAAGAACTTGCTGTGAGCATCTTGTCGCTACCGGTTGCCCTGCTGGCGACGCGCTTGCCAAACATTGTCAGCACCATGACGATAGGTCGGCAGGGATGCCCATCGATTCGCAGGCGGTGCGGTGGCCGAGACCGACGACGCGGCGTTGGACGGGGGCGACCCGCCTGACGAGGAGTTCCCGCTGCTGATCGCGGTGACGCCGTCAGCGCGCGAGCGCATCCGGCTCGCGGAGCGGCTCGACGGCGTGGCGCCGCTGCTGCTGGTCGCCGACCTCGACGAGCTGCGCCGGCTGATCGGGGCGCCGCCGCAGCGGCCCGGACCGCCCGACGAGCCGCCGTCGGACCGTACGCCCGCCGCCGAGCCCGACCCCGCCCTGGTCGTCGACTCGGCCCGGTGCACCGCCCGGTACGGGGCGCGCGAGGTCGACCTGACCCGGCTGGAGCACGACCTGCTGACCTGCCTGGCCACCGAGCCGCTGCGGGTGTGGAGCTACGCCGAGCTGCACCGGTCGGTCTGGCACGACGAGGGGCGCGGGCGCAGGGCGGACGTCCAGTCCCTGGTGAAGCGGCTGCGCCCCAAGTTGCGGGACCTCGGCACCGCCGCCACGATCGAAGTGGTCCGTGGTGTCGGGCTGCGGCTCACCGACCGGCAGGACCCACGGATCGCCCGCGCCTGACTGCTGCCTGACTTGGGCAGGTTCTCAGCAGGGCCCGGCCGCCCCGATCCGGGGTCGGCGCGTTTTCCGGTATCCGAGAGCCACGCCCGGCGAGCACGTAACGTGAAACACAGCCGATCAACGGCGAACGCCGGACGCGCCCGCCGCCTGCCCGCTCACCCGCAGGAGGTGCGGAGCTCATGCTGTCGGTATTCGATCCCCGGCACACCGTCGCTCCCCCGGGATACAGCCGCTGGCTCATCCCGACCGCGGCGCTGGCCGTGCACGTCTGCATCGGTCAGGTCTACGCGACGAGCGTCTACAAGAACTCCCTCATCGCGCACTTCCACACCAGCCAGACCGCGATCGGGGCGATCTTCAGCATCGCCATCGTCATGCTGGGGTCGTCGGCGGCGGTGGGCGGCCGCTGGGTGGAGCGCAACGGCCCACGGCGGGCGATGTTCGTCTCCGCCTGCTTCTGGGCCACCGGCTTCCTGGTCGGGGCACTGGGCATCGCCACGAAGCAGTTGTGGCTGCTCTACCTCGGCTACGGCGTCATCGGCGGCATCGGGCTCGGCATCGGCTACATCTCACCGGTCTCCACGCTGATCAAGTGGTTCCCGGACCGCCCGGGTCTCGCCACCGGCCTGGCGATCATGGGGTTCGGCGGCGGCGCCCTGGTCGCCGGTCCGCTCGCGCGCCAACTGCTGTCGCTCTACGACGCCGACTACAACCCGGCGAACCCGGCGGCGGTGGCCTCGGGGGGCGCCCTGGTGGGGCTCTTCGTCACGTTCGGCATCGGCTACTTCGTGATCATGATGTTCGGTCCGTTCAACGTGCGGGTGCCACCACCCGACTGGCGGCCCGCCGGGTTCGACCCCGCCCGCGTCGCCACCCGACCGCTGGTGACGAGGGCGAGCGTGTCCGCGTCAAACGCCGTACGGACCCGCTCGTTCTGGCTGCTGTGGATCGTGCTGTTCTGCAACGTCACGGCGGGCATCGGCATCCTGGAGCAGGCCAGCCCGATGATCCAGGACTTCTTCCGGGACAACGGGTCCACCGCCGTGTCGGTGTCGGCGGCGGCCGGTTTCGTGGGCGTGCTGTCGCTGTTCAACATGGCCGGCCGGTTCGTCTGGTCGACGACGTCCGACCTGATCGGCCGTAAACCGATCTACCTGGTCTACCTCGGCGTCGGCATGGTGCTCTACGCGCTGCTCGCGGTGGCCGGGCACGCGGCGACGGCGCTCTTCGTGCTGATCGCCGCGCTGATCATCTCGTTCTACGGCGGCGGCTTCGCCACCATGCCCGCGTACCTGCGGGACCTCTTCGGGACCTTTCAGGTCGGAGCCATCCACGGGCGGCTGCTGACCGCCTGGTCGGCGGCGGGCGTAGCCGGGCCGTTGATCGTCAACCGGATCCTCGACACCCAGGGCAAGCCCGGGACGCTCACCGCGTCGGCGTACCGGCCCGCCCTGTTCACCATGGTCGGTGTGCTCGCCATCGGCTTCGTCGCCAACCTGCTGGTCCGTGCCGTGCCCGACCGGTTCCACGAGCCGGACCGGGGGTCGACCTCGCCGGTGGCGAAGGCCAGCGTCACCGAGCCGGTCGCCCTCGGCCCGCAGAGCACGCCACCGGTGCCCGACCACGTCGGTGACCAGACCGGCCGGCTCTGGCTGTCGTGGCTGCTCGTCGCGGTGCTGCTCGGCTACGGGATCGTGCAGACCCTGAGCACGGCCGCGAAGCTGTTCACGAGCTGAGGCGGTCGGCGTTCACCGCACGTCCACCGCCGGGCCGCCGTCGGCGAGGCGTTCCCGCTGGGGTACGACGGTGTACTTCGGATCGCGCGCGGACACCGCGCCCGCCTCGAAGATCCCGAACCGGGTGGCCAGCGACGAGGCCACCAGGGCCGCGCCGGAGAGCACCGACAGGAGCCGGCTGCGTCGGGAGAACAGCGCGGCGACCGCACCGACGCTGAGCAGCACGTTGCCCGCCCGGACCAGGCGGCCGCTGTGACCGCTGCGGTAGGGCTCGCCGGTGATCCAGAGCCGCTCCATCCGGTGGCCACCGACCAGCTTGATGGCCGCGCCGGCGGCGGCGAGCCGGCGCAGCGGCCCGGTCTCGGCGGCGGGCGCCGCGATGAGACCGACCCCGGCGGCCGCGGCGAGCGCGCTGCCGCCGAAGACGAACGGGATGAAGGGGTACGCGTCATGCCAGGCCGGTACGGCGGTGTCGGCGAGCAGGACCCCGGTGTACGTGGCCAGCGCCGGGGCGGTGGCCGCCGCGGCGAGACCGGCGACGTCACCGACGCCGGGCGCCAGCCGACGGGCGAGGCCCAGCACCCCGTGTCGCGGTAGCCGGGGCGCGAGTTCGGCGACTGCGGCCACCCCGGCGGCCGGGCCGAACGCGGTGAGGATCCAGGTGCCCATCGACATGGGAGAGGTCGGTTTGGCGACCCGGAGCATGTGGTGGAACCGTTCCGGCCGACCGAGGTCGTGCACCAGCAGGTACGCGCTGGCGAGGGTGCCGCCGAGGGCCGTCCAGCGGCCCACCCGGCGCAAGGCGGGGCGTCCGGTCAGTTGGGCGCCCGCGCCGATCAGGGCGCCGCCGGCGGCGAGGCCACCGGTGAACAGGTATCCGCCGATGTCGCGCTTCCACACCGGCGCCTTGAGGATCGGCCGACCGTAGTAGGAGCTGAAGTCGGCCGGTGGCACGGTCAACTGCTCGCCGCCGTGTCCGCGCCCGCGCCGCCCGCCGGGCTGGTCGAGGCGGGCCTGGTACGCGCGGAACCGGTCCCCCACCGGTGTTGTCGGGTCGGTCATGGCCGCCTGCCGAGGAACGCGACCACCGTGGCGGCGGCCATCGTCAGGGCGGCGACGCCGGCGCGTTTCCACATCGCCGGTAGGTCCCGGGTGGTCACCACCGGATCCGGTGGCAGCCCGTACACCTCGGGCTCGTCCAACAACAGGAAGAACGCCCCGTCACCACCCACACCATCGTTCGGGTCATGCCCGTACAACCGCGCCTCGGGCACACCCCGCTCGTGCAACACCCGCACCCGCGCCGCCGCGCGGTCCCGCAACTCCTCCAGGGGCCCGTACTGGATCGACTCGGTCGGACACGCCTGCGCACACGCCGGCGTCATCCCCGCACCCAGACGGTCATAACACAGCGTGCACTTCCACGCCCGACCATCACCCCGACGCTGATCGATCACCCCGTACGGACACGCCGAAATGCAGTACCCACACCCGTTACAGATGTCCTCCTGCACCACCACCGTCCCGAACTCCGTCCGGAACAACGACCCCGTCGGACACACATCCAAACAAGCCGCATGCGTGCAGTGCTTACACACATCCGACATCATCAACCAACGAAAATCACTGCGACCCTCCACACCGGTACCCCGCCCCGGCGGCTGCGCCCCCGGCATACCCAGAAACTCCGGGCCGCCGGACATGCGGGTGGCCGCGCCGGGCGAGCCGGGTGGCAGACCCGGGTCCGTACCGGTGTCGGCGTCGGTCCGCGCCCCGACGGCCGCCGTCGCCGGGCTGACCGCCGGTCCGTCCGGGTAACCGGCGAACGCCGGGGTCGCCCAGCCGGCCCCGCGCGGCTGCTCCACGAACGCGACGTGCCGCCACGAGTTCGCCGTCAACGCCCCCGTGTTGTCGTACGACATCCCCAACAGATCCAGACCACTCTCCGGAACCCCGTTCCACTCCTTGCACGCCACCTCACACGCCTTGCACCCGATACACACACTCGTGTCGGTGAAGAACCCCATCCGCTCCGGCGCGTCCACATAACCCGCGTCCGGGGCCGGATCGAGCGGCCCGTACAGGGCGTTGGCGTGCGGCATCGCTCAGTCCTCCTGGTCGCTGCTGCTGTCGGCGACGTCCGTCGTGACCAGCGGTGGGTAGCGGTGGCTCAGGTTGCCCGACCGTCGCCGGTAGTCGACGACGAGGTCCAGCAGCTCCTGCCCTCTCGGACGCCGGCCGGGCCGTATGTCGCACGTGCCGACCTTGCTCTCCTGGATGAGGACGTTGGGGTCCAGGGTGATGCCGAACAGGTCGTTGGCCGAGTCACCGGTGACCAGACCCTCGAAGCCGAAGTGGTACGGCAGCCACACCTGGTGCAGGATCCGACCGTCCACCCGTAGCGGCGTCACGCGGTCGGTCACCAGCACCCGCGCCTCGATGGCCGCGCGGGTGGTGACCAGGTGCGCCCAATCCAGGTGACTCAACCCTCGGTCGACCGCCAGCTCGGGTGACACCTCGACGAACATCTCCGGTTGCAACTCGGCGAGGTGCGGCACGGTCCGGCTCATCCCACCGGCGGTGTGGTGCTCGGTGAGCCGGCTGACCGTGAACACGTACGGGAAGACGTCGCTGTGCTGCTCCGGCGGGCTCGGGTTGAGGTTGTTGATCGGGTGGGTGTAGACCTTGCGGGTCGGGTTGGCCTGCTGGCGGTAGAGCGGGTTGCGCACCGGCGACTCGACCGGCTCGTAGTGGGTCGGCAGCGGCCCGTCCAAGACGCCGCTGGGCGCGTACAGCCAACCCTTGCCGTCGCCCTGGAGGATGAACGGGTCGTCACCCGCGATGCCCGCGACGCCCGAGGTGTTCGGCGGGGGCCGGTACGAGGGTGCCTTGGTCTTCTCGAAGTCCGGTACGTCGTAGCCGGTCCACTCGCCCTTGTCCGGGTCCCACCAGACGTACTTCTTGCGCTCGCTCCACGGGTTGCCGTCCGGGTCGGCCGAGGCGCGGTTGTAGAGGATCCGCCGGTTGGACGGCCACGCCCAACCCCATTCGAGCGCCACCAGGGACTGTTCCGCGCCGGGCTTGCGGCGGGCGGCCTGGTTGACGCCGTCGGCGTACACGCCGGTGTAGATCCAGCAGCCGCCCGCCGTGGAGCCGTCGTCGGTCATCTCCGTGTAGCTGGCGAGGGGTCGGCCGCTGGCGACCTCGTACCCGTTGATCTCGCGCAGGACCGCCTCGGCGCTGGGCTCCGCGTTCGGACCGTGCGTGGGGTAGTCCCAGGTGAGGTCGAGCAGCGCGCGGTCCCGGGGGCGGGTCGAGCGCGCCAGGCGTTCGCGGATGATGCGGCCGAGGTGGTAGAAGAACCACAACTCGGAGCGGGCGTCGCCCGGCGGTTCGACGGCCTTCTCCCGCCACTGCAACAACCGCTGCGTCTGCGTGAACGTGCCCTCCTTCTCCACGTGCGACGCCGCCGGGAGGAAGAACACCTCGGTCCGGCACTCCTCGGGCACGATCTCGCCCGTCTCGATCTCCGGACCGTTCTTCCAGAAGGTCGCGCTCTCGACCATGAACAGGTCCCGCACGACCAGCCAGTCGAGGTTCGCCATGCCGAGGCGTTGCGCCCGGCCGTGCGCCGAACCCACCGCCGGGTTCTGCCCGAGCAGGAAGTACCCCTTGATCTTCCCGTCGATCATGTCCAGGACCTGCTGGTACGTGCCGTGGTCGCCGGTCATCCGGGGCAGGTAGCCGTAGCAGAAGTCGTTGTCGGCGGTGGCCGCGTCACCCCAGTACGCCTTGAGCAGGTTCACCCCGTAGGCGCGCGCGTTGCCCCAGAAGCCCTTCTGGTCGGGATGGGCGATGCTGTTGATCCACTCGTCGAGGGTCGGGTGGTCGGCGTGGTGCGGCATGGGCAGGTAGCCCGGCAGCAGGTTGAACAGGGTCGGGATGTCGGTGGAGCCCTGGATGCTGGCGTGCCCGCGCAGCGCCATCACCCCACCACCCGGGCGGCCCATGTTGCCCAGCAGGAGTTGGATGATCGCCCCGGCGCGAATGTACTGCACACCGACGCTGTGCTGCGTCCAGCCGACCGAGTACACCAGCATGCCGGTGCGTTCCCGACCGGAATTCTCGGTCCACGCCCGCGCCAACTCCAGGAACTTCTCCTGCGGAATCCCGCAGACCCGCTCCACCATCTCAGGGGTGTAGCGGTCGTAGTGCCGCTTGAGGATCTGGTAGACGCAGCGTGGGTGCTGCAACGTCTCGTCCCGCTGCGTCTGCCCGCCCACCGGCGCGCCGTGCGACTCGTGCTCCAGGCCGGCCCCCGTCTCCCGCTGCGTCTCCGTGTCGCGGGTGGAGATGTTCTCCGGGGCGCCCTCGTACTGCCAGCTGCTCTGGTCGTAGCTGGCGTTCTCCTCGACGAAGCCGGAGAAGAGCCCGTGCATGTCCTCGCAGTCCCGGAAATCCTCGCCGACGATGGTGGCCGCGTTGGTGTAGGCGAGGACGTACTCGCGGAAGTCCAACTCGTTGTCGAGGATGTAGCGGATCACCCCACCGAGCAGCGCGATGTCCGTGCCCGCCCGGATCGGCAGGTACGCGTCGGCCAGCGCGCTCGTACGGGTGAAGCGCGGATCGACGTGGAACACCTTGGCGCCGCGGCGCTTGGCCTCCATCACCCACTGGAAACCCACCGGGTGCGCCTCGGCCATGTTCGAACCCTGGATGACGATGACGTCGGAGTTCGACAGGTCCTGCTGGTACTGGGTGGCGCCGCCGCGACCGAAGCTGGTCCCCAGACCGGGGACGGTGGCGGAGTGTCAAATACGCGCCTGGTTCTCGATCTGCAACGCCCCCATCGCCGTGAACAACTTCTTGATGAGATAGTTCTCCTCGTTGTCCAGCGTGGCGCCACCGAGACTGGAGATCCCCAGCGTCCGGTTCAGGGGCCGGCCCTGCTCGTCCACGTCCTCCCAGGTCTCGTCCCGGGCCGCGAGGACCCGGTCCGCGATCATGTTCAGCGCCGTGTCGAGGTCCAGGTCCTCCCACTCGGTGCCGTACGGCCGGCGGTAACGGACGGTGGTCTGGCGCAGCGGACTCGTCACCAGGCTCTTGCTGGCCGATCCCTTGGGACACAGGCGGCCCCGCGAGATCGGACTGTCCGGATCACCCTCGATCTGCGTGACCCGGCCGTCGGTGACGAACACCCGCTGACCACATCCCACCGCGCAGTACGGACACACCGACCGCGCGACAGAATCGGCGGTCTCGGTGCGGGCCGTCAGAGCGGCCGAGCCCGCCGACTTGGCGGCGGCACCGCGACCGAGCGGGTCGGTGCCGGCGAGCTGGCGATAGAGCGGCCAGCTCGCGATCCAGCGGCGCACCCCCATCGCTGCACCTTTCCCACCAAAGACCCGAAATATGAATACTCCGACACTAGATGAGCGGTCGGGCCGGCCGCAGCGGGTTCAGCAGAGCAACGCCTCCCCCGGCCGGGTCGTGGCGGCCGAGGGAGGCATGGTGGGCGGGGTCGGGCTATCGATGTTCGACGGCCAGGTGATCGCCGAAGGTCCGGTAGCGGCGCAACTCCCAGAACAGCCAGCCGATGCTGACGAGCGCCACGACCACGAAGACGATCGAGCCGGTGAAGGTGTCCCAGAGCGTATGCAGGGCGACGACGCCCACGAAGGTGCCGAGGAACCCGAACAGCCGGCGGACGCTCGGGGTGGCCAGCAGCGCCCACAGCGCCCCGGCGGTAAGGCCGGTCCAGGCGGTGTGCCCGGCGGGGGCGGTCAGCCCACGGATGAACAGGGTCTGCTCCACCGCGCCGATGTTGCCCTTCGAGCTGAGCAGCGCGGTGAAGGCGTACCCCATCGTCTCCAACGCGGCGAAGCCCATGCCGGCGGCCACGCCGATGACCAGGCCGTCGGACGGCACCCGGCGGCGGTGCTGTGCCAGGGCCGTGAACAACAGCACCACCGGGACGATCAGCTTGGCCGACTCCTCGATCAGCGCCACGAACACCATGGGCAGGGTGCCGAGGCCGCGCAGGGTGTCGTACTCCAGGGTGCCGGCGACCACCGTACCGATCACCCCACCGAAGAACGCCGAGGTCACCAGCACCCACGCCGGCACCTGCCACCGCCCGGTACGGGCCTGGGCGAACGTCAGGAACGTCAGGGGCGCCAGGGTCGCGCCGAGCAGGATCAGCGCGGGCACGAAGTTCGGATTCTGGGTGCGGACCAGGGTCCGCAGCACCGCTAGGTAGAGGATCAGCCCGACAACGAAGACCCCGACCCACGCCCACCGGCGAGAACGATCACGCATAACGGGGAGTGTGGCGGATCCACGTTACGAAGAACAGCCTGGGTCCGGCAACGACCGCACACCGCAGGGCGGATTCCAGGCGCCCGCGTTGGTTCTGGCCGTGGTCTAGACTCGCTCTCTTCGGCGGCGTACCGCGCGGAGTCCCCGAAGGCGTTCCCGTGGCCCCTGATCTCACCGACGTGCACGACAAGCTGGCAGCCGCGCTGGCGGGTGTGGCCGCCACGTTCCGCGGCATGACCGCCCACCCGTCGGAGTCCAACTGCGAGTGCCACTGGGGCAGCGCGCAGGAGTTGGCTCTGCTCAAGACGCCCGACGTTCCCCTCGACGACGACCTGCTCCGGCGCACCTACTGGTTGGCTGACTGGACCTATCCGGGGCCGCTACTGCGCCGGATACTGCCGCAGGTGGCCCAGGGGCTGGTGAGCGGCGACGTGGTGCTGATCGACGGATTGATGGGACTCTTCATCCGTGGCCGCTGGTGGGAGTGGCCGGGTGCGCAGCGTGACGCCGTGCAGGCGTTCCTGGATGCGTGGTGGCGGCACATCCTGATCGATCCCGACGCCGCCGTACCAGCCCACGAGGCGCTGGGATTCCTCGCCGAGATCTCCGTACGGCTCACGCCGTGGCTGACCACCTGGGCCAGCCTGCTGGGTGACCAGACCGCGGCGACGCGGTTCGTGGTCGCCGTCGAGCACTGGAACTACGACCTACCGGGCGACATGCTCCCCTGGCAGGGCTGGCATGACGCGGCCGACTGGTGCGCCACCCTGTCGTTGTGGGTGCTACGGACCGCGCCGCCCGTACTGCGCGAGCACGGCGCGTCCGCCGAGTTGCAGGACGACGTGCGGCGGCTCGCCCTGCCGTTCGAGAACCGGTGGGACGACTGACTCCGACCGTCGGAGTGGTGCGGCGGACCGCCAGCGTGACCACCAAGGTCCATCTGGCCGCGGAGTCGCACTGCCGGCCGATCGCGGTACCCGATCCTGCGGGACGCATGCCCCTTGACGGGTCACTTGCATTTTGCAAGCATGGCACGCATGAGCCTCTTCATCACCTGCCCGGTCGAGAGCGTCGAGCGCGCGACCGCCTTCTACACAGCCCTCGGCTGGACCCTCAACACGGAGATGTCCGACCACAATGTGTCGTGCTTCGCGATCGCCCCCGAGCAGTACGTCATGCTCGGCAGCCGCGAGATGTACGCGAGCGTCGGCGGAGTCGAAGAGCTCGTCGGCGGACCAGATACGCCCTCGAAGGTCACGGTCTCGTTCAACCTGGGCAGCCGCGAGGCGGTCGACGAGCTCGTCGACCGCGCCGGCGCCGCCGGCGGGCGGATCGGTGACACCGACGACTACCCCTTCATGTACCAGCGCCAATTCGACGACCCCGACGGCTACCACTACTCACCGTTCTGGATGAAGACGGACGCCGATCCGACCGCGTGAGCGACCTCGCCACGGCCCTCGACATCGTGGGAGCACGGTGGGCCCTGCTCATCGTCGAACGGCTGCTCGACGGACCACAACGCTACGGCGATCTGCAGCGCGACCTCGGCGTGCCGACGAACATGCTCGCGACACGCCTGCGCGAGCTCGAAGCGGCTGGCGTGCTGTTCCGCCTGCCCCTTCGACACAACACGCGGGCCTATGCACTGACCGATCGTGGACTCGCCCTGCGCGAGGCGATCGTCGCACTCGGCAACTGGGGCAAGAACGACGCCTAGGGACCCTCTGTCGCATCACGGTCTGGTCCAGAGCAGGATCGTCCTCGTCATGGCAGGAACTCGCCGGTCAGGGCGATGAGGGCGCGGGCGGCCGCGCCGACCGGGCGGTCCACCGGCGTGGCCAGCGACGCGATCCAGTCCAGGTCGGCGTCGGTGACGGTGAGGGTGCGGACGCCGGGAGCGTCGGCGACGACGAAGCGGGGCAGCAGCGCGATGCCCAGGCCGTGCCGGACGTGGTCGACGCCGGTGGCGATGTCGGGGATCTCGATGGTCACGCGTCGGGACAGGCCGGCGGTGGCGAACGCCCGGTCGGTGACGGTGCGGTTGCCGTACCCGATCGGGGAGTCGATGAAGTCGAGGCCGGCGAGGTCGTGCAGCGACACCGCTTCGCGGGCGGCCAGCGGATGATCGTCCGGTACGACAAGGTCGATCACCGAGCGGGCCAGCTCGGTCAGGTAGATCTCGGCGGGTGGCGCGCCGGGCAGCGAGACGAAAGCGAGGTCGAGCCGGCGCTCGGTGAGCGCGTCGATCAGCCCCTGGGAGCCGGACGGCGCGACGCTGGTGTGCAGCAGCACCCCGGGATGCCGACGGTGGAACTCGCCGAGCAGGGCCGGCAGGTGCAGCAGCCGGATCGAGGTCATGGTGCCGATCCGCAGGGTGCCCCGCAGGCCGCCGTGCACCTCGGCGACCGCGTCGCGGGCGTCGCGGGCCGCGTCCAGGGCGATCCGGGCGCGGGGTAGCAGCGCCGCACCGGCGTCGGTGAGCAGGACGCGCTTGGAGTTGCGATCCAGCAGCGCCGCGCCCAGCTCGCGTTCGAGGGTCTTGACCGCCGCGGAGACGGCGGACTGGACGACGTGCAGGCGGGCGGCGGCGCGGGTGAAGTTCTGCTCCTCGGCCACCGCGACGAAGTACTCGAGTTGCCGCAGTTCCACGCCGCCAAGTATCACCTACGGCGATGGTAACTAGCGTCAACTTTCGTTGGACGTGATGATCGGCTGGGGTGACAGTGGGGCCATGTCGTCAACGACCCTGCCCTCCCGACAGCCCCTCGCACCGGGTGACCCGCACGAAGGATCGTCCCGCCACGGCCGTGGCTTCTGGGCGATCGCCCTGGCGTTCCTCACCGCGATGGCGTTCTGCACCGTGCCGTCCCCGCTCTACCCGCTCTACCAGGCGCGGGACGGCTTCTCCACGTTCATGGTCACGATCGTGTTCGCGGCGTACGCGGTGGGTGTGGTGATCAGCCTGCTGCTCGCCGGGCACGTGTCGGACTGGGTCGGCCGCAAGAAGATCCTCGTCCCGGCGCTGGCGTTGGAGCTGGTCGCCGCCGCGCTGTTCCTGGGCGACACGTCGCTGCCGGTGCTGCTGCTCGCCCGGCTGGTGAGCGGTCTGGGCATCGGCATGATCACCGCGACCGCCACCGCGTACCTGCAGGAGTTGCACGCGGCGCACCGCCCCGGCGCGTCCCGGCAGCGCTTCGAGGTGGTCTCCACCGCCGCGAACATCGGCGGCCTCGGCGTGGGCGCGCTGGTCGCGGGCGTCCTGGCCCAGTACGTCCACGCGCCGCTGCGCACCCCGTACCTGGTGTTCGCGGTGCTGCTGACCGTCAGCCTGGTGGCGGTCGCGGCGACTCCGGAGACGGTGCGGGAACGCCTGGTGACGCCGGCCTACCGGCCGCAGCGGATCAGCGCCGACCACGGCGACCCCGCCGGGTACGTGGCGGCGACCGCCGCCGGCTTCGCCTCGTTCGCCGTGTTCGGCCTCTTCACCTCCGTGGCGCCGGGCTTCGTCGCCGGTGCCCTGCACCTGCCGTCGCGGGCGCTGGCCGGCGCGGTCGTGTTCGCCGTGTTCGGCGGCGCGGCCGTGGCGCAGAGCCTCACCACCCGGCTGCCCGCCTCGGCGAAGGTCCGGCTCGGGTTGCTGGCGCAGGCCGTCGGCGTGCCCGTCGTGCTGGTCGGGATGCACACCGCGAGCCTGACCGCGTTCCTGCTCGGCGGCGTGCTCGCGGGAGTCGGCGCGGGCGTGCTGTTCAAGGCCGCCGTCGGTACGGTCGCGGCGATGGCCGTGCCCGCCCGGCGCGGTGAGGCCCTGGCCGGGCTGTTCCTCATCGCCTACCTCGGGATGAGCCTGCCGGCCCTGGGCATCGGCATCGCCACCCGTGGGGTCAGCACGATCACGGCCATGAACTGGTTCACCGGCCTGCTCCTCGTCCTGCTCGGCGGCGTGACACTGCTGTTCCGCCGCAGCAACGCCAACCGCTGACCGGGCCGGGGGCGGTCACCGTGGGTCGGGCCAGAACGGTTCCAGCAGCGCCGGGTCCGCGACATAGGCCGCGACCTGGGTACGCTCCGACTCCGTCAAGGTCAGCGTGCGCAACCGGGCACCCCACTCGGGTACCCGGTCGGTCTTGCCCAGCGCCACCGACAACTCGACGAGCGCGGCGAGCGCCATCGCCTGCTCGACCACCGGGGCGTCCTCGGCCCGGCGGCGCATCCCCGAGTCGAGCGCCCGGTAGGCGGCCCGGTCGTCGGTCTTGAACTCGCGCAGGATCCGCGCGTTGTCCAGCACCCGGGCCAGCCCCTGGAGCTTGGACGACCCGCCGTACTCCAGGTCCTTCGGCTCGTCGCGGCGGATGAAGACGATGGTGTTGCCGCACGGGTCGACGATGCTGAACCGCGACGCCCCCGCCCGGAAGCGGGTCATCCGGGGCAGGCCCTTGACGAGCACCTTGCCGTACGCGCGGCGCATCGCCTCGGCGAACGCGGCGTGGTACGGCGCGACCGCGTCGACCATCACCAGCGCCCCGCCGGACTGCTCCCGCGCCGGGTCGAGGTCCTTGGGCGCGGGGCCGTAGTGCAGGTCGAACCCGCTGAACCGGAACGCCAGGTACACGTACGGCCGCAGTTGCTCGTAGGTCACCTCGAAGCCGAGGGCTCGCCAGAACGCCAGGGTCTCCTCCGGCGCCGGGCAGGGCAGCAGCGGCACGGTCGTCTCGTTCGGCTGGACTCGGTCCTCGCTGATCGTCACGGTCACTCCCCCGGTCGGCAGGCCGGCCATTGTGCCAGCATCGGCACCGGTCCGCCCTGCACTTCACCTCCTACCCAGGGAGGAGGTGGGCTCCGACCGGGGGCCGCGACCGGGACCCGAGGTCGGACGCGCGCGTCGGCGACGGTCACGAGCATCTACAGGCATGACTACCGTTCTGCGTCGGGCGACACAGTGGAACCGCCCGCTCATGCTCCTCGTCGCCGCGATGGCGGTGCTCGCCGTCGTCGCCGCCGTCGGCATCGTCGCCGACCCCCGCGTCCTCACCGGGGCGCCGATCTGGCTCAAGCCGTTCAAGTTCGCGGTCTCCTTCGTGCTGTACGGCGCGACGCTCGCCTGGATGCTGTCGCTGCTGCCGCGCCGCAGCCGGGCCGCGGAGTGGGCGGCGGCGATCATCGTTGCGCTGTCGCTGGTGGAGATGGTGGTGATCGTCGCGCAGGTGGTCCGGGGTACGACGAGCCACTTCAACGACACCAGCGCGCTGAACGCCGCCCTCTTCTCGGTGATGGGCGCCGCGATCATGGTGCTGTTCGTCGCGCACCTCGTCCTCGCGGTCGTGCTGCTGATCCGGCGAATCCCGGACCGGGTCGCCGCGACCGCCGTCGGGTGGGGGCTCGGCCTGTCCCTGCTCGGTATGCTCGCGGCCGTGCCGATGGTGCTTCCGACGCAGGACCCGGGCATCGAGGGCGTCTCCGGGGCGCACAGCGTGGGCGTGGCCGACGGCGGCCCCGGGCTGCCCGTGGTGGGGTGGAGCACCACCGGCGGCGACCTGCGGATCGGGCACTTCGTGGGGTTGCATGCCCTGCAGGCCCTGCCGCTGGTGGCGATGCTGCTGACCCGGTTCGCGTCCCGGCTCGACGGGCGGACCCGCGTCCGGCTGCTGGTCGTCGCGGGCACCGCGTACGGCGTACTCACGATGGTGTTGACCTGGCAGGCACTGCGCGGGCAGCCGCTGCTGCGCCCGGACGCCCTCACCTTGGCCGTCGTCGCGGCTCTGGCGGTCGCGACCGCGACTGCCACCGGCCTGGTGCTCGCGCGCCGCCGCCCGGAACTGGCGCTTGCGGCATGACCGGGGCGCTGTTCTCGCTGACGTTCGCGCTGGCCGCGCCGTTCTGGGCGCTGATGATCCTGCTGCCGCGCTGGTCGTGGACGGCTCGCATCGTCGGTTCGCCGCTGATCGTGCTGCCGGTCGTGGTGATCTACGCGCTGCTGGTGGTGCCGGCGTTCGGCACGGTGCTGCCCGCCGTCGCGTCGCCGACCCTCGACGGGGTACGCGACCTGCTCGGCACGCCCGACGGCGCGGCTGCCGGCTGGGCGCACATGATCGCGTTCGACCTGTTCGTGGGTCGCTGGGCGTGGCTGGACAGCCGGGAACGGGGGGTACCGGCGCTGGTCATGGCACCGGTGCTGGTGCTGACCATCCTGCTCGGACCGCTCGGTCTGGCCGCCTACCTGGGCGTCCGCGCGCGGTGGCGGCCGACGGTCGCTGCCGGCGACTCCGAGCACCTAGGCTGACGACCGTGCGGTGGTGGGGGCGGCTGTTCGACGCGCGGGACGCGCGCGTGCGGATGGTGCTGCTCGACCTCAGCGGGTTGGGCTACCTGCTCTTCGTGCCCCACTCCGCCCCCGCGCCGACGTCGACACAGTGGAGCCTCGCGCTGGCCGCGTTCGCCGTGGCGCTCGTGGCGTACCGCCGGCCGGTGGTCAATCTGGCGGCGCAGGCGGCGTTGCTGGCGGTCGCGATCTGCCTCATCGACGACATCACCATCAACCAGGTGGGCGCGAGCTGGGCCCTGCTCGAGGTCGCCATGCGCGCCGGTCGCTCCCGCACGATCTGGCTGGCGGCCGGGCTGCTGGCCGTTGTCGACCTGACCGACAGCATCGGGGATTCGCTGCGTGAGGTCGGCTCCGGTGTCGTCGGGCTGGGCCTGGAGGTCGGCGTCCCGGTGCTGCTCGGTCTGGTCATCCGGGCCAACCGGGAGGTGGACCGGCAGGCCGTGGAGCGGGCGCTGGCCGAGCAGCGACGCCGGGAGTCGGAGGGCCGCGCGGCGCGCGCCGATGAGCGCGCCGCCATCGCCCGCGAGCTGCACGACGTCGTCGCCCACCATGTGGCGTCGATGGTGCTGCGGGTCGGGGTGGCCCGGCACGTCCTGACCGACCTGGACCCCCGGGTGGGCGAGGTGTTCGACGACGTGCACGGCACGGGCACCGCGGCCCTGTCGGAACTGCGCCGGCTGGTCGCGGTGCTGCGCGACCCCGACGGGGTACGCGGTGACGCCGCGCTGACCGCGATCGAGCCCGCGGCGCTCCCGTCGGCGCTCGGCGCGGCCGTCGACCGGGCCCGCCAGGCCGGCATCACCGTGGAGGCCGACGTCGACGCGGCGATCGGTTCGCTCGACGCGGTACGGGGTCTGGCCGTGCTGCGGCTGACCCAGGAGGCGCTGACCAACGTGGCACGGCACGCGGGGGCGTCCGCACGGGCGCGCCTGGTGGTGGCGGTCCGCGACGGGGCCGTGCACTGGGAGGTCACCGACGACGGGGGCGGTGTCGACGGCCACCACGCGTCGACGGCGGTGCCGGCCGGCGGTGGTCACGGCGTCACCGGGATGGCCGAACGCGTCGAGGTCCTCGGCGG
The DNA here is from genome assembly GCF_057708145.1 of Micromonospora sp. bgisy143. Lineage (NCBI taxonomy): Bacteria > Bacillati > Actinomycetota > Actinomycetes > Micromonosporales > Micromonosporaceae > Micromonospora > Micromonospora sp. bgisy143. The sequence continues at coordinate 180,244 of NZ_JBYIRN010000005.1, forward strand.
GCACCTGGAGGCGGGCCCGGCCGGCACGGGCTGGCGGGTACGGACCGTCCTGCCGAACACCCTGCCCGCGCCCCGGACGGCCCCGGCACCCTCGACCACCGGGGGGTCGGCGTGATCCGGGTTCTGCTCGTCGACGACCAGCACCTCATCCGCGCGGGCCTGCGCATGTTGTGCGACGCGCAGAGCGACATCGAGGTCGTCGGCGAGGCCGACAACGGCCGCGAGGCGGTCACCCTCGCGGCGCGGCTCGTCCCCGACGTCGTCGTCATGGACCTGCGCATGCCCGGCGTCGACGGGATCACCGCCACCGGTCGGATCCTCGCCGAACGTCCGGCCACCCGGGTGCTGGTGCTGACCACGTTCGGCGATGACGACCACCTCTACCCCGCCCTGAGCGCCGGCGCGTGCGGCTTCCTGCTCAAGGACGCGCCGCCGGCCGAGCTGCTGGACGGCATCAGACGGGCCGCCGCGGGCGACAGCCCGTTCAGCCCGGAGGTGTTGCACCGCCTCGTCCAGCGCGCGGTGCGGGCCCGCGTCACGCCGCCCCGGCAGCTCGACGGGCTGACCGCCCGCGAGCAGGACGTGCTGACCCTGGTCGCCGAGGGTTTGTCCAACACCGAGATCGCCGAGCGGCTGCACATCGGCGTCACCACCGTCAAGACCCACATCACCAGCCTGATGACCAAGACCGAGAGCCCCAACCGGGTACGCCTCGCGCTGTTCGCGCGCGGCGGCTGACCGGCGTCCGCTACCGGCCGCAGGCGTAGCCCTGCATGCCCCGCGGGTTCGCCCCGGCGGCGAGTACGCCGGTGGCCGGGTCCCGGGACACGGCGCAGAGCCGACCGAGGCTCCACGCGTCGGCGAGCCGCACCTCGTGCCCGTACGACCGCAGGGCCGTCACCACGGCGGCGTCGAGCCGGTCCTCCACCAGCAGCACGCCGGGCTCGGACTCGCGGGGGTAGAACGACGACGGCACGCCGAGGCTGTGCCAGGCGGGCGCGTCGATGGCCTGCTGGAGGTGCTGGCCGCCGACGAGGTGCCGCAGCAGGAAGGGGAGCTGCCACTGGTCCTGCTGATCGCCACCGGGCGTGCCGCAGGCCAGGACGGGCTGCCCGTCACGGTGCACCATGGTCGGGCTGAGCGTGGTGCGTGGGCGGCGGCCCGGGACGAGCGACGCGGGAAGACCCTCCTGCAACCAGCACATCTGCAACCGGCTGCCCAGCGGGAACCCGAGTTCCGGAATGGTGGGTGAACTCTGCAACCAGCCACCGCTCGGCGTCGCGGAGATCATGTTGCCCCACCTGTCGACGACGTCGACGTGGCAGGTGTCGCCCCGGGTCACCCCGTCGGACCGCACCGTCGGCTCGCCCGTGGTCGGGTCCGGCACGTCGAGCCGGTGGGTCACCCGGGACCGGACGTGGTCCGGGAGGCGCGGCTGCGCACCCCCGGGGCTCCCCGGGCGCAGCTCCCGCGACGCGCGGTCACCGATCAGGGCCGCCCGCTCCCGCGCGTACGCCGGGTTGAGCAGTGCCGTGGCGGGCACGTCGGCGCTGTCGCCGTACCACGCCTCCCGGTCGGCGAACGCGAGCGTCAGCGCCTCGGCCTGGGCGTGGATGCCGGCGGCGCTCGCCGTGTCGTACGCGCCGTCGTCGTCGAGCGCGTCGAGGATCGCCAGCGCCTGGAGCAGCACCGGGCCCTGACCCCAGAACCCGGTCTTGGCGATCGTCCAGCCCTGCCAGTCGAGGGTGGCCGGCTCTTCCCAGGTCGCCGAGTACGCGGCCAGGTCGTCGCCGGTGACCAGTCCGGCGTGTGCGCGGCCGCTGGAGTCGCGGAAAGGCTGCCGGCTGAACGCGTCGATCGCGTCGGCCACGAAGCCCGTACCCCAGGCGCGGCGGGCCGCCTCGATCTGCGCCTCCCGGTCGCCGCCGGCCGCCTGCCCCGCCTCGACGAGTCGGCGCAGGGTGCGCGCGTACGCCGGATTGGTGAACCGCTCCCCCGCGACCGGCGGTCGGCCGCCGCGCAGCCAGAGCTGGGCGGACGTGGGCCAGTGCTGCTCGAACAGCGACCGCACGGCCGTCACCGTCGCACCGACCGCGCCCACCAGGGGGTGGCCGGCGGCGGCGTAGCCGATCGCCGGTTCCAGCACCTCGGCGAGGGAGAGCGTGCCGTGCTCGCGCAGCAGCAGGAGCCAGGCGTCCACCGCGCCCGGCACGGCCGCCGCGAGCGGACCGGCGCCCGGCACGAGGTCCAGGCCGAGGGACCGGAAGTGGGCGATCGTCGCGCCGGCCGGCGCGGGTCCCTGCCCGCACAGCACCCTGGGGCGCGGGTCCCGGGCGGTGGCCACGATCGCCGGCACCTCGCCGCCCGGGCCGTTGAGGTGGGGCTCGACGACGTGCAGGACGAACCCGGCGGTGACGGCGGCGTCGAAGGCGTTGCCGCCGCGTTCGAGGATCCCCATCGCGGACTGGCTGGCCAGCCAGTGCGTCGACGACACCATGCCGAAGGTGCCCTGCAGGGTCGGTCGGGTGGTGAACGACATGACAACACCTCACTGGGGGCCGGTGACACGGGGAGGCGACCCCTGGCGGAGCCGCCTTCCCGCGCCACATGCTAGGCCGCGTTGTACGCCTCGGCGGTCACCGTGGCCTTGCGGGCAAGGCCCGGCCGAGCCGGCCAGGAGATCCGCACCGCACGCGTCTCCCCGGGCAGCAGCCAGAGGTAGTTGTCGTCGTAGCGGGCCGGCAGGACCCGCCGGCCGTGCTCGTCGCGGACGGCGAGCCGGACCATCGCGGCGACCGTACGGCCCTGGTTGCGGACCGTCGTGGTGACGGTGTTCCGGCCGTCCACGACGCGTACGCCGCTCGTCGACGTCGACAGGCGGGCACCGGCCAGGGTGGTGAGCGCCCGCATCTGCTCGGGCCTGTCGTAACGCCAGTAGGTGTTCTCCGCGAGCACCCGGTCCCGGCCGTCGCGCAGCTCCAACCGGACCAGGTGCAGCCCACCGCCGTCCGGCGCGGCGACGGCGAACACCGGCGTCGTGGAGGAGCGCGCCACGTCGACCCGTTGACGTTGGGCGGCGCCCAGCGACCGGCCGTTGAGGTCGTACCGGCGGGCGGTGACCGTCACGCCGGTGAGCGCCGCCGACGTGTGGTTGACCACCCGCGCCTGCCAGGTGCCCGGGTCGGCCTGGACGTGCACCGGCTCGCACCCCTTGCGGGCCCCGTAGTACGCGCCGTTGACGTCGAGGTCGTAGTCGTACGTCTGCCAGACCGTGCTGTGCCACGCCGGGTGCGACATCCACAGCAGCAGGCCGGTGGCGTCCCGCCACAGGTTGGCGTTCCACGCCTCGAACATGGCCCGGTGGCTCTCGTAGTTGACGAACTGCGCGCGGGCGGCGAACTCGTCGAGCGATCCGGACGCGCTGAGCCGCGCGTCGATCGCCTCCTGGTACGTGCCCACACGCTGGTTACCGATGGTCGACCAGTCGTGGTAGTTCCACACCTCGCCGATCGGCCACTCCGGCGCGTCGCCGACCAGGTTGCGCATGCTCTCGGCCACCGACACCACGGGCATGCCGATCTCGGTGTGGAAGCCGAACGAGTCGGCCTCGTAGATCGTCGCGTCGGTGTAGGTGGTCGGGTCGACCCAGCCGTACGGTCCGCGTCCGCTCACGATGCCGCTGGCGGAGTTGGGGATGTAGAGAATCTCCGGGTGTTCGGTGGCGACGGCCTGCTTGAGGCCGGCGTCGACGATCGGCGGCGGGTCGCCCTCGTTCGCGCCGCACCACACGACGATGCTCGGGTGGTGGCGGAACCGCCGGATCGTGTCGGCGGCGATGTCGACGTAGCCGGGCGGGTTGGGCAGGAAGCCGCCGGCCTGCCAGAAGTCGTTCCACACCAGGATGCCCTGCTCGTCGCAGGCCCGGTACAGCTCCTCGCGGTTGCTGCTGCCCAGCCAGTTGCGGATCATCGTGAAGTTCATGTCGCGGTGCATCTCGACGGTGTCGGCCAGCCGGTCGGGCAGCACCCGGCGCAGCAGCTCGTCCCAGCCCCAGTTCCCGCCGCGGGCGAACACCGGCACCCCGTTGACGCTGATCTTCAGCTCGGTGATCTTGTTGCTGACCGCCTTGACGTCGGTCCATTCCTTGCCGTCGTCGGAGACCTGGAGGACGAAGTCGCGGGCGTACGCCTGCTCCCAGACGATCGTCACCTGGTCGAAGGCGACCGGGGCGCCCAGGTCGACGGCGATCCACTGGTTGTCCTCGAACTTCGAGGACCACCGGGTACGCGGGTTGCCGTCGACGGCCCGCTCCGGCCCGGTGGAGTCGCCGTCGGACGACGACGCGGTGGCCGTCCGGCCCAGGGCCAGGTCGACGTCGGGCTCGGCCTGGCGCTGCACCGAGAGCGTCCACATGGACACGCCCCACGACGTCGCCCGCGCGCCCGTCTGGACGCGCAGGTGCCGGGCGGTCCGGCTGGCGAACGTCTCGACCTGGGTGGCGCGGCTGCCCAGCGGGGTGTCGTTGCTGACCGACCTGACGTCCGTCCACTCCTGCCCGTCGGCGGAGACCTGGACGCGGTAGTCGAGGGCGTACGCCTGCTCCCAGACGATGGTGACCCGGTCGAAGTCGACGGCCGCGCCGAGGTCGACCTGGATCCACTGGTCGTCCTCGGCCTGCGAGGCCCAGCGGGTCGACGGGTCACCGTCGACCGCCCGGGCGGGCACGTTGGTGTCGTTCTCCGACGACGAGGCGGTCGCGTCGCGGCGTAGCGCGAGGTCCGGGCCCGAGCCGTCGGCCACCGACAGGGCGTACATCGAGATGCCCCAGCCGGTGGCACGCTGGCCCGCCTGGATACGCACGTGCCGGGCGTGCTGCCGGTCGAACGTGACGGTCTGCGTGGCGGCCCCGTCGACGAAGTCCAGCGGAGGCTGGCCGGGCGGGGAGATCACGATTGGCTGGTGCCAGTCGTAGCCGAACTGGCGGACACCGAAGCGCAGCTCACGCCGGTCGCTGACCGTGCGCTTGACGGTGGCGGTGAGCGTCAGGTCGTACAGGTGCGGCTCGCCGTAGCCGTTGGGCCACCAGAGGCGGGGCTTGTGCAGGCGCAGCGCCGCGAAGCGCTCCGGCGCGAAGGTGACCGTCGTGGAGGCGTGGGCGGGGACGGTCACCGTGGACTCGACGCGTACCTTGTCGAACTCCGCGCGGACGGTGACGGTGGTCGCGGTGGCCGTGGCGTTGCGCACGGGCACCCGGATGGTGACCTCGGCCGTGCCGGTGTCGGGCAGTTTCGGCAGGGTGGTCTCGACGTGCGGGTCACCGACGACCACGGCGCCGGTGCTGCGCAGCCGGACGTGGTCCCACAGGCCGGTGACGCGGTCCCGGACGGCGGGCATCCAGTCCCAGCCGGACACCGCCAGGTAGGTCGGCGCGTCGAGGTAGTGGTGGGCCGACTGGAGGAAGGTGCGGCCGTCGGGCCCCTTGTCGCCGGGGGTGCCGACGTGCGGCATCGGGGTGACCCGTACGGCCAGGACGTGGTCGCGGTGGCCCGCGAGAGCCTCGGTGATGTCGAAGGCGGCCCGCGCGAACGGGTGCTTGACGCTGCCGACCGATACGCCGTTCACCCAGACGGTGGCCTCGTGGTTGATGCCGTCGAACTCCAGCCAGATCCGGCGGCCGGCGGAGGTGTCCAGGCCGCGCGGCAGCCGCAGCGCCCGCCGGTACCACCAGGTGTGCCGCGACAGCGCCTCGGGGATGCGCAGGTTGTTGAAGCCGGCGACCGGGTCCGGCAGGTGTCCCTGCTCGACCAGGGTGCCCAGCACGGTGCCGGGCACGGTGGCCGGCAGCCAGGAGCTGACGTCGACGCCCGCGCGGGACAGCTCGGCGCCGTCGGTCGTGCCGGCGAAGTCGTCCATCGTCAGCGACCAGCCGGATTCCAGCGCGACGGTGCCGTCCGGGGCCACGGTCAGTTCGGGAGCCCGGCCGGTGTTGCCGCCCTCCCAGCTCGTCCAGCCCTCGGCCTTCGGGCGGGGTGACAGGGCGACGCCGTAGACCTGGAAGCCGTTCAGGCCGACCGGGTTGCTGTTCGACCGCCCGGTGACCGTCATCCGGACCCAGCGCGCGGTGACCGGCTGCGGGAGTTTGATCGCCTGCACGCCGCCCTGACCGTCGGTGGTCTCGTACACCGACCGCCAGTCGCGGCCGTCGGTGGAAACCTCGATGCGGTACGCCGTCGCGGCGCTGGAGAGGATCTCGTCGCCGTCGGTGTCGGTGTAGTTGCCGTCGAACGGCCCGTCGGCGAGGGTCGCCTCGAAGACCAGGGTGACGGCCTCGACGCGGCACTGCGCCTGGAGGTCCACCGAGATCCACTGGGGATCGCCGTTCGCGGCCCGCCACCCGCTGCCCCGGACGCCGACCTGGGGCAGGCCGTCCACGGCGAACGTGGCGGGCGTCGGCGCGTAGTCGGTCGAGGAGACCGCCACCGGGCGGTACCGGGCCAGGTCGGTGGTGGTCGACGGGTTGCCGGCCGACGGCGCGGCGCCGGCGACCGCGTCCGGCAGGACGGCGGTCACCCCGACCGACGCCAGCAGCGTCGCTCCGGCGGAGAGGAAGGTACGCCGCGATACGGTCGATGGCTCGGACATTGCGCCTCCAGGGTGGCAACGTTGTCAGGTGCTCGAGGGGTGGTGGTGACAACGTTGTCAGATGGTGGCCCGATCTTTCCCGGGAGTCAAGAGGGCGCGTCCCATCCACTGGGGAGCGGGCGGCAGGTCGCCGCCCGCTCCCCGGTGCGACGTCACTCCGGGTACGACGGCCCCGGCTCGGTGCGCAGCATCCGCTTGAGCATGCGGTTCGCCGCCCGCATGTCGTCGGTGATCAGGCGGGTCTTCACCGTGCCCTTACCGGTGAGCTTGCCGCCCACCTCGAACACCGCGCTCTCGCCCGGCAGCGGCACCGCCTGGCAACCCGTGTACGTCTCGGCGGGCAGCCGGCCGTCCAGCAGGTAGGCGTACACCGGGTCGTCCACGCACGGGGTGTAGTACGGGAAGACACCGTGGCTGCCCTCGTTGTCGACGCTGATCATCGACGCGCCCGGCAGCTTCTTCGACGCCGCCAGCGCACCCTCGTACGCGGTCGCCACGTCGAGTTCGTCCTGGAGCATCAGCACCTTCGGGAACGTCTTCTTGTCGAACTTCGGCATCCGGTTGCTGGTCGGCCAGTACGCGCAGGCCGGCGGGTTCTGCAGGTAGGGGGCGACCAGCGGCGCGTCCCGGGTGAGGCGTCGGCTGAACGCGTTCCAGTACGCGACGCTGTCGTTCCACTGCCCGTCCTGGCAGCGGATCACCTCGAAGACGTAGTCGATGTCGTACGTGTACTCGTCCGTGCCCTGGGCCAGCTGGGACCGGTCGCGCTGGGTCTTCAGCGCCGCCTGGGCGGCGACCCGGGACTGCTCGATGTACGCCCGGTCGTCGGCCGTGATGCCCGGCGCGGCGAGCAGCTTCGCGGTCGCGGCGCTGAGGATCTGCTCGGGCGTCCAGCCGTTCCACTCCTCGTAGTACTGGATGACCGTGTTCACCGCCGCCGCGGCGGTCGGGTAGTTCTGCGTGTCGTAGAGCGCGCCGAGGATGAACCAGCCGAACATGAACGGTCCCATGCCGACCCGGGTGCCGCCCGCGCGCTCGAACATCTCCCGGATCTTCATCGGGTCGCTGCCCCGGCCGTACAGGTCGTCGTGCCGGGCCATGTACGGCAGCAACTGCTCCTGGAACGCCCGGTCCCGGGTGAACGGTTGCAGGTCCCAGGTCTCCTGGAGCGTGGGCGAGCCGACCGCCGCCACCGAGTCGAGCACCATCCGGCCGGTCCGGCTGCCGAACGTCGCCGCGTACCAGGTGCCCAACCAGGTGCCGTACGAGTAGCCGAGGTAGTTTAGCTTGCGCTCCCCCAGCAGCACCCGGATGAAGTCCATGTCGTACGTGGTCTGCTCGGTGGTGATGTACTTCGTCAGCTCGGTGCCGCGGCAGCCGCGCACGTTGGCCTGGGTGATCAGGTCGTTGGTGTTGTCGGTGTCGCGGTAGGTCACCGTGCAGAGCAGCGGGGTGCTCTGCCCGACCCCGCGCGGGTCGAAGCCGATCACGTCGTACCGCTCGGCGAGGGCGGGCGCGGACCGCGCCACGTACGGCGCCAGCGACAGGCCACTGCCGCCGGGGCCACCCGGGTTGACCAGGAGGATGCCCGCCCGGTCGGGGCCGGACGCGGCGGTACGACTGATCCGGACCTGGATCGTCCTGCCGTCGCGGGGGTTGTGCCAGTCGCGGGGCACGGTGACGGTCGCGCAGGACAGACCGAGCTGCGCCTCGTCCTCGGGGCTGACCTCGGCCAGCCCGCACGGCTCCCAGGTGATCCGCTGGGTGGCGAGCGGCGCGGCCAGGGCGGCGGTGTCCGGCTCGGTGGCCGTGGCCGCGCTGGCCGAGGTGCCGGCCGCGCCGCTGGTCAGGACCGCCGCGACCAGGGTCACGGCGAGCAGGGCGGTCGGCCGGCGCACGCGGCGTGGGTGGCGCGACCCGGTCGTGGGATGGGGCATCGTCCCGTCCTCTCGTACAGCGATTGATCGAACGGCATTCACCCTGGCTCAGGAGTGTTTCGCCGCCGCCGTTCCGGCGTGACGAAGACCCGCCATGGCAGGTTCCGGCCAGTTACAACCAGCCGCGCCGGGTGGCCTGCACGCCGAGCTGGAACCGGCTGCGCGCGCCCAGCAACTCCTGGAGGCGGCTGACCCGCCGGTGCACCGTACGGTTGCTGACGCCCAGGTCACGGGCGATCGCCTCGTCGGTCAGGCCCGCGGTGAGCAGCGCGAGCAGCCGCTGGGTGGCCACCGTCGGCTCGGCGTCCGGCTCGGCGGTGGCGGCGGTGGCGTGGATCGGCGCACCGAGCCGCCAGAACACCTCGAACAGCTCGGACAGCCCCTCCAACAACCGGGAGCGGTGCACCAGCACGGCGTCGGCGTCGTCCCCGCCGGCCCGGGGCAGGACGACCAGGCCACGGTCGGCGTCGACGAGCATCATCTTCAGCGGCAACTCCGGGAAGACCCGCGCCTGCTCACCGGCGGCGACCGTGGCGCGTACGGCGGCCAGCATCGCCTCGTCGTGCAACAGCTCGCCCTCGTAGACGCAGCGGTACCGCCGGCCGCGGCGCAGCGCGTCGTACTGCACCTCCTCCGGCACCCGGGTGGTGTCGCGCAGGTACGGTCCGCGTTCCAGACCGCGTACCTCGGTGCGGGCGCCGGCCTGCAACTGGCGGAACAACTCGCGGACGGCGTCCTTGCCCTCGATGACCTCGACGAACGCCGCGCCGGCGCCGTGCACGGCGGTGTAGAGCCCGGACAGCGTCTCGGCGGCGGCACGCGCCTGGGCGGCCTCCAGCTCCCGCTGCGCGGCCCAGTTCTCCAGGGCGGTACGCGGCGGCCGGACGTGCAGCACGCCGGCGGCGTCGCGGTGCACGGCTCCGCTGTTCAGCAGGCCGGCGAGCGCGCGCGTGGCCGGTGCCGACGCGGTGGTCAGGAACTCCCGTTGCGCCACCGGCGCCACCCGCAGGAGATCCTGGTAGACGTCCACGGCGTCCGCCGTGAGCGGGAGCGATTCCACGTCGAGGGCGGGCGTCACGGCGTGGGGACCGATCCGCATGCGGGCGATCGTAGAGCGCGTGGGTGTCGACGGTTCACGCAGGTCGGAGCGCATTTATTGCGATCAGTCCGGGGTCGCTCCCTTGCCCTGGCCGGGCTCGCGACGGTGGTACTCGGGTTGCAGCCGCGCGCTCGTGAACGCCGACTTCACCGCCGCCTTGAGCGCGGCGATGTCGTACGCCCCGTGGTGGCGCTGGCCGTTGATGAAGAAGGTCGGCGTGCCGGTGACGCCGCTGAGGTCGGCCGACTCGACGTCCTCGGCGATCCGGTCGACGCCCATCCGCTTGGCCATGTGCTCCCGGAACGGGTCCAGCTCCAGGCCGAGCTGCTCGGCGTAGCGCAGCACGTCGGCGGGGTCCAGGGCGTCCTGGTGGGCGAGCAGCAGGTCGTGCATCTCCCAGAACGCGCCCTGTTCGCCCGCCGCCTCGGCGGCCTCGGCGGCGAGCTGCGCGTGCGGGTGGACGTCGGTGAGCGGCAAATGCCGCCATACGTACCGGATGTTGGCGAAGTCGGCCAGCAGTTCCCGGACCACCGGCTCGGCCTGCCCACAGTAGGGGCACTCGAAGTCGCCGTACTCCACCACCGTCACCGGCGCGTCGAGCGACCCGCGCAGGTGATCGCGCTCCTCATCGACCGGGAGTTTCAGGTCGACGATCCCCATGGCCATGCCGAGCAGCGCCCGCGCGCGTCGGGTCGGCGAGAGCCGGGCGACGATGCGGAACAGCAGCCAGGTGAGGACGGACGCGCCCACCGTCGAGACGAGGATGCCGAGCTTCGCCTCGTCCAGCGCCGGGCCGTGCAGGGCGTGGCTGGCGATCAGGAGCGCGACGGTGAACCCGATACCGGAGACCGTGCCGACCCCCACGACGGCGACCCAGCCGACCGGCGGCCGGAACCGCTCGCCGCTGAGCCGGGTCACCAACCACGAGGTGAGCACGATGCCGAGCGGCTTGCCGACGACGTACGCCGCCACCACGCCGAGCGTGACCGGGGAGGTCACGGCCCGGCCCAGCAGCTCGCCGTCGACGACGATCCCGGCGTTCGCCAACGCGAACAGCGGCACGATCACGTAGCTCGCCCACGGGTGGTAGAGGCTCTGGAGTCGATCGTTCGGCGACAGCGCGGCGGTCAGCCCGGCCTGGGCCATCCGGGCGAGCCTGGGCGTCGGTTGCTCCCGGAAGAGGCGGAACTGGTCGCTCGCCCACTGGAGGTCCTTACGGCCCGGGTCGTAGGCGTAGGTCAGCAGTCCCATCACCAGACCCACCACGACCGGGTCGACGCCGGACTCGGACACCGCGACCCAGGCCGCCACGCCGAGCAGCGCGTAGAACCAGCCGTGCCGCAGCCCCCACGTCCGGACGAGCACCACGACGGCGAAGATCAGGGCCGCGACGAGCAGCGCGGTCGGCGAGAAGTGCGCCGGGTAGGCGATCGCCAGCACCGCGATCGCCACCAGGTCGTCGACGACCGCGACCGTCAGCAGGAAGGCCCGCAGCCGGTCCGAGAAGCGCGGCCCGAAGACGGCCAGCGCCCCGAGCGCGAGCGCCGTGTCCGTGGCCATCACCGCGCCCCAGCCCACCGCGGTGGAACGCCCGGCGTTGATCGCCAGGTAGATCCCGATCGGCAGCAGCATGCCGCCGAACCCGGCCAGCATCGGCAACGCCAGCCGACGCCGCTCGCGCAGCTCGCCGATGTCGAACTCGCGGCGCAGCTCGAGCCCGGCGACCAGGAAGAAGAAGGTCATGAGGCCGCTGTTGACCCAGGTGCGCAGGTCGTGCGAGACGGGCCAGTCGCCGAGCCGCACCGACAGGGTGGTGCGCCACACCGCCTCGTACGACGACGGGTGCAGGTTGGCCCAGACCAGGGCCACCACGGCGGCGACCAGCACCACCCGTGCGCCGCCCGTCTCGGTGCGCAGGAACGCGCGCAGCGGGGCGTTGATCCGCCCCTGCCAGGCCGTTCGGCTGGACCACCCGCGGTGTGGGTTGTTGCTCGTCACGGAGGCAATCTTCCTCGACCCGACCGCCGCGTGGCGCAGATTGGCACGAGGCGAACGTCTCAGGCATGCACGGAACGCGACTGGTTGGTAGCGTATCGGTGATCTCGCTGGCGGCGGCCGGCGGTGGTCCCCTGGGGAGGGTCAGCATGTGGGCGGACGACGCCGCGCTCGACGCGGCGGGACGCCGGCTCGACGAGTGGGAGTCGTCGCTCGCCGAACGGGCGGAACGGGCAAAGGCGCTGTCGACGCGGGTGCAGGAGCTGACCGGCACCGCCCACACCCCCGACCGGACGGTCCTGGTCACCGTCGACTCGGCTGGCCTGCTGATCGACCTGTGGCTCGACGAGCGCACCCGGCAGCAACCCGCGGCACGCACCGCCCAGCAGATCGTGGACACCACGAGAGCCGCACGCGCCGACCTGTTGCGACAGGTCGCCGACTCTCTCGGCGACGACGCCAGCGCCCGGGCCATCATCGACTCCTACCGCAACCGGCTGAGCCACGACCAGGGGCCGAGCGATGCCGGGCGGTGACGGCATCCAGGTCGACCCGGACGACCTGACCGCCCACGCCGCACGCCTCGATCACTGCGCCGGCAGCCTCGACACCGCCCGGCAGGCGGGCCAGCAGGTCCGGTTGGGCACCGACGCGTACGGGCAGCTCTGCGCACTGATGCCGACGCTGCTCGACGGCCTCCAGCGGACCCTGGTCGACGGCATCGGCACCGCTGCGGGCTCGGTGCGGGACACCGCCGCAAAGCTGCGGACCAGCGCCGACCGCTATCGATCCTCCGACGCCCATGCCAAGCACCTGCTGGACGGGGTGCGGCAGCACCCGCTCGACGGGGTGCGGCAGCGTCCGCTCGACGGGGTGCGGCAGCGTTCGTGACGTCCAACCCGCTCGTCGCCGTCGCGGCGGACACCCCGCCCAGCGCCTGGGCGGGCGTGTGGATCTGCGAGGACATCGAACTCATCGCGCAGGGCATCCGCAGCGGCAGCTGGATCGACGGCAGCCTCGGTGTCGTGAGTGCCGGCCTCGACGCCCTCGCGTTCGTCTCCGACCCGGTCGGCGCACTCCTGCAATACGGGATCGCCTGGCTCATCGAGCACGTCAAGCCACTCAGCGAGGCGCTCGACTGGCTCGCCGGCGACCCGGCGCAGATCACCGCACACGCCCAGACCTGGCGCAACGTCGCCGTCTCGCTCCGCGAGGACGCGGCCGAACTGGCGCGCGCTGTCTGCGACGACGTCGCCGGCTGGGGCGGCAGCGCCGGCCCCGCCTACCGCGCCTGGGCCGCCGAACAACACCAGGCCATCACCGGCCTCGCCCTGGGCGCCGACACCATGGCCGCGATCACCGAAGGCGCCGCCGGCCTGGTGGCCGCCGTCCGGCTCCTGGTCCGCGATGCCATCGCCACCTGCGTCTCCCGCCTCATCACGTACGCGGGCGAACTCGTCATCACCGGCGGACTGGCGACGCCGCTGGTCGTGGAGCAGGTGACCACGCTGGTCGCGTCGTGGGGGGCGCGGATCGCACGGTTGCTTCGCGCACTGCTGGCCAGCCTGCGACGGCTGATCCCGGAGGTGCGCCGGCTCAGCGACCTCATCGACAAGCTCAAGCAGGCGCTCGGACGGCTGCAGAGAGCAGAATCGCCGCCGAGTCGGAACACGCCCAAACCTGAGCCGCCCCGCGAGCCGCCAAAGCCGGCGGTGACGGAACAGCAACGGATACACGATCTCGGCATGGATCCGGCGACCGGGAAGTTTCGTCCGACCGAGGCGGAGACAGCGGTCCGGCTGGAGCAGGAGATGGGCGTCATACTCCACCGCGCTCCCCCGGCCTCCTCTGCCGACTGGGTGGACGAGTCCGGACGGACCTACGATGCGGTGGGCAACTTCCCGCCTCAGTTCTTTGACCGCCAGTGGCCCCAGCTGCAGTATCAGATCGAACGACACTTGCACAAAGCTGACCTGGTACCGGTGGACGTGTCGCAGTTCGTCCCGGAACAGGTTGCTCGGATCGAACAGTTCATCGCGGATCGAAACCTCGGTCCGCGAGTATTCATCGTGGGGAAATGATGGCTGGCCTTATCGTGCTGAAACCCGGCGTCGACTGGACTTCATCGGGTGGGCTGTTCGAATGGACGCTGGAGTTCTTGATTGCCCGTCTCTCCGACAGGCAGACCGCTGACCGCTTGCAGGAGATCGTCGACAACAACCTCGGGTCGTTGTGGGTCGACGACCTCCCACCGGCAGCACAGCTGGAGATCGTCAGCCACTGGCGCAACGACCTGGTGACGGCCGGCGAACGGCAACTGCCGGAGACCGAGCACAAGGTCGACGTCATCCGCCATCTCCAGGAACTCGTGGACGCAACCTACTCAGCCGGGTTCCCCTGACCCGTCGTCGACCCGCTCGCCGCCAGGTCCGGATTCGGCACTCTCCTGCGCCACCCGTTCGGCCCGTACTACGAAGGCCGCACCGGCGGATAGCCTGACACTCACGAACTTCGATGTCCCGGACGCGGCTCGGCGCGGAGTACGTGCACTGTGGACGGTGATGATGGAAGGAGACTCCATGCGCGCACGCAGATGGGCGACGCTGGCGGTGGCGACGACGCTCACACTCGGCGGGCTGGTCGGGACCGGCGCCGCCCCGGCGGCAGCCGACCCGCAGGGCGGCACGCTCCGCGGCGTCTACTACGACGGCCAGTTCTGCAACAGCTACGGCAGCGAGGGTGTCCAGACCGGCCAGTGGAGCTGGTACTACTGCGAGTACCGCCAGTACGGTCCCAACGCCCCCGGGTTCTACTTCCTCTGGAGCTTCACGTACTGAGCGGCGGTTCCGCCGCCGGCCCCGCTCGGCCGGCGGCGGCTCCCCTCATCGGCGCAAACGGCGAGAGCATTCGCCGTCATGGCCGTCGCGCAGCAGGCAACGCCGACCGCCGGGCAGCCGCAGATCGCAGAAGACCCGGTGGCGCAGGCACTGCTGATCCTCCTCGGAGACGGTGGTCTCCCCCGGGTCCGCCATCGGCAGCACCAGCATCCACCGTCCGATGACCCGGGCCAGGCGCTGCGCGGCGGGCAGGTCGGTGGCGACGACGGGCAGGTGGATCACGTACCGCTGGCTCATCGACCATGACCTCCGGCCTGCCGGCGGTCCATCTCGCCCCTGAGCCGGACGGTCTCGCGGCGACTCTGGACAAGGGCCGCGTAGACGGCGGCCATGTCGACGGCGACCCGGTCGAGGAAGGCGTACACGTCGTCGGGGTCAAGACCGCGACGCCCGAGCCCGACCGGCACGAAGCGCCGCTCACGCACCTGCCATGGCAACAAACTGGTGTACGCACCGGAGCGATCGACGCCACCACCGCTCGCCGCCCTCGGTCGCTCGTTCCTGGTGTTCATGTCTGCCTACCTTCCTGACGGGACCGCCGTAGCGTGCTCAGCCTGCGACGGTCCGCAGTCAGAACGCAACGTTCCATACCGCGATTTCGTCGTTGTGCATTGACTTTCTTTGCTGAAACCCGTAGGAGTTGCAGGAGCAGGTCACACAGCGTTGCGCCTTGGAACCAGGGAGTGTGCGGATGCCCGACGACATTGGATCGACCGTGCCGCGCCGGCAACTCGGTCGGCTGCTGCGGCAGTTCCGCAACGAGGCCGGCGTGACACTCGACGCCGCCGCCGAAGCCCTCGAATACAGCCGGCAGAAGATCTGGCGACTCGAATGCGGCCAGGGCCCGGTCCGGGTGCTCGACGTCAAAGCGATGTGCGAGCTGTACGGGGTGTCGCCCGAGATGACCGAGGCGATGCGCGGACTGGCCATGGAGACGAAGTCGAAGGGCTGGTGGCACGCGTACGGCGATGCGGTGCCGAACTGGTTCGAGCTGTACGTAGGACTGGAATCCGCCGCCGCCCACCTCCGCCGTTACGACGAGTCGCTCATCCCCGGGATCCTCCAGACCAAGGAGTACGCCCGCGCGCTCTACCGCCTCGGCGGAATGTTGAACGAGGAAGAACGCGAGCTGGCGGTGCAGGTCCGACTTCAACGGCAGGCATTGCTCATTCGGCGCTTGCCGGCTGCTCCCAAGCTTGAATCCGTCCTGTCCGAGGCGGTACTCCGGCGCGGCGTTGGCGGCTCGCCGGTCATGACCGAGCAGCTCGCTCACCTCACCAAGCTGTCCGAGCTACCAAACGTCAGCGTCAGGGTGCTGCCGCTGGCAGCAGGCCCGCAGCCCGGGGCGGTTGCGGGGTCGTTCGTGATCCTCGATTTCCCCCCAACCAAGGGTGGCCGTGCCGCCCCGGAACCGTCGGTGGTCTACAGCGAGTCGCTGACCGGGGCGCTATACCTCGACAAGCCCGACGAGTTGGCCGCGTACCAGCGCGTCTGGCGAGGGCTGGATGCGCTGGCCCTCAGCGAGGCAGAATCGAAGGACATGATCAAGCGGATCTCCGGGGAGATGCGGCATGACTGACCTGACCGGCGCCGTATGGCGCAAGAGCACCCGCAGCGGCGACAACGGCGGCGACTGCGTGGAGGTCGCCACCAACCTTGCCAGCATCGTGGCCGTCCGCGACTCCAAGGACCAGGCCGGACCGGCTCTCACCTTCCACCCAAACGCTTGGTCCGCCTTCGTCGGCAGCACCCGCGACAACGCGCTGACCCGCTGAACTCAGATGCGGACGCGCGGGCGCAGATGACCGTGTCGGTGCAGCGCCACTGAAAGTCGCCACCGAAACCGGTTTCATGCCAATTGCCTGTGCGGGAATTGCGGGATCGCGGATCGTGATTAGTCAGCCCTGCCCAAAAACTCGTCGGATACTTGTCCAAGATACGACCACGGTAATACGGGCCGGATAGACGACAGCGCACTCCTTCGCTTACCGGGCTAGCCTCCTCTCGTCCGTCCATTGAGGCTCCGAGCCGGAGGTGCATGTCATGTTCATCGTGGCGACCCAGGACCCGAATACCCGCCGTCATTCCGAGGGTGCCGAATCGGGCGCGGCCGCGTGGGGCGCTCTCCTGCCCATCGACGCCGGGCTCACGCAGGCGGAGGCGGATCGGCAGTTGGCCACCTACCTGGCCGGCGTGCAGGCAGGCGAGCCACTGTGCATTCGCGCCCACGGCAACGACGAGGAGATCGGTGACGCCGAGGCGGGCGCCAAGGACTGGGGTTGGACCTACAAGAAGCTGGCCCGGATGCTGGCCACCCACCTGACCGCCACCCCGAGCGTGGTCCTGATCCGCTCGTGCGCCGAGAAGGTGACCAACTTTCCCACCCAGATGGCGGTCCGCCTGGAGTCGAACTGGCCGGGTGCGAACCACCTCGACGGTGTCGCCATCTACGGCTACAACCTGTCCGTCAACATCAGCACGCCGGTCCCCTCACCGGAGCAGCTGACGAAGAACGTCCAGGTCCAGCCGGTGGTCGTCTCGTTGTGACAGCCGATCCCCGCGATCGTTGAACACCAGTCCGCTCGGGCGCTCAACCCCCCGAACAGAAAGACGGTAGTCGCACCCTTTCACGTAGCGCTCCGACCATTTGGTGCAGTTCGTCTCTTGTACGGGTCAGCCCGAACAGGACATCGAAATCCGTCTTCGATCAATAGGCTCTGAGCTTCTCAACTCGGCATGAGGAGGGCTTGGATGTCCAAAAAGCGGGGGACTGTCGTCCTAGCGGCGACCTTGATGGCAACGACCGCGATGTGGAGCAGTCCGGCGGCGGCCGATCAACCGAAGTTGACCAACCAGCAGATCGCGGCCATGTCACCTGCGGAGCAGGACCTTCTGCTCCAACCGTTGCGCGAGATAGCGGATGCGGCCGCCGCCGTCGGGGCCGCATCCCACAGCGGTGTTTTCTCCGGTCTCGAACTCGATGGAACAACGGGAACGGTCAAGATTTATCTGACCGACCTCGGCGCGGCGAAGAGTTTCCTTGCCGCGGTGCGGAAGACCGACCCGACGATCGAGGCCAACCGCATCGAACTGAAGCAGGGCGGCCACACCTTCGCCGAGTTGAAGTCGGCGGGTGAGCGGCTCATCAACGAACAGCAGCGTTCGGACCTGTCAATTGAAAGTGTGGCGGTCCCCGCCGACGGCACCGGCCTGACGGTTCGCGCCCGGGACGTCGTACGCGCGGCAGAGGCGTTGACACCGTCCGCTGTCGCCCGGCGGCCCGTCGCCGAACTTGTCGGCATTCCCACCGTCGTCGAGCCGGCTTCCGCAATGGCCGACGCTTCGCGGCGGCGGGACACCCCCCAATGGATCTCCGGCGCAGCCCTGAGCGCGTCCAGTACTACGCAGAGCGAGGGATACGACTGCTCGTCCGGCCTGCCTGCCCGCCGGAAATCCGACGGGCGGTCATTCCTCATAACTGCTGGGCACTGCTTCGCCAACAGTGTGACGATCTACACCGGGTGGGAGAGCGGTGGACGCAACAAGATCGGAGTTACCACCACGCGATCCGACTATTACGACGCCGTGGCAATCGACACCTCCTCCACGGGAACGACAGCGAGCCGGACGTGGGACGGAAAATCGGGCAACTACACGGTCAACGATGTGACCGGCTCTGCTCTTTCCTACACCGGAGACTGGGTCTGCCAGACGGGCTACACCTCCGGTGTCGTGTGCGGCATCCAGGTGACCAGCGGCTGGCTCACCTGGGTGGGATCCAATGGCATCACTCACGGCGGGGTCGAGGCCTTCCAGCGCGACGGCACCACGGCCTGCCGGCCCGGTGACAGCGGAGGACTTGTGTTCAACGTGAGTGCCAACGTTCGTCAGGCCCGCGGGATCATCAGCCAGTGTGGCGGCACGAAGGCGAGGTGGACGGAGGCACCGGCCATCTTCAACATACTTGGGATGTCGCTCGCACCCTGATCTCCGGCATCGGCACTTCCCCGCGTGGCCCCGAAGGTTGGGCTGCGCGGGGAAGACCTCGCTCAGCCCGGCAACACCGCTCTCGTCACCAGCGAGGCGGCCGAGGGTGGGAGCGGAACATTGAGGAGAAGCTCATCCCCGCGGTCCTCGACCGGGCCGATCACCACCGCGACCTCGTAACGATCGGGTCTGGCCCAGATTTCGGGCCAGGTCAGGGACGGGCACAACATCTCTCGCGGACCCAGCTGCAGTTCGTGAGGTTTGCCGGGAGCGAGATCAAACCCACCTCGGATCGCATCGATGCCCTGGGAGGTGGCATCGCCCGGCTGGTTGACCATCGGCCCTCCGCCGACGATGGTGCCGTCCCTCAGGTAGAGAACCTGGAGCAGCGATGGCGGGCTGGAGGCCACATGAACGGCACGCCGGGCGGCGAACGTCACGGTGACTGCCGGGCCGGAATCTGCGTTCACCTTGGCGACCGAGGTCAGCGCTGCCGAGAGGATGCCAGCCGACGACGTACCGGGCTGGTCGTAGCGGTCGCCGCAGGCGTACACCGCGGGCTGCTGGGTGCTGGCGGAGGGCTCGGTCGGCATCGACGGCCCCGGCGTGGCACCGGTCCCGCTGATCCGATCTCCACCGCCGACCATCCCGACGGCGGCGGCTGTCACCAGCGAGACCACCATGATCGAGGCAGCGCCGGTCCCCGCCGCCAATAGACCACGCCGACGCCTCACCCGCGCGAGCACGCGGTCGCTGGCGAACGACGGTGGGGTGACTCCGTCCGCCAAGGTTTCCAGACGCTCCCGCAGAAGACGGTCATCGAACGACACGGTCGTCCTCCCTGGCATCGTGCAGCAGCCTGGCCAGGCGGCGTCGGCCATCGTGCAAGTGACGTTTCACCGTGCCGACCGCGCAATTGAGTTGTGCGGCGATTTCCGGGATGGACAGGTCGAGGTGGTAGTAGAGGACAACGCAGGCCCGTTGTTGGGGGGCTAGCCCCAGAAGAGCCGTCCGGAGGTCGTACCGCGCGTTGACGGCACCCGAATCGTCGTCGACCCACTCCGGCGCGGCTGCCAGCGGCATGACCCGCCGCCACACGCCGCGCCTCCGCAGCCGGTCGAGATAGAGGTTGAGTACGGCTCTCCGGACGTACTGCTCGGGGTTTTCGATCTCGTCGCGATGTCGAAAGGTGAAAGCTCGCACCAACGCGTCCTGCACCAGATCCTCGGCATCGCCATCGTCACCGCACAGCAGGTAGGCGTAGCGTTTCAGCGCCACGCCCCTGGTGTTGACGAGGTCCGTCAACACCCGCTCCCAGCTGGCCACGACAGCGTCCCCTCGATGGTGTCTTTCAGTATCTTGGACGAACCAGAGGCCACCCCGGTTGGGCGTCGAGTGGCTTTTTGTGCGGCACGACCGTCTCCTTCCGGCTGCCAACCCGTCAAGGGGCGTCTGGGCGAGCAGGTCAGCGCGACAACCCCGGTGGCTTATGGTGATAAACCGGACGCCCGGCGGGTGGGCGCCCGGGCCGTGGACTGCGCGCTGTTCAGCCGGAGGGTGGACCGATGACCGACAACGCCCACAGCGTCGACGACTGCTGAGATGGACTGGGCCGGATGGGCGGTGTTCGGGTTGGTCGCCACCGCGGCGCTCACCGCGGCGATGATCACCGCTCAGCTGGTCGGCCTCACCCGGCTCGATCTGCCCCTGGTGCTCGGGACCTTCCTCACCGAGGATCCCGACCGGGCCCGGGTCGTCGGGTTCGTCCTGCACGTCGGCGCGGGGCAGGGTTTCGCCCTCGGCTACGCGGCCACGTTCGCGCTGGTGCACCGTGCCGACTGGTGGATCGGAGGGTTGCTCGGGATCGTGCACGTCGGGATCGCCCTGACGGTGCTGCTGCCGCTGCTGCCCGGTGTCCACCCCCGGATGGCGTCGCAGCGGGCCGGACCGGCCAGCACGGCGGTGCTGGAGCCGCCCGGGCTGTTCGCCCTCAACTACGGCGTCCAAACTCCCCTGGTCACGGCCGTCGTCCACGTCGTCTACGGGGTCGCTCTCGGGCTGCTCCTGCACGCCAGGTGACCCGCCGCTCGCGCGGGAGCGATCGCCGTGACCCGCCCCTCGTGCGGGAGCGTTCGCCGTGACCGGTGAGCCACCGATCAGCGACTACGGGCTGCTCGGCGACACGCGTACCGCCGCCCTGGTCGCGAGTGACGGCGCGATGGACTGGCTCTGCGTGCCGCGCTTCGACGGCGATCCCCTGTTCGGCAGGTTGGTCGGAGGCCCGGCGGCCGGGACGTTCCGGGTGGGCCCGGCGCAGCCGGCCCCGGTCGTCGAACGGCGGTACCGGCAGCACACCGCAACCCTGGAGACCACCTGGGCGGTGGGTGGCGGTCGGCTCCGCCTCACCGAGGCGATGGTCGCCGAGGTCACCGGTCGCCTGCTGCCCACGACCCTGATCGTGCGGCGGCTGGAGGCCGAGCGGGCACCTGTCGACGCGGTGGTGGAGTTCGATCCCCGCCTGGGCGTGCGACACCGTCGGCCCCGGGTGCAGCGCCGGCGGCAGACCCTGGTGTGTGAGTGGGGGGCGCTGGCGGTCGCGCTGGACAGCAGGCCGGCGTTCGGGATCGAACCGGGCCGACCCACCCCGGTCACGGTGCGGCCGGGTCATCCGGTCACCCTCGTCCTGGCCGTGGCCTACCGCGAACCGGTGATCCACGTCGAGCCGACGGCCGCCTGGGACCTGCTCGTCGAGGACGAGGCCCGCTGGCGCACCTGGACCGGGGAGATCGACGAGCGGGTGCCCTTCCGGGAGCACGTCGTACGAAGTCTGCTCACGATGCGACTGCTCACCTACTCGCCCTCGGGAGCGCCGGTGGCCGCGCCCACCACGTCCCTGCCCGAGGATCCCGGTGGGGACCGCAACTGGGACTACCGCTACGTCTGGCCGCGTGACGCCAGCATCGGCGTCAGCGCGTTTCTCAGCGTCGGCAAGGCCGACGAGGCACAGGGGTTCCTCGCCTGGCTGTTGCACGCCAGCCGGCTGCAACGGCCGCGCCTGCCGGCGCTGCTCACCGTGCACGGCCGGCACGTACCGGCGGAGCGGGCACTTCCCGGCTGGCCCGGCTACCTCGACAGCCGTCCGGTACGGATGGGCAACGCCGCCGCCGGCCAACACCAGCTCGACGGGTACGGCTGGGTGATCGACGCCGCCTGGGCGTTCGCCCAGGCCGGGCACCGCCTGTACGCCGAGACGTGGCGGGCGGTGCGCGGTTTCGCCGACATGGTCGACAGGTGCTGGCAGGAGCCCGACGCCGGTATCTGGGAGGTGCGGGAGCCCGCCCAACACGTCCACTCCAAGCTCATGGGCTGGCTCGCGCTGGACCGTGCCCTGGCCATCGCCGACACGCACCCGCTGCCGGACCGGCAACGTCGACGCTGGCAGCGGTCCCGGGACGCCATCGCCGCCGAGGTCCGGACGCGCGGCTTCGACCCGGCGGCCACCAGCTACGTGCGCCGGTACGGCTCCCCGGATCTCGACGCGGCCCTGCTCGTCCTGCCGCTGCTCGGCATCGACCCGGCCGGGTCGCCCCGGGTACGCGGCACCATCGACGCCATCCGGGACCGGCTGTCCGCCGGCGGTCCCCTGCTCTACCGCTACCCGCCCGGGCGGGACGGCCTACCCGGCGTCGAGGGCGCGTTCCTGCCCTGCTCGTTCTGGCTCGTTCAGGCCCTGGCCCGCACCGGGCGTCGCCGCGAGGCCGTCGAGCTGTTCCAGGCCATGGTCGATTACGCCAGTCCCCTCGGCCTGTACGCCGAAGAGGTGGACCCGGCGACGGGCGCCCACCTCGGCAACTACCCCCAGACGCTGACCCACGCCGCGCTCGTCCAGGCCGCGCTCGCCATCCGGGACGCCCCCGCTGCTGATCCCGGGTCTGCCTGAGCGTCCAGCCAGCTCGGGCGAGTAGGGTCCCGATCATGACGATTCCGCACCTGAGCGCCGCCGACGGCACCACCCTGCCCGCGATCGGGCTCGGCACGTACCAGTTGAACGGCTCGGCGGGCGTCGACGCGATCGGGCACGCGATCCGGGCGGGGTACCGGCTGCTCGACTCGGCCGTCAACTACGAGAACGAGGGCGCGGTCGGTCGGGCCGTACGGGACGCGGGCGGCGTCCGCGACGATCTCGTCGTCACCTCGAAGCTGCCGGGCCGGCACCACGACTACGACGAGGCGCTGACCACCATCGAGGAGAGTGTGTTCCGCACCGGCCTCGACCGGATCGACCTGTACCTGATCCACTGGCCGAACCCGAAGGTCGACAGGTACGTGCCGGCGTGGCGGGCGCTCATCGAGGCACGGGAGCGGGGCCTGGTGCGGCACATCGGGCTCTCCAACTTCCTGCCGGAGCACATCGACCGGCTGGTGGCCGAGACCGGGGTCGCCCCGGTGGTCAACCAGATCGAGGTGCACCCGTACTTCCCGCAGCAGGAGGCGCTGGCCTACCACCGGGAGCACGGCATCCTGGTGCAGGGCTGGAGCCCGCTGGGCCACGGCAACGACCTGCGACAGCACCCGGTCATCGCCGAGATCGCCGCCGCGCACGGCGTGAGCACCGCGCAGACGATCCTGGCCTGGCACGTCGCCCGCCAGGTGATCCCGCTGCCCAAGGCCGCGTCGCCGCAGCGGCAGGTCGAGAACCTGGACGTCTTCGGCATCGCGCTCACCGACGCCGAGGTCGAGGCCATCACCGCACTGGGCCGCCCGGACGGGCGGCTGTCCGATCAGGACCCCGCGGTGTACGAGGAGTTCTGACCGACCCGCCACACCGGACGGTCCGGGCTCGGGAGAGCATGTCGGCGTGCTCGACGGACTTGACGACATCGACTGGGCGCGGCTGGGCCACGCCTACGGTTCGGCCGACGACGTGCCCGGCCAGCTGCGCGCTCTGCTCGACCCCGATGCGACCATCCGGGACGAGGCGCTGGGTGAGCTCTACGGCAACGTGTTCCACCAGGGCAACCGGTTCGAGGCGAGCGCCTACGCGGTGCCGTTCCTGCTGGAGATGCTCACCGATCCGGCCACCCCGGACCCGGCGGCGGTGCTCGGGCTGCTGAGCGCCCTGGCCGTCGGGTACGACGAGGGTGTCCTACCGGACGGCTTCCCGGTGGCCGAGTACCGCCGCGCCGCCGAGGGCGGGCGCGCGCTGATCGCGGCCAAGCCGCCGCCGTGGACCGGCAGCGACGAGACCCAGAAGGAGTACGTCGAGTACCTCTACGTCGAGTCGCTGTCGACGGCGGATCAGGGCCGGCTGTGGGCGTACGTCGCGGTGGCGACCTACGACGCGGTGCGCGCCGGGGTTCCCGTGTTCCGTGCCCTGCTGGATCACGCCGATCCCGATGTGCGCCTGTCCGCGGCGTACCTCCTGGCCTGGTTTCCGGAGGACGCCGACGGCAGCGTGACCGCGCTGGCCCGCGCGGTCGACGCCGCCACCGGCGTCGCGGCGACCCCGGGCGAGGTGGCCACCATGCTGGTGTCCACCGGGCTGCTCGGTGCCGCGCCGGACGTGCGGTGGCTGACCGATCCGCGCCCGCTGGTCCGCTGGGGCGCCGCGGCCGGCCGGGCCCGGGTGCTCGGCGCGGCGGCCGACGCGGCGACCGTCGAGGAGCTGTTGGGCTGGGCGTCGGCGGCGTCCGGCGAGGTGCCGGACGAGCCGGTGGAGGGTGAGTGGGTGCCGTTCCTCGGTGGCGATCTCTGTGGTTACGCGGCGCTCGCCCTGCGACAGCTCGGTCCCCAGCACGCCGACCGGGCGTTCGACGCGCTGCTCGACCGGCTGCCCACCGTCGACGGCGACCGGTCGCTGACGCTGCTCAACGTGGCGCTGCGCCTGGCGTTCCCGGACGGCCCGGCGGCGACGCAGCCGCCGGTCGACGCGTTGACGCCCCGGCAGCGCCGGCTCGCCGAGGAACTGAGCCGGTCGACCGAGCCCTGGCTGATCGACGGTGTGCAGTTCGGCAACGTCACCGAACTGGTCGCCGGCTACGGCCTCCCGGGCACCCGCGCGGAGCTGCGCGCCTACCTGGGCCCTTGAGTCCGTCGAGGTCCGCGCGCCACGACGTAGACGAAGAGGATGGTCATGACGGCGACTCCTGCCCACATGGCCTGTTGCCAGCCGTCGACGAACGACTCCTGGGCGGCGCGAACGAGGGCCGGTGCCTGACCGCCCGCGGTGTCAGCGGCGGCGACGGCGTTGGCGATGCCGTCGCGGGCGGTGTCAGCGGTGTCGGTGGGGATGGTGTCGAGGCGGGAGTCGATGGCGCTGCGGTAGCCGGCGGTCAGGACCGCGCCGAGCAGCGCGACGCCGAGGGCGGTGCCGAATTCTCGGGTGACGTCGTTGAGCGCGGACGCGACGCCCTGACGTTCGCGGGGCAGCGCGGAGGTGATGGCCTCGGTGGAGGGCGTCTGGGTCAGACCCATGCCGAGCCCCATGGCGAGCATCCCGGGCAGGATCGCCGGGTAGCCGCCGTCAACCGAGACGAGGGCGGCCATCAACGCCAGGCCGACGCCGCCGAGCAGGATCCCGGCTGCCATCGTCGCGCGGGCTCCGGTACGGGCGGCCAGGCGGGGCGCGAGTCCGGAGGCGAGCATCATCATCGCTGCCATGGGCATGAGCGCGAGGGTGGAGCGCAGACCGGACCAGCCGAGGACGGCCTGGAAGTAGGGGAACAGCACGACGAAGATTCCGGCCTGGACACCGAACAGTGCCAGCAGCGCCAGCGAGCCGCTGGCGAGGCGCCGGTCGCGGAACAGTCGCACGTCGAGCAGGGGTGCCCCCCGGCGGAGTTCCCAGGCCACGAATCCCGTGGCGGCGACGACGCCGACGAGCAGGCTGGTGAGGGTGCTGGGTGCGGTCCAGCCGTTGACCGGGCCTTCGTGCAGGACGTAGATGAACGCGACCACGGCGAGCGCCGACGTCAGTGACCCGGCCAGGTCGAACCTGTGCGGTGACGCCTCGCGGGAGTTCGGGACGGCTCGCAGGGCCATGACGACGGCCACGGCCACGAGCACGACCGGCAGCAGGAGCAGCCACCGCCAGTTCGCCCAGTCGACGAGCACCGCGGACAGGTACATGCCGAGGATGCCGCCCCCGCCGGCGACGCCGGTCCACACACCGATGGCCTTGGAGCGTTCCTGGTCGGGGAACGTCGAGGTGATGACGGCCAGGGTGACCGGCATGATCATGGCCGCGCCGACGCCGGAGAGCAGCCGGGCGGCGATCATCATCTCGGCCGAGGTGGCCAGGCCCGCCGCCACGCTCGCGACGCCGAACACGGCCAGTCCCGCGAGCAGGATCGGTTTACGGCCCACCCGGTCGCCGAGGGCGCCGAGGGGGAGCAGCAGCGCGGCCAGGCTGAGGGTGTAGATGTTGATCATCCAGAGGACGGTGCTCTGCGAGGCATCGAACGCGACCGCGACCTGCGGCTGGGCGACGTTGAGGCCGGAGACCGAGGCGATGACGGCCATCAGGGCGATGCACACCGCGATCAGGATCGCGCGGCGCTGCCGCGGATCGTGAATCGTCGCGTCGGAAACGCGCACGCTCGGTGGGTTGGTCAGGGCAGACATGTGCAGGTTCCTTCCAAAGGGCGCGATGGGGTACGGCGTCGGGGCGGAGCGCCACCCCGACGCGGAGAAGGTGGAGGTCAGCGGCGGCGGGTGGCGCGCACGACAACGTCGTGCAGCGGGACCGTGTGGTTGCCGGGCCCGGGGGCCGGGCGTTGCCGCTCCTCGGCGGTGACGATCTCCCAGTCGGCCGCATCCAGGCCGGCGGTGATGTCAGCGAGAGTGACCGTCGCTTCGGCGGGATGGTGGTGGGCATGGCCGGTGTGCCGGTGCCCGACGATCAGCAGGGTGCCGCCGGGCGTCACCCAGTCGCGGATGCGCTGGTAGAACGCGAGTTGCGGCATCGCGGGGTGCGCGTAGTGGGTAGTGACCAGGTCGAAGCGCAGGTCCGGTTGCCAGGTGGTCAGGTCCGCCTCCACCCACCGGATGCTCTGCGCCTGCCCGTGGGCGGTGGCGCGCTCGGCGGCGCGGGCGAGGGCCTCGGCGGCGATGTCGACGGCGGTGACCTGCCAGCCGTGGGAGGCCAACCAGATCGCCTCGGCGCCGGCGCCGCACCCGGCGTCCAGAGCCGTGCCCGGTACCAGCCCAGCGGTCTCCCGGGCGAGGTGGGGGTTCGGTGGGTTGCCGGCCATCGAGCCGGCCCGGCCGCCGTGGGTGTGCTGCCAGTGCTGTTGCCAGTAGGACTTGTCGAAGCTGTGCGTCATCGGACGGTCCCCGTCTCTCCCCTGTTCGCGGATCACGACTCGATCCTGGGAGGGCCGCCGAGAATGCGCAAAAATTCTTGCCGAATGGCAAAATCGGGGTGTGGACGAGAAGTTTGATCGCACCCTGGACGCCGTCGGCCCGCGGCTGAAGCAGCTACGGCAGCGCCGCAACATCACCCTCACCGACCTGGCGGAGGAGACCGGCATTTCCGCCAGTACGCTCTCCCGACTCGAAGCCGGCCTACGGCGCCCCACGCTCGAGCAACTGCTCCCGCTCGCCCGCGCCCACAACGTCACCATCGACGAACTCGTCGACGCCCCACCGACCGGCGATCCCCGCATCAACCTGCGCCCCATCGCCGCCGGCGACGGCGCCACCATCCTGCCGCTGACGCGTAGACCCGGCGGCATCCAGGCGTACAAGTTCGTCCTGCCCACCGGCGACGACGATCGTGTGCCCGACCTGCGCACCCATGAGGGCTTCGACTGGGTCTACGTCCTCAACGGCACCCTGCGTCTGGTCCTCGGTGACGACAACCTCACCCTGCGACCCGGGGAGGCCGCCGAGTTCGACACCCGTACTCCCCACTGGTTCGGCGCCACCAGCTCCGGGCCGGTCGAATTCCTCAGCCTCGTCGGCAGGCAGGGCGAACGAGCGCACGTACGCGCCACACCGAACCCGGAGCCGCCCCACTGATTGCCGCGCCACCCGGAGCCGGAACGGTCCGGGTGGCGCGGCGTCGCTCAGACGAGCCCGCCCAGGGCCGGGTCGCTGATGCTGTCCCTGCCGTTCTCGACGTGGCCCGCGCATCGGTACGCGAAGCCGGGGTCACCCGCCGCCGCGACCGTCAGGTCGTACCAGCCGTGGGTACGGGCCAGCGGCCAGCCGGCGCGCTCGGTGTCGCCGGGGCGCAGCGACAGGGTGACCGGCCGGGAGTGGTACCCGTCCCGGACGGTCACCTCGACCCGCTTGGGCCCACGGTTGGTGAGCGTGAGCGTGAGCTTGTCGCCCCGCTCGTCGACCGACGGCGTGATGTCGAGGTCCGACGCACCGCCCGCGAACCGGCGGAAGAAGCCGTTCGGTCCGTGCACCGACAGGTCGTACCCGGAGGGGGTTTTCCAGGTGTCGGCCAGGCGCTTGCCCGGCTCGACCGTGTAGCTGCGCGGCGCCGCCGCGCTGCCGGCTTGGCGGACCTGGAGGACCGCTCCCGCGCCGCCGGTGTTGCGGAACTCGATCCGGAACTCGCCGTCGCCCCGGCGTCCGTCGGCGTGCAAGGCGTACGGGATCGCCCGCGCCGGCCGTACGCCGTGCTCCTGCTTCGGCAGCCGTCCCTCGGCCGGCGGCACCGGCACCTCGTCGGGGTGCCGGACCAGGTCGTCGGGCTTGAAGTCGTCGGTGTCCGGCAGCTGCACGTCGCGCGACCGGTTCGGGTGCCGGAAGTCGAAGGCGCTGGTCAGGTCACCGACGACGGCCCGCCGCCACGGGGTGATGTTCTGCTCGACCAGGTCCGGTCGGCCGTGGCCGAAGCGCGTCTCCAGGAACTTGATCAGCGAGGTGTGGTCGAAGACCTGCGAGTTGACGTAACCGCCCCGCGTCCACGGCGACACGATGATCATGGGTACCCGGACGCCGAGGCCGTACGGGCCGGCCGGGTGGTCGGCGTCGCCGGGGAAGATCTCGTTGGTGGTCGGCACGGTGGACTGCCCGTGCTCGCGCGTCTGCGGCGGAGTCGGCGGGACCACGTGGTCGAAGAAGCCGCCCTCCTCGTCGTACGTGATGAACAGCGCCATCTTGCTCCACACCTCGGGGTGCGCCGCGAGGATGTCGATGACCTGCGAGATGTACCAGGCGCCGAACGCCGGGCCCCAGTTCGGGTGCTCGGTGTACGCCTCCGGCGCGGTGATCCAGGAGACCTGCGGGAGGCGTCCCGCCGCGACGTCGGCCCGGAAGTCGGCCAGCAGCGCCTCGGGGTCGCGGCCCTGGGTGCGGATCTCGGTGCCGGTCTTCGCGCGGTCGGCGAGGGGCGTGCCGGGCTGCGCGTTCTGGTACTGGTGGAAGTAGAGCAGCGAGTTGTCGCCGTAGTTGCCGATGTACGGGTCGTTCGTCCAACCCCAGGAGCCGGCGGCGTTGAGGCCGGTGCCGACGTCCTGGTAGATCTTCCAGGTGATGCCGTTGCGCTCCAGCCGCTCCGGGTACGTCGACCAGTCGTAGCCGGCCTCGGCGTTGGTGATGACCGGGCCGCCGCCCTTGCCGTCGTTGCCGACCCAGCCGCTCCACATGTGGTACCGGTTCGGGTCGGTCGGCCCCATCAGCGAGCAGTGGTAGCTGTCGCAGACGGTGAACGCGTCCGCGAGCGCGTAGTGGTAGGGCAGGTCCTGCCGGGTGTGGTACGTCATCGAGGTGACGCCCTTGTTCGGCACCCACCCGTCGAACCGGCCGTCGTTCCAGGCGGCGTGCCCGTCGTTCCAGCCGTGCGGCGGGTCCGGCAGGAAGGTCTGGCCGAGGTCCTTCACCTCGGGCCGGAACGGCAGCAGCTCGTCGGCGCCGTCGGGCTGGTGCCACACGTCCTTACCGGATGGCAGTGTCACCGGATGCGGGTCGCCGAAGCCGCGTACGCCGCGCATGGTGCCGAAGTAGTGGTCGAAGGACCGGTTCTCCTGCATCAGGATGATCACGTGCTCGACGTCCTCGATCGAGCCGGTCCGGTTGTTCGCCGGGATGGCGAGCGCCTTGCTGAGATCCAGCGGGAGCGCCGCGCCGATGGCGGGAACTCCCATCGCCTTGAGGAACGTACGCCGATCCACCGTGCCCATAACTCCGCCTTTGTGTGCTCTGGTCGAGAAACTGGCGACCGGACGCTATCGAGGGCGGGTTGACGGCAGATGACCATAATTGGGCCGCACGGGAGCCCTCCGACGTACCGTGAGATCGTGCCGACGAGAGACGTACTCACCAAGGCTGACCTCGCCGAACTGCGCCGCACGGCGCTCGGGGCGGCCGACCCGCTCGGTGTCGCGGCCGACATCGCCGAGGCGGTCGAGCAGGGCCGGCTGGAGGATCCGGACGACGGCGGGGATGCCCTGACCCTGGCCGCCGAGATCGCCCGGATCCGGACCCGGACCGAAGCCGCGCTGCGATACGCGGATCAGGCGCTGGCGGCGTACCCCTCGGTGGACGACCCCCGGGCGGGCGTGGCCCGCGCGCTGCGTGCCCGGGTGATGTTCCAGGCCGGCGGCCGGGACGACGAGGCGATGGCCGAGCTGACCGCGCTGCGTCCGTTGCTGCTCACCCAACCCGACGTGCCCGCCTACCTGAGCGCGGCGCTGGACGCGGTCGGTCGGTCGGCGACCGCCGAGACGTGGTTGAGCGAGGCGGTCGACACGCTGCTCGGCGAGCGCGACACCACGGCCGACCCGGAGGTCGGCCCGCCGGACGCCCCCGGTGTGCTGTTCCTGCTGCTGCAACAGCGGCACCGGGTACGCCGCAACCTCAACCTGCCGCACGACCGGCAGGACGACCTGGCCGACCGGCTGGAGAACCAGCTCGTCCGCCAGGTGTCGGAACGCCAGGGCGGTTCCTCGGACCTGCTGCTCTGGCCCCGGGACGAGTTCGACAAGCTGCTCGCCACCCACCCCGAGCTGACCGACGTGTACGGGCCGGACTGGGACGCGCACCGGGCGCGCCTGGAGAAGGAACTGGTCCGGCTGACCGGCGCCGGCCGGACCGGTCTGGGCGTGTACCGGGCGAGCGTGGCCGGCCTGGACGCGTTCGCCGGTCGCCGCGACGGCTCTCCGACCGACGCGGCGGTCCGGGCCGGCTACGCGGCCGAGGTGTCGGCGCGGCCCTCCGCCCGGGTGCCCTGGCCACCCGAGCGCAACGACCCGTGCTGGTGCGGGTCGGGCCTGAAGTACAAGAAGGACTGCCTGCCGCGCTCGCGCAGTTGAGCGGTGGCTCTGGGTACACGACTCTGGGCACGCCGGGCCGGTGCCGATAGCCTCCATGCCTCGGATCATCGAGATCCGCCACGGCTGGAGGAGTCGCCGAATGTTCGAAGAGTTCCAGGGCATCCCCGCCCACCCGCTCGTGCTGCACGCCGCGGTCGTGTTCGTGCCGCTGCTCGCGCTGCTGGCGATCGCCTACGCGCTCGTCGCGCCGATCCGGCCGCACACGCGCTGGGTGCTGGCGTTGCTCGCGGTGGGCGCGCCGATCTGCGCGCTGCTGGCGAAGCTCACCGGGGACGCCTTCTTCGAACGGTTGCGCTCGGCGAACCGGGTCACCCCGGAGTTCGTCCCGAAACTGGAGGCGCACCAGGACTTCGGCGACATGACCCTGTACGCCGCGATCGCGTTGGGAATCGTGGCGCTGGCCCTGGTCCGCTTCGTCCCGCCGCGCGCCGCCGAGGGCGTACCCGCCAACCGGGCGGTGACCGTGACGTTGCAGGTGCTGTCGGTGCTGGCCGCCGCCGTCGCCGTGTACTACGTGGTCCGTACCGGCGACTCGGGCGCGAAGGCGGTCTGGGAGGGTCAGTGACGGCCGTGGTGTCGGCCCGGCGCCTGCCGAGCCGACACCACGTCGCCCGTCAGCCGGCGCGGTACGCCCGGATCACGGTCTGCTCGATGCCGCTTCCGCCGTTGGCGGCAGCCTTCACCCGCAGCGAGACGGCCTGCCCGGAGGCGGCCTTCGGCAGCTCGAACCGGTAGCTGTCACCGCTTGCGGTGACGCGGGTCGACGTCCAGGTGACACCGTCGTCGGTCGAGGTCCACACCTGCATCGACGTCACCTTCTGCGCCTTGACGCCGTGCGCCTGCCGGACGGCCAGCTCCGCGGTTCCACCGACCGGGTGGTTGTCGTGGTCCATCGGCAGCCTGTAGTCGACCGCGAGCAGCGGCAACGGCACGCGGTCGGTCCCGTCCGGCCCGGCGGACCGGAACGTCCAGGACGTGTTGACCTTGGTGGAGATCGGCAGGATGAGGCTGGTGTCGACGTCGAAGGTCAGCCGGTAGTCGGCCATCGCCTGCGGCACCGTGAAGTCACCGATCGGACGCTGCTTCTGCTCGACCAGCTTGCCGTCGCGGTACAGCGACAGCGTGCGCTTCACACCGATCGCCTCGCCCTGGAGGCAGTCGGCGCGCTGATGCTGGTCGGTCAGCGTCACCATGTCCAGGTGCAGGTTGCCCCGGGTCCGCGACGGCGGGCTGGCGCAGCTCCAGCCGTCACCGGCCGGGTCGTCGTACCAGTCGGAGTGCAGCGGCTGCCGCGCCCAGACCTTGGACTGCTGACTGCCCGGCCGGTACTGGCGCGGCGCCTCCATGGCCCCCAGTCCGCCGTAGACACCCTGGTCGGCCCAGACGATCTCCGGGGAGAGGTACGACGTCCGGTTCGGCGGCATGATGCCCTCGTAGGTCTGGGTCACCGGCACCCCGTCGGTCGTCTCGCCGGAGCGGAGGAACGTGGTGTACATCTCCGGTGAGTCGGTCTGGTGGAACCGCTCGTCGATGCGGGCCAGCCGGGCCTGCTCCGCCCGGGTCACCCGGAACGACGGATCGGCCGGTACGCCGTCGGCGTACTCGTGCACGATGTTGTAGCGGTACGGCTTCGCGGTACCGGCCGGCGAGTCCATGTTGACGGCCGCCCAGGTGCGCCGCGACCCGATGGTGGGCTTCGGGATCGCCACGCTGCGCACCGCCGTCGCCACCCCGAACCCGCTGATCTGGTGCCACCACGGCAGGCCGTTCACCGCGGTCTGGAAGGTGGTGACGTCGGTCCGGGTGGTCTTCGTGGCCGCCCCGTCGACGGTCGCCGTGACCGGCCGGGCCTGCGCCGGGTCGAGGGTCACGCTCCGCGGGCGGCGCACGTCCAGGTCACCGGCCGCGGTGAGGGTGGTCTCCAGCACGTCGCTGTCGACGTAGTAGGCGACCGACGCGCCGAGCACCGAGTACCGGCCGGCCGGTACCCGCAGGGTGAAGGTGTCCCCGGGGGTACCACCGCCCCCGCCGTAGAACAGCAGCGGGTCGGTGAGGTTGGCGACCATGAGGTTGATCCAGCTTTCCGCGCCGTCCCGCAGGCCGGGCATCGGCTTGGTGTGGATCGTCAGGTCGTAGCTGGGCTGCTCGACGTAGAAGCTGACCGGGGTGGTGGCGACCACCTTTCGGCCGGTGCGGGCGGTGACGGTGGCCAGGTAGAGGCCCGGCCGACTGCCCAGCGCCGCGCGGTTGATCCGCAGCGTCGCCGTCCCCGTCGCGCCCCGCTTGAGGGTCACCCGGCTCGTCGACAGCGACGCCGCGCCGCGCGGCACGCTCTGACCGTCGTGGTTGACGATCGACACGTCCAGGTCGAGGACCGACGTGGCCGGGGTGGACCCCCCGGTCCAGCTCAGCGTCGTCTCGCTGGTCCCGGACTGCGGGTACGCGAACGTGCCGAGGTTGACCACCGGCTGGTCGCTGGTCGGGCCGCCGAGGGCACGGGCCGCGTTGAGGCGGCCGGCCCCGATGGCCCACGGGTCGATGTCGGCCAGCGGGTCCGACGCGCCGACCAGGGCGGCCTTGATCTTCTCGCCGGTCCAGTCGGGGTGTCGCTGGGCGAGCAGCGCGGCGGCGCCGGCGACGTGCGGCGTGGCCATCGAGGTGCCGCTGAGCGACTCGTAGTACCCGTCGATCGGGTCCTGGAGGTTGGTGCCGGCGGCGCGGGCCGCGACGATGTCGACGCCGGGCGCGACGACCTCCGGCTTGGCCGCGTGGTTGTTGATCAGCGGTCCCCGGCTGGAGAAGTCGGCGAGCTTGTCGTCGCGGTCGACGGCCCCGACGGTGAGCGCGGTGGCGGCCGAGCCGGGCGAGGAGATCTGCGCGCCGCTGTTGCCGGCCGCGATGACGAAGAGCGTGCCGGTCTGCCTGCTCAGGGCGTCGACGGCGAGCGAGAGCGGGTCACTGCCGTCGTCGGCCTGGCTGCCGCCGAGGCTCATGTTGATGACGTCGGCCCGGGTGGCCGCCCACTCCATGCCGAGGATGATGCCGGAGTCCTCGCCGGAGCCGTGGTCGTCGAGCACCTTGCCGATCACGAGGTTGGCGTCCGGCGCGACGCCACGACGTTGACCGTGCGAGGCCGCGCCGGTGCCGGCGATGGTCGAGGCGACGTGCGTACCGTGGCCGTTGTGGTCGACGGCGTCACCGTCCTCGACGGTGAAGTCGGCCCGCTCGACGACCCGCCCGGCGAGGTCCGGGTGGCTGAAGTCGGCGCCGGTGTCGAGCACCGCGACCCGGGCGCCCTTGCCGGTGTAGCCGGCCTTCCAGGCTTCGGGCGCGTCGATCTGGGTCAGGTTGCGGTCCAGGCCGGCGGGCTTCGCGCCGGCCGGCAGGGCGGTGGCGCGGACCTTGCGGTCGAGCCAGACCTTCTTCGCGCCGGCCAGCAGCGAGTTCGTCGCCAGCTTGGCGGTGGCGGGGCTCTTCTTGGGTACGTGTCCGGCCACCGCGCCGATGCTGGACAGCGTCTGCACGTCGGCGAGCGCGGCCACCCGGGCGGACGCGGTGGCGGGCTGCACGATGACGGGCAGTTCGCTGGTGTTCTCGTCGTCGTACCCGTCGGCGATCAGCGCGGTGACGTCGAACAGGTCGGGGTCGAGGACCGAGCCGACCTGGGACGCGACACGGGCGGGAACGACGTGCAGGTGACCGTCGGGGCCGCAGCTCTGGTCGATCACCGCGTTCTCGTCGACCGGCCGGATCGTGGCCTGCGGGCACCCGGAACCGGTACTGCGGACGGTCACCACGTCGCCGGTCAGCAGGGTGACGGTGTGCGTCTTCCCGTCGCCGGAGGTGCGCGGTGTGTCGGTGCCGGCGATGCCGCCGGGGCCGGCTGTGGCGGTGCCGCCGGGCACGGCGGTCAGCGCCGTGGCCGTCACGGCGACGGCCAGCAGCCAGCGAGTTCTCCTGAGCATTTCGCTCCTGTCTCATGTGGACAAATGACGCCTCTTGGGCGACATGCTGCAAGATCATAGGTCCGCGAAGCGGATCTCCGGGAGGCCACGACAGGGGTTTTCTCTCCCTCCGAGACAACGTTTTCCGCCAGGTGACGGCGGTGTGCCCAATTCGATGTCGATTCGATTACCGCTGCCGTCCCGATCGGCAGAACGGGCGGCGACGACCACCCGAAGGGATCGACGCCGACGGGGCCCCGCACCTAGCATGGCGACGAATGGATCTTCGCGACTGGCCCCTGCCGCGACCCGGCAACCAGCCCGACCGAAGGGAGACGCGCGTGCGTCGACCCCACCATCTGGCACTCCTGAGCGTCGGCGTGTCCGGCGCACTGGTCCTGAGCGCCACACCGACACCCGCAGCCGCCCGCCCCACGACGCCCGCGCCCACCGGCATCGTGGTGGCCGACGGCATGACCCAACCGGTGTTCTCGCTCGCCGACGCCATCGAGGAGCGGGTGTACGTCCAGACCCCGGTGGACACCGACCACGACGGCCGTCCCGACCGGGTGGCGATCGACATCTCCCGGCCCCGGGAGACCGCCACCGAGGGCTTCAAGGTGCCGGTCATCTTCGAGCACAGCCCATACCGCAAGGGCACCTGGGGCGACGTGCCGTACCCGAGCGTGCTCGTCGACGACCTGCCGCAGAACGGCCTGACCGACCGCTCCGGCCGGCGCGCGCTCGACGCCGGCACGCAGCGCGCCCAGGCCAAGGCGAACCTGCCCGGCTCGCTCGACGACTACTACGTGCCGCGCGGGTACGCGGTGGTGCTCGGCCAGAGCGTCGGCACCGGCGACTCGGACGGCTGCCCGACCAGCGGCGACCAGGCCGAGACGCTCGGCACCAAGGCGGTCATCGACTGGCTCAACGGCCGGGCCAAGGGGTACGACGCGAGCGGAGCACCAGTCACCGCCGGCTGGACCACCGGCGCGGTCGGCATGACCGGCGTCTCCTACAACGGGACGCTGCCCAACCAGGTGGCCACCACCGGGGTCAAGGGCCTCAAGACCATCGTCCCGGTCTCGGCGATCAGCAGCTGGTACGACTACTACCGGGCCAACGGCCTGGTCGTCGCGCCCGGCACCTTCCAGGGCGAGGACCTCGACATCCTGGCCCAGTACACGGCCGGGCAGGCACGCGCCGAGGGGCCCTGCGCCGACGAACTCGCGCAGCTCACCAAGGAACAGGACCGCGTCACCGGCGACTACTCCCCGTTCTGGCGCGACCGCGACTACCTCGACGCCCGCAACGTCCAGGCCAGCGTCTTCGTCGTACACGGCCTCAACGACTGGAACGTCAAGACCGAGCACTTCGCCGGCTGGTGGGACGAGTTGGCCAAGCGCCACGTGCCGCGCAAGATCTGGCTGCACCAGGGCGGGCACGGCGGGCCGGGCAGCAGCGCCTCGGTGACCCTGCCCAGCGGGCAGACCTGGACGTACAAGCAGACCGAGAACCGCTGGTTCGACTACTGGCTGTGGAACGTGCGCAACGGCATCATGGACGAGCCGACGGCGGTGCTCCAGCGCGAGGACCGGGCGTACACCACGTACGCCAACTGGCCCGACCCGGCCGCCCGCGAGGTCGGGCTGCGGTTCGCCGCCACCGACGCCACCGCGCCGGGCACCCTCACCACGGGTAAGCCGCCGAAGGCCCGCGTCGAGCAGAGCTTCGTCGACGAGGGACGGACGATCCACCCGGACACCCTGGTCGCCGACCCGGACACGACCAGCGCCAACCGGCTCGCCTACCGCTCCCCCGCGCTCGCGCAGAGCGTGCGCATCTCCGGCCGCCCCGAGATGCGGCTGCGGATGGCGATCGACAACAAGCCGGACGCCAACCTGACCGCGTACCTGGTGGACTACGGCCCGGCCGGGTCGACCGCCGCGCCCGTCGTGGTGACCCGCGGCTGGATGGACCCGCAGAACCGCGTCAGCGCCGCACGCACCGCGCCGGTCAAGCAGGGCAAGCTGTACGACTACCGGTGGACCATGGAGCCGAAGGACTACGTCTTCCCGGCGGGCCACCGGATCGGCGTGGTCGTCTTCTCCTCCGACCAGGAGTACACGCTGTTGCCGTTGGGCGGCACCGAGTTGCGGGTCGCCCCGAACGACAGCGAACTGCGACTGCCCGTGGTGGGCGGGCGGGGTGTGCTCGGTTTCTGACCGGCTCCGTCAACGGGTGGGGCGGTCCGACGACGCGTCGGGCCGCCCCACACCCGTCTGGTCGTCGGCGGTCCCGGTCTGGGCGAGTGAGGCGAGGAGCCGCAACTTCTCGTCGCTGTCGCTGTCCTTGTCCGGGTAGTAGACGACGAGGATGACGTCGTCGATGGGGAGCTTGTCCCGGTGCAGGCGTAGGTCACCGACGACGGGGTGGTGCACCGTCGTCGTGCCTCCGTCGAGATTGCGGACGTCGTGGCGGGCCCACAGGGTGCGGAACCGCTGACTGGACAGCGCGAGTTCGCCCACCAGCTCGACGAACCGCGGGTTGTCGATGTCGTCCCCGATGGTGGTACGAAGGGTCGCGATGAAATTGGCGGTGGCCTTCGTCCAGTCCTGGTGAAAGGCGCGTTCCTCGGGATCGAGCAGGAGCGACCGCAGCCGGTTCTGACCGGGCCGCAGGCGCGGGGAGAACGCCACGGCCATCGGGTTGGAGGCCAGCACGTCGAAGGCGCGTCCTTCGACGAACGCGGGGATCTGAAGGTGGGCAAGCAGCTCGTACACCCGGGCCGGTACCTGCTCGGACCGCTTGCGACGCGGCGCCCTGGGGCGCGCGGCAGCGAGGTCGAGCAGATACATCCGCTCGATGTCGTCGAGCTGCAGGACGCGCGCGAGCGATTCGAGGACCTGCGGTGAGGGGTTCCTGTCCCGGCCCCGTTCCAGCCGCAGGTAGTAGTCGGGGCTGATCCCGGCGAGCAGGGCGACTTCCTCGCGTCGTAGGCCGGGGACGCGGCGCCTGCCGCCGGTCGGTAGCCCCACCTGCGACGGTGTGACCAGTTCGCGCCGGGCCCGCAGGTAGCTGCCGAGCCGGTGGCCGCCGTCCGACACCTCTTCACCCATGGTCACCACGGTAGTGCGGCGCGCGGGCCGCAGCGGGGGCCCTGGCAGGACCTGGGTAAACGGGGGCCCTGCCACCCCCGCCGGGCTCGGTCGAGACTGGTGATCGCCCTGGTCGGGCGTCCTCTGGATCGAAGGGAAGATCTCGTGGATCTCTCCAACCGCACAGTTCTCATGGTCGGCGGCACCTCGGGTATCGGGCGGGAGTTGGCCCGCCGGTTCGCCGCGGCGGGCAGCACCGTGGCCGTTGGCGGTCGCAACCCCGAGGCCCTCGCGGAACTCGCCACGGAAGGTTTCGGCACGTTCAGCATCGACGTCACCGACAGCGCCTCTGTCGCATCCGCCCGGGACGCCGTGCTCGCCCGTTACCCCGAGCTGGACACGGTGGTGACGATGTCGGGTGCCATGCTCATGGAAGACCTCCGCGACCCCGCGCACTTCGCGGCAGCGCAGACGACGATCGAGACCAACCTGGTCGGCACCATCCGGGTCATCGACGCCTTCACCGCGCATCTGGTCGGTCGGGGTGCGGGCACCTTCATCACCGTCACCTCCGGCATCGCCTTCCTGCCGTTCCCGCCCATGCCCAGCTACGCCGCCTCGAAGGCCGGGGTGCACGCCTACTCCGAGGCGCTGCGGGCGCAACTCGACGGCACCGGTGTCGACGTCGTCGAACTCGTCCCCCCGGCCGTCGCGACAGCCGGCCAGGAGAAGGTGAACCCGCGCGCGCTGCCGCTCGACGACTTCGCCACCGAGGTCATGCAGCTGCTCTCGGCGAACCCCACCCCGCGCGAGATCCTCGTCAAGGGCGTACACATGCACCGCTGGGCCGAGCGCGACGGCACCTACGCCGACCTCGTCGCCGAGCGCTCGAAGGCCCTGGCGAGGCTTCCCGGCCGCAACGGCTGACACCTCCCGTGCGGCACGCACTGCCACACACCGGGGCCGGTCTCCGACGCGAGGAGACCGGCCCCGGTGACAGCACCGTACTTCCGCAGTCGGCGATGCCGGTGGTGCAGGCCAGCACACACCCGCTTGGGCATCCTAGGAGGATAGGCCGTAGCCTCCGACCCGTTTTCGCCTAGGCCGCGAGGCTGGGGATGATCCACTCCAGGTCGGTGATGTCGGGCTATCCCTGCGCGAGGATGCCCCGACTTCGGCGATCTGGAGTCGATCATGCCCACCGGCACGCCCCGACCGGCCGCCCGATGGGAGGTATGTCCGGTTTCTGCCTGGCTGGGTGGTGGCCGGTGACACCGTGGCGGCGGAATCGGTGACCCGGCGGGGTCGTTATACCGGGCACGCCGCCGCGACCCCCGGGTCGACGGGTGGCCGCCGGGAACAGCCGGCGGGTCGGCGTCGTTACAACGCCCGCACGGCCGAGCACCATGCTGGCTGGCCCGGGACGGAGTCGCCCCGGGAACACCCGCCAGGCCGCCGTCGTTACACCCCCGCACGGCCGAGCACCACCGGGCCGTCCCCCCGGTCCCCCGGCGGGAATGACCCGTCGGCCCGGACCGTTGCACCAGCCCCGCGCAGACCCCCCTGTCGGGTCGCCGGAGCAGATCCCCCTCACGAACTTTCCCGCCCGGCACCCCCCCCTGTGCCGCGCGCGTATCCCCCGATGAAGCAGAGGAGCACGCCATCATGCGTACCGATCTGATTCGCAAGACCGCTCTGACCGCCGCCGGCCTCGCCTTCACCGGCGGCGCCATCGCCGGCCCCGTCACCACCGCGTTCGCCGCCGAGAGCACCGCCAAGCCGGTGTCGCAGACCCAGTCGGACCGTAAGGGTCACGGTGAGCGTCAGCTCGGCGTGCGGTACGAGGCGCAGCCGAACTTCTACTACTGCGGCCCCGCCGCGGCCCGTAACGCCCTGAGCGTGCAGGGCAAGGACATCAGCGTGGACGCCATGGCCAAGGAGATGGGCACCACCGAGGCCGGCACCAACAGCATCAACGACATCACCCCCGTGCTGAACAAGGAGACCGGCAAGAACGACGCCTACCGGTCGGTCGAGATCAGCAGCCCCGACGCCGACGCCAAGCAGACCGACCAGCTGCGCGCCGACATCGTGAAGACCGTCGACAACGGCCGGGCCGTGGTCGCCAACATCGCCGGCACCAGCACCGACACCGACGGCAACACCCACTCCTTCGAGGGCGGGCACTACATCAGCGTCACCGGCTACCGCGACAACGGCAACACCGTCACCATCGCCGACTCC
>NZ_JBYIRN010000006.1:0-219620 GCF_057708145.1 Micromonospora sp. bgisy143
GGCGTGTCTCGAAGCCCCTGCCCAGCTCGGACGCCAGGTCGTCGCCGGTAACGGCGTCAGGCCGGCACAGTGGTCGAGCACCGCGCGCAGGCCCGGGTGCGGGTTCGCGCGGCGAAGGATGAGCGAGAGTGGGTACGCCAGCGTCGGGCGCGCGATCGGGATGCGGCGCAGGTCATGGCCGGTCGGCCAGAGGTACCGGTCGCGCGCGCCGACGAGGGTGGCCACGTCGGCGGACTCGGCGAGGATGTCGAGCAGCACCTCGTCGCCGAAGTGCGGGCCGGCGGCGTCGATCCGCAGGTCGAAGGCGGCGGCGAGCTGGTGGTAGAAGTCCGCCCACTCGCTGCGCGGGGCGATGCCCGGCACCCAGATCCGGTGCCCCCGCAGGTGGGCCGGCGTCAGGGTGCGCGCGGACGCGAGCGGATGCCGTGGGCCGACGAGCAGCTCCAGCGCCGAGTCGAAGGCGTGCACCACCCGTACCTCGCGCGGCAGCGTCGCCGGGTCGGTGACCGACCGGAACGAGGCGTCCACGTCCCCCGCCCGCACCGCGGCGACCGCCTCGCGCGGGTCGCTGACCCGCAGCGTCACGACGTCGAGGTCGACCTCCGGATGCGAGCGCCAGTAGTCGTGCAGGACCACGGCCTGCGCCGAGCGCAGGCCGAGAACGTCGATCCGCAGGGCCCGCGAGCCCGGTCTGATCGCGGCGACCGCGCGGTCCACCCCGGCGACGATGCCCCGGGCGTGCGGCAGGAACGCCTGGCCGTCGGGTGTCAGCTCGACCCCTCTGGGGGTACGCGTGAACAACCGGACGTCGAGCGCGCGTTCGAGGGCCGCGATCCGCTTCGACACGGCCTGCTGCGTCACCCCCAGCTCGTCGGCCGCGTGCTGCAACTGCCCGAACTCGGCTGCCCGCACGAACGACCGTACCGCCTCGGTATCCACCGGCTGATTATGGACCCGCACAACCGATGGTTGTGACGCGGCCTGATCCGGTTGTTTGCTTCCAGGTAGAAGGCTGCGATCTGCTGCCCCGGATCCGAACACCGGTTGTCCCGAGGGAGTCAGATGCGCGCGCGGTTGGGGCCCGACTTCGGCTGGCTGTGGTCGGCCTACGCCGTGAGCACGTACGGCACCTGGCTCGCCTTCGGCGCGTTCGGGCTGATCGCGGTCCGCGTGCTGGACTCGTCGCCGTTCGCGGTCTCGCTGCTGGAGGCGGTCGGTCCGGCCGTCGTGGCGGTGCTGGCGTTCTCCCTCGGGCCCTGGGTCGAGCGCCGGCCGAAGCGTCCGGTGCTGATCGCCATGGACCTGATCCGGGCCGCGGCGATGGCGAGCGTCCCGGTCGCGTACGCCCTCGGTCTGCTGTCGTACGGTCAGTTGCTGGTCGTCTCCGTGGTCTGCGGGACCGCGGGCATCGCGTTCGCCGCGGCGTCCGGCGCGTACCTCAAGCATCTTCTTCGTGGCGACGACCTGCTGGTCGCCAACGGCCGGTTCGAGGGCACGGCCTGGGCGGCGACGGCGGCCGGGCCGCCGCTCGGCGGCGCGCTCGTCGGACTGCTCGGCCCGGTCGTCACCGTCGGCGTCGACGCCCTCAGTTACCTGCTGTCGGCGCTCGCGGTCCGGCGGGTACGCGGCGGCGACGTCGCGTCACCCCGCGACCGGTCGGCCGGACCGCGACCCGCCGACCTGCGGTACGGGTGGCGAATCATCGTCGGTGACGCCGTCCTGCGCGGGTTGTTCCTCAACGCGGTCCTGGTCGGCGGCCTCATCATGGCCACCGCGCCGTTGCTGGCGGTACTCCTGCTCGGTCAGTACCACTTCCCGGCGTGGCAGTACGGTCTCGCCTTCGGCGTCCCGGCGCTCGGCGGCCTGGTGGGCGCCCGCCTCTCCGCCCGCCTGGTGGCCCGCCACGGCCGGCACCAGGTCATGATCGTCTCCGGGTGGCTGCGTTCGGTCTTCCCACTCGGTCTCGCCCTCGTCCAGCCGGGTGTCCCCGGGCTGCTCACCGTGATCGTCGTCGAGGGGCTGCTCATCACCTGCATGGGCGTCTTCAACCCGATCTCCGCGACCGAGCGGCTGCGCCGCATTCCGCTGAGCCACACCGCTCGCGTCCTCAGCATGTGGAGTGCCGTCAGTCGGCTCGTCCAGGCGGCGCTGGTGGTGATCTGGGGTGTGCTCGCGACCCTCACCAGCCCGCTCACGGCGATCACGGTCTCCGGCGTGCTCCTGCTCGCCACCCCGCTCCTGCTGCCCGGCCGACGCTTTATATTTCCAAACGTCGATGTTAACGTTCACGTAACGTCGTCGTCTGCCGGTCGACATCAGATTCGGCAGCGGCCCGGGATCGGAGAACGCTCATGACCACATCCGGCAGGGCTCGTCAGGTGCGCTCGATGGCGGTGCTGACGGTGTGCGCGCTCGCCGCCGCGGTCGCGCCGGCCACTGCCGCGTCGGCGGCCACGACCATCACGGTGGCCGCCGACGGCAGTGGCACCTACCTGACCGTGCAGGCGGCGATCGACAGTGTCGCGGCGAACAACGGTGTTCCGGTCACCATCTCCATCAAACCCGGCACCTACCGGGGCGTGGTCACCATTCCCGCCAACAAGCCCTTCCTCACCCTGGTCGGCGCCGGCAGCTCCGCCAGCCAGGTGGTGATCGTCGAAGGGCATGCCTCCGGCCAGACCAAGCCCGGTGGCGGCACGTACGGCACGTCCGGCAGCGCCTCGGTCTTCGTCAACGCCAACGACACCACCATCAGGAACCTGACCATGTCGAACGACTTCGACGAGGCAGCGCACACCCTCGACGCCGAGCAGGCCGTCGCGGTCAACACCTCCGGCGACCGGGTGCAGTTCGACAACGTCCGCATCCTCGGCAACCAGGACACCCTGCTGGTCAACGCCCCCAGCGTCAGCGCGGTCCGGCGGCTCTACGTCCGTAACTCCTACGTGCAGGGTGACGTCGACTTCATCTTCGGCCGGGGCACCATGGTCTTCCAGAGCGGCACCGTCCACTCGCTCACCCGGGGCTCGTCGTCGAACAACGGTTACCTCACCGCCGCGGCCACCGACATCAACAACAAGTACGGCTTCCTGTTCTGGGGCACCACCCTGACCAGCAACGCCCCCGCCCGGACCGTCTACCTGGGTCGACCCTGGCACCCCAGCGGCGACGTCAACGCCCGTGGTCAGGTCCTCTACCGGGGCGTCACGATGGGCGCGCACATCCGTACCGACCCCTGGACCGACATGTCCGGCTTCTCGTGGCGGGACGCACGGTTCGCCGAGTACGGCAGCACCGGGGCGGGCGCCGGCGTCAACGCCAACCGGCCCCAGATGAGCGCCTCCACCGCCGCCCAGTACACACCCACCGCCTACCTGGCGGGCACCGACGGCTGGAACCCCATCCGATGACGAGGATCCGTTCGCTGCGTACCGCCGCCGGCATCGCGGTCGCCGCCGGGGTGCTCGCCGCGGGTCTACCGGTGCTCAGCGCCGAGGCCGCCGCCGGCGACGGCACACCGACGGACTCGAACATCAGCTTCGTCGGCCGGTGGAACAGGACGAATCCCTCGGCCTACGTGCCCTACTGGGCCGGCGCGTACCTGCGGGTCGGGTTCACCGGCCGGACGGTGAAGCTTCGACAGCGCAACACCATCCAGTTGTGGGCCAGCATCGACGGCGGGGCGTTCACGTCCTTCACCGGCTCCGGCACGATCAACCTGACGCCGACCGCCCTCGCTGCCGGCAGCCACACGTTGATCGTCAGTTACCGGCAGGTGGCCGGCTCCTACACCGGGGACGCGGTCTTCCAGGGGCTGGTCCTCGACTCCGGCGCGGGCACGTACCGGCCACCGGTCCGCCCCAAGCTGGTCGAGTTCGTCGGTGACTCGATCACCGCAGGTGCCACCAGCAGTCAACTCGCCGTGACGGACTACGCCTTCAAGGTCGGTGAGCGGCTCGGGTACGACCACACCCAGATCGCGATC
Organism: Micromonospora sp. bgisy143; assembly: GCF_057708145.1. Taxonomy (NCBI): domain Bacteria; kingdom Bacillati; phylum Actinomycetota; class Actinomycetes; order Micromonosporales; family Micromonosporaceae; genus Micromonospora; species Micromonospora sp. bgisy143. The sequence continues at coordinate 3,986 of NZ_JBYIRN010000006.1, forward strand.
GGTGGGATGTGTCTGGCCGAGACGACCGATGGCTGCTGGGCCCAGTCGACCCGCTACTGGATGTCCTCCGGTGGTCAGGCCGGCACCGACCCGTGGGACTTCTCCCGCTACACCGCCGACGGCGTGGTGATCAACCTGGGCACCAACGACAAGAGCCACGGCGTGAGCGCCACGGCCTTCCAGGCGGCGTACACCACCTTCCTGACCAGGATCCGGGCCACGTTCCCGAACGCCACGCTCTTCGCCCTGCGGACGTTCATCGGTCGCTACGCGGCGGAGACGGAGGCGGCGGTGCGGGTCCGTAACGCCGCCGGTGACGCGAACGTCGTCTACGTGGACACCACCGGCTGGCTGCCGGCCGGCGGCCTCAGCGACTCGGTGCACCCGAACGACGCGGGCCACCAGGCCATCACCGACCGGCTCGCCCCGATCCTCAGCGCCCGCCTGACCACCACCCCGGGCCCGACCACCCCGCCCCCCACGACCCCGCCCCCGACCACCCCCGCGCCGACCACTGGTGCGCCGACGCCTCCGGCGGGTGCGGGCTGCGCGGTCAGCTACCGCAAGACCGGTGACTGGGGTACGGGCGCCCAGTTCGACGTGACGCTCCACAACACCTCCGCCGTCGGCGTCAACGGGTGGACCCTGACCTGGTCCCTGCCGGGCGGTCAGCGGATCACACAGTCCTGGAATGCCACCGTCACCCAGTCCGGCGCCGCGGCCACGGCGGCGAACGTCGCCTGGAACGCGGTGATCCCGGCCGCCGGCTCGGCGAGCTTCGGGATCATCACCGACAGCCCGCTCACCGGAGCCACCGGTTTCGCCCTCAACGGCTCCCCGTGCGCCGCCGCCACCTGACGGTGGGCGTCCCCGATCGAGGCAGGAGTAACCGATGAAGGTTCGCCGATCGCGCCTCCTGGCCCTGGCCGCGGCGGTCCTGACCGTCGCGGCCGGCGGGCTCGGCGTCGCCACCGCCCGGGCCGCCGCCCCGGCGTGCGCCGTCGACTACCGGATCACCAGCCAGTGGAGCGGCGGATTCGGCGCGGATGTCGTCGTCACCAATTTCGGGGACGCGGTGACCGGTTGGACCGTCGGTTGGCGCCTCGCCTCCGGGCAGGGCGTGACCCAGGCGTGGAACGCCACCGTCACGGTCACCGGTACGGCGGTCACCGCCACCAACATGAGCTACAACGGTGCCGTCGGCACTGGCGCGTCGGTGGCCTTCGGTTTCACCGGCTCGTGGAACGGCAGCAACCCGGTGCCCTCGTCCTTCACGTTCAACGGCACCACCTGCGTCGGACCACCGGGGGCGAGCCCCACCGCGCCGACGCCGTCGCCCACCGCGCCGTCGCCGACATCGACGCCGTCGCCCGAGCCGACACCCTGCACCGGTCCGAGCACGCCGCCGGTCAGCCCGTCCACGTCACCGACACCCGCGCCGATCACGGTGTGGATGGCCGGCGACTCCACGATGATGAACGCCAGTTCCTGTCCGATCGGGTGGGGCAGCCAGTTCGCGTCCTACCTCACCTCGAACGTCACCGTGCGGAACAGCGCCGTCGGCGGGCGCAGCATCCAGACGTGGCTGTACGAGGGCAACGTGACCACCACCAAGAACTCGGCCGGCGAGTGCGTGCTCAGCTCGACCGCCTACAGCGCACGGTGGGCGGCGATGCTGGACAGCGGCAGTGGCTTCAAGGCCGGTGACTACCTGATCATCCAGTTCGGCATCAACGACGGCGACTCGGCCTGCCCGCGCCACGTCGGTCGCAACCGCTTCAAGGAACTGCTCGGCGTCATGGCGACGGCCGCCAAGGCCCGGGGCGTGAAGCCGATCTTCGTCACCCCGGTCGCGGCGATCACCTGTAGCGGCGGCACCGCCGTCGGCAATCGCGGTTTCGTCACCGAGACGACGGCAGCGGCCGCCGCCAACGGCGTACCCGTCATCGACCTGCACGCGAAGAGCGTGGCGCTCTACAACACGCTCAGGTTGTGCCCGAACAACGGTGACTACTCGACGGGCGCGGTCGGAGCGTTCTTCTGCAACGACCACACCCACTTCGAGGTGGCCGGAGCCCGACAGATCGCCGGCCTGGTCGCCACCGCCCTGCGGGCACAGAACATCCCGCTCGCCGCGTACCTGAGGTGACACCGCCCCTTGACGGAGTGCGCAGCTACCGGCTCTGCGTACGTCTTTCGTCGGCAGCGATCCGGACGTCCCGGAAGTCGATGACCGCCTCGCGAGCAACGGTGATCAGGACGGCCAGGTCACCGTCTGCCAGCAGCAGGACATCGTCGAGCACCGGAGGTGGAACCTCCAGTTCCTGCGGGCCGTAGCAGTCGTGCCAGGCCATGTCCATGAGGTGCAGGAGGTCGAGCGCGGCGTCAACCTGCCCACCGGCGAACAGTCCTTCGACGCGCGGCCTGCGTTCTGCGCGACGCTGCTCGCTGCCAAGTGCCACGGATGACTCCTTCGGCTCGGGTCTGCTGGCGACAGCACGTCAGCGACTCACGGCGATCGCCCTGCCGCGACCCTGTCGCGCGGTCAACTCTGCTGGTAGTTCACTGCGGCGAAGCCGCACGGCTGGTGCAGGTGCAGGTAGAACGCGCCCTCGCCGTACTCGTCCAGGTCGGCGCCGGCGATCAGACCCACGTAGTCCATAAGTTCGCCGCAACCGGGGCAGTCGGCGTGCTCGGCGTCCTGGATCCACTCGGGCCGGCCGCCCAGTGTCGATCCACCCTGGTTCCAGGCGCTGACCTGGTACGGGCTCGTCAAGGCCGGCCCGAGGACCGGTGACAGTGCCGGGGGATCCTCCGGTTGGGTGGCGTCCGGGAGGTAGGTCGGGCGGGCGTTGCCGGCCCACCAGGTGACGTCACCGGCCGGCGTGACGTGGCTGTACAGCGTCGTGTAGCAGGCGCAGAAGTGGCAGGTCTCGATCACCAATCGCCCGGACCACCCCGTGTGGGCCAGCGCCGCGGCGATGTCGGCGTCCGTGGTGTCGAGGTCCGCGGCGACCCACAGCGGCGAGGAGCACCAGGGGCAAGCGGACCGATCGACGCCCGGCGGCGTTTCCCGCATGACCCACCGGTACGCGGTGTCCCCGCACAGGTCCCGTCGCCGACCGTCCGCGCCGACCGCCCAGCCGCCCTCGTGCGCGTAGCTGAGCGCATCGACATGCAGCTTGTCCGAACCCGCGGGAGGCTGCGTCGTCCAGCGACGCAGCGCGCTCTCTGCGGACGGGTGAGCAGTGTGCGCCAGGACCATGAGCAGGTGGTTGAGCCGGTCGGGCGTTCGGCCGCTGTCGACCTGCTCGATGATCCGACGGACCAGGTCGGCGTCCGCCGCGCGGTACAACTTTCCCGGGTACAGCACGTCGAGGTCGAGCAGGAGACCCAGGTGCGGGGTCAGCCGGCGAGGGTCGGCGTCCGCGATGGCGCTCAACTCCTCGATCGCGTCGTCGTCCTCGGTGGCGGCGCGTCTCATCAATTCCTCGATCACGAGAGGATGGTAGCCACGCCGTCCAGGGGAGGTCCGAGCTCGTCAGTCGGCGGTGGTGCCGCCACCGCATCACGCCTTGTCGGGCTCGCCCGCCTCGCGCTCGACCGCCCCGCTGCGCTCCTCCTGGCGCTTCACGAATGCCTGCACGATTTCGGCGATATCGGCCTCGTCGGCGCCCTCGACCCGCAACGTCCGGCCGTCCACCGTCACCTCGACGGTGTTCGTGGCCGGTCGATCACGACGACCCCGCAACACGGCCCAGACGGTGTTGGCGACCGCACCGACAGCGGTCAACCCGCCGACCGCGATCAGCAGCGCCTCGAACACGGTCACCACCTCTCCGAGAGCACCACGTTGGCCACGCTGGTCACGATCGCGAAGAGCAGCACCCACACGGAGACCTGGGTGATGCGGTTGCGGCGGTCCTCGGCCGTCTGGGCGGCGGCCGTCGATTGTGCTCGCGGCGACTCCGGCGCTGCGCCCATTGTGGCCGGCGCGCCACCGAGGACCGTCGGCGCGACGCCGATCGAGTCGGGCACGTCCGGAGCGGAGACGCCGACCGACTTCGGCAGCGCCGCGGCACTCGGTGACGCGGCGAGCGCCACGGCCGGACCGGACATCTCGTCCACGGTCTTGGCCGCCCCGTAACCGACCGCCGCGAGCGTGATGATGATGAGCGCCGCGGCGATGGCGAGACCGTGGGCGATGTCCGCGTGCCCGTCGATCCTGCGGTCGAACACGAGATCGCCCACGGCCGCCGTGGCCAGGCCCACGGCCAGGAAGAACAACTCGCCGTCACCGAAGACGTCGATCGCCTCGGACGTGTTTCCCTGCAACCACAGGACACCGGTCTGGCACACGATGGGCAGCACGCCAAGGAGCAGGCCGAAGAAGAGCCATTTGCAGAGCTTGCGGACCATCCGCTGGCCCGTGGTCATTCCCGTGTGGATGGAGACCTGTGTTGGCGTCATGGACCCTCCCGGCCGCCGGGCTGTCCCGACACCCTACTGGGTGGCCTGGACGACTAAGTCCCTACTCAGACCAGCGGCGCCTGCGCGGATCGACCGCCGTCGCCGGCCGTGCGGGCAGCCTCGGGAGCGGTGATCGGCGCGGTGATGATCCGGCTCGGCAGCACCGGCGCGTCCCGGCCGGTGCCCCGCCGCACGTCGCCGTCGGTCGACTGCTCGTGGTAGTCCTGCTCGACGTTGACCGACCAGATGTCGTGGGCGCTGCCGGTGACGATGTTGTCGACGGTCAGCATCGCGGTGAGCATCGAGTGGTCCTGGTTGTTGTAGCGGTGCATGCCGTTGCGTCCCACCGGGTGCACGTTCGGCACGGCCTCGGCCAGCCACGCCCGGATCACGTCCACGTTGTGCTGGTAGCGCTCGTCGTACACCGGATAGGCCTTCGGCATCCGCACGACGTGCCCGGCCTCGACCACCCCCGGGCGGACCAGACCGAGCCGCTCCAGCTCCGCGGTGGCCAGGGCCACCAGGTCGGCATCGGAGGTACGCCACATCTCGTCGTCCTCGAACACGAAGTACTCCAGGCCCAGGCAGGTGCGCCCGTCCTTGACCAGGTACGGCGACCAGGAGCCGAAGTTCTGGATCCGGCCCACCCGTACCGCCGGATCGTGCACGTAGATCCAGTTGTCGGGGAACGAGAACTCCGCCGGCACCACCAGCGCGACGGTCAGGAAGTCGCGGTAGCGCAGGTCGGCGGCGCAGGCCAGCACCTCCGGGGGCGCGGGCGGGCGCAGCGCGGCGACCAGCTCCGAGATCGGCATCGACGAGATCACATCGTCGGCCGGCTCGGTACGCTGCCCGCCCGCGCCGTTGAGCGTCACGCTGATCGCCCGACGTCGTTTCGGGTCGCGGTGCACGGCGGTCACCCAGGTACCGGTCGACACCTCGCCGCCGCGCTGGCGTACCTGCTCGGCGCAGCGCTCCCACATCATCCCGGGCCCGTACTTCGGGTACTGGAACTCCTCGATCAGGCTGGTCACGTCGGTGCGGCGGCGGTGGGGCAGCAGCGCGTTACGGATCGCCGTGGCCAGCGACAGGTTCTTGATCCGCTGCGCGGCCCAGTCGGCCCGCAGCCGGTCCGCCGGCATACCCCAGACCTTCTCGGTGTACGTCTTGAAGAAGATCGAGTACAGCCGCCAACCGAACCGGGCCGACACCCAGCCCTCGAAGTGCGACTGGTCGCGCGGTGGGCGCAGCCGCGCCCGGGCGTACGAGCCGAGGCAGCGTACCGCCTCCGGCAGACCCAGGTTGCGCAGCGCGTTCGTCGCGCTCAGCGGATAGTTGAACAGGGCGCCCCGGTAGAAGATCCGGCTCATCCGGGGTCGGGTCAGGAAGTCCTCGTCGGGCAGGATCTCGTGCCAGAACGCCTCCACCCGGGGGACCTTGGTGAAGAACCGGTGCCCGCCGATGTCGAAGCGCCAGCCGTCGCGCTCCACGGTTCGGCTGATCCCGCCGACCACCTCGTCGGCCTCGAAGACCCGGACCGGCCGCCCGTGGCGGAGCAGTTCGTACGCCGCCGTGAGCCCCGCCGGCCCCGCGCCGATGACCACCGTGCCGTGTTGCTCGCTCATGCCGCCGTACTCCCTGTTGCTGGTCGAGGCGGCCCGCGTACCCCTTATGCCCGGGATGTCACCTCCTGGTCCTGGTGGGTTTCCCCTCCGGCGAGCGCCGCCGGGGCGTACAACGGGGAGGGCGGCGGGCGGCGGGGCGGACCGGGGGAGCGGGGCGGATGCACCGGTGGCGAGACGGCCGGCGGCGTGCGGCGGCGCTGGCCGGTGCGGGCGCGCGACTGGTCCACCGGATGCCGGCGCCCTGGCCGTACCTGATCGGGCTCTTTCTCGGCGCGAAGCTGCTGCTGACCCTGCTCGGCTTGCTGGTCCTGCACGCCTGGGACGGCATTCCCGGCGCGCCGCCGCCGGACGAGGCGCTGATGTGGGCGCAGCAGCGCGAGATCTCCGGGCACCGGTGGATCTCGTTCTGGTTCGCCTGGGACGCGCTGCTCTACCTGCGGCTGAGCGAACTGCCGCTGACCGGGCGACCGTGGGGGGATTTCGGCTTTCCACTGCTCTACCCCTTCCTCGCCCGACCGGTCGGCGCGCTGCTCGGCGGCGACAACGCGCTGGCCCTGCTGTTGATCAGCAACGTCGCGTTCCTGGGCGCCCTCGGGTACGGCTATCGGCTGGCCGAGGTGCTGCTCGGTGAGGCCGACGCGGCCCGGCGGTTCACCCGCTACCTCGTGCTCCTGCCGACGGCCTTCCTGTTCCAGGCCGCGCTGACCGAGTCGCTGTTCGTCTGCCTCGCGCTGGCCGCCTTCTACTACGCCGAGCGCCGCCGGTGGCTGCTGGTCGGCGTGGTCGGCTACTTCCTGGCGATGAGCCGGTCGCTCGGACTGTTCGTCGCCCTGCCGTTGGCGCTGGTGCTGCTGCGCCAGCACGACTGGCGGCTCGGTCCGCGTGCCCTGCTCGGCTACCTGCGGACCGGCTGGCCGTTGCTGCTGCTGCCCGCCGGATGGTTCACCTTCATGGCGTTCTGCCGGTGGCGGGGCGGCGACTGGTTCGCCTACCAGCACGCGCAGAAGGCCGGCTGGGGGATCGAGGCGCAGAACCCCGTTCCGGTGGTGCTGGATGCGTTCACCGGCGAGCCGCGCGACGCCGCCCGGGTGCTGTTCGCCCTGGTCGTGCTGGTCGTCCTGGTCGCCGGACTCCGCCGTCGGGAGGTGCCCTACCTGGTCTACGGCGTGCTCATGGTGCTGGTGCCGCTGTCGCTGGGCCCCGCCGTCTACAAGAGCCTGCTGCGCTACCTGCTGGCCGCGTTCCCGGTGGCCCTGGTGCTGGCCCGCTGGGCCCGCCGGGCGGGTGTCGACGTGTGGCTCACGGCGGCGCTCGCCCTCGTGCAGGGCGCGCTGTTCGTGCTCTGGCTCAGCTACTGGACCCACATGATCATTTGATGGGCCGGGCGTCGGCCAGGCAGGATGGTGCGATACCCGAGCGCGCCCGAATGGAGGCCCGGTGTTCGCCCTGCTGTTGAGCGAGGACGTCGAGCTGCGCGCGTTGCACCCCTGGCAGGCCGAGGAGTTCCTCGCCCACCTGGACCGGGCGCGGGAGCACATCCGGCCCTGGGTGTCGCCGTCCTTCGTCGCCACCGACCTGCCGTCGGCCCGGGCCGTGTTGCAGCGCTACGCCGACCGCTGGGCGGCCGACACCGGCGGCATCTGGGGGCTGTGGTGGCGCGGCACGCTGGTCGGCGGGGTGATGTTCGTGTCGTTCGACGTCACGCTCGGCCTGTGCGAGGTCGGCTGCTGGCTGGAGCCGGCGGCGCAGGGTCGGGGCATCGTGGCCCCCGCGGTACGGCGGATCGTCGACTGGGCGGTACGCGAGCGCGGCATCCAGCGCGTCGAGTGGCGCACCAACGCCGCCAACGTCCGCAGCATCGCCCTGGCCCGCCGGCTCGGCCTGCGTCACGACGGCACCCTGCGCCAGGTCTACCCGGGCCCGCACGGCCGCATCGACCTGGAGATCTGGTCGGTGCTGGCCGACGAGTGGCGGGCCGCCCCCGTACCGCCGCCCACCGTCCACTGACGACGACGGATTTCTGTCGTACCCGGGCGGCAGCATGCATTCATGGCCATCCCCGCGCTCACCCCACATTCCGACCCGCCGCGTTCCGTGCCGCTGCGTGAGGCGCGCACCCGGTTCAGCCAGCTCGTCGCGTTGGCTGAGCTGACCGACGCGGTCACCGTCGTCACCCGCGACGGCGATTCCCGCCCGGTCGCCGCGATCGTTCCCGCCGTCGCGGCCCGCAGCGCCGCCCAGGCCCGCGCCGACGCCGACCGGCTCGCCGCGGTCACCGCCGGTTGGGCCCGCCGCCTCGACGAGCAGCACCGCCGCAGCAGCCAGCGGCACGCCGCCGAGCTGGGCGCGGTCCGTGCGGCGCTGGCCGAGGTGTGGGCCGAGCTGGACCGCCGGGTCGTCCCGGGCAGCGACCCGACCCTGGCCCGGCTACGCGCCGCGCACGCCGACCTGCTCGCCGACTGACCTCCGCTCACCGGACGGGCGGCCGGCTGCGCATCGTGTAGCAGGGGCCGCATCCGGTCCGGCATCGGCCTGCGCACCGAGCCCGACAGCGACGGCCGCGCGCCCGCTCCTCGCGCGACGGCGGCGTCAGGTCGTCGCCGGGTACGCGTGGGTCTCGGTCGCCTTGACCGCCACCCAGATCCGTTGGCCGGGTATCAGCCGGAGCTGCGCCGCCGCGGCCGGCGTGACGTCGGCGGCCACGCCGATCGGCCCGTCCACCTGCACCCGCACGTTGTCGCCGTGGCGCTGCACGCCGGTCACCGTGCCCGCCCAGGTGTTGCGAGGGCTGCCGTCGGGTCGCGCCGGATGCAGGGCCACCGCCGCCGGGCGGAACGCCACGAACGCGTCGCCGTCGAGCCGGTCGGCCACGCTGAGCGTCAAATCCGGCGCGACGCGTACCCCGTGGCCGTCGGCCCGACCCCGGTAGAGGTTCAGCCCGACCAGCCGTGCCACGTAGTCGGTGCGCGGCCGGGCCGTCACGCTCGGGCCGTCGCCCTCCTGGACGACGCGCCCACCCTCGACGATGACCAGGCGGTCGGCGAGCGCCAACGCGTCCAGCGGATCGTGGGTGACCAGCACCGTCGCGCCCGGGTGCGCGGCCAGGTGACCGTGCAGTTGGGCGCGGGTCTCCAGACGAGTACGCGCGTCCAGCGCGGCCAGGGGCTCGTCGAGCAGCAGCAGCGACGGCCCGACGGCCAGCGCGCGGGCCAGCGCCACCCGCTGCGCCTGCCCGCCGGAGAGCTGGCGGGGTTTGCGGTGCGCCTGGCCGGCGAGGCCCACCCGGTCGAGCCAGTTCCGCGCGGTGACCCGTGCCGCCCGCCGGTCGACACCGTGCCGGCGCGGCCCGAATGCCACGTTGTCCAACGCGTCGAGGTGCGGGAACAGCAGGTAGTCCTGGAAGACCACGCCGATCGGCCGACGCTCGGTGGGCACCCAGCCCCGGCCGGCCGGCCGGTCCAGGTCGACACCGTCGAGGGTGATGTGCCCGGCGGTGAGCGGGTGCAGTCCGGCCAGGGCGCGCAGCGCGGTGGTCTTGCCGGCCCCGTTCGGCCCGAGCAGCGCGACGACCTCGCCGGGCGCGACCCGCAGCGGCACGTCCAGCCGGAAGGCCCCCCGGTCGACGACCAGTCGGGCATCCAGCAGCGGCGCGATCGCCGGCGGGTCGGCCGGCGGCGCGGTCCCGAGCCGGTCGTCCGGTGTCGGCGCGGTCACGGGCCGGCCAGCCAGCGGTCGCGCAGCGCGGCCAGGATGCCCACCGAGACGATCAGCAGCACCAGGCTGAGCACGATCGCGGACTCCAGGTCGGTCTCCAACGCCAGGTAGACGGCCAACGGCATGGTCTGGGTACGCCCGGGATAGTTGCCGGCGAAGGTGATGGTGGCACCGAACTCGCCGAGCGCCCGCGCCCAGCACAGCACCGCGCCGGCGGCCAGCCCGGGCGCCACCAGCGGCACCGTGACATGGGTGAAGGTGGTCCACCGGCTGGCACCCAGTGTCGCGGCGGCTTCCTCGTAGCGGTGGTCGGCGGCGCGGAGCGCACCCTCCACGGCGATGACCAGGAACGGCATGGCGACGAACGCTTCGGCCAGCACCACGCCCGCGGTGGTGAACGGCAGGGTGACGCCGAACGTGGCGTCGAGCCAGCCGCCGAGCAGCCCGCGCCGGCCGAAGACCAGCAGCAGCGCCACGCCGCCGACCACCGGCGGCAGCACCAGCGGCACGGTGACCAGGGCGCGGACCAGCCGACGGCCGGGAAACTCGACCCGGGCCAGCAGCCACGCCAGGGGCACCCCGAGCAGCAGGCAGAGCAGCGTGGCCAGGGTCGCGGTCTGCACCGACAGACGCAGCGCGGTCAGCGCCCCCGGCGCGGTGAGCCGCTGCGGCAGTGTCGTCCACGGTGCCCGGACCACCAGCCCGGCCAGCGGCAGGACCAGGAAGAGCAGACCCAGCCCGGCCGGGATCAGCAGCGCCGCCGGCACCCGTCCCCGCCGCCGGAACGTGCTGGGCGCGTGGAGCAGGCTCATCGGGCCGCCTGGAAGCCCGCCTCGGCGAGGACCGCCTGTGCCGGCGTCGAGCGGACGTACGCGACGAAGGCCCGCGCGCCGGCCCGATTCGGCGCGTTCGTCAGCGCGACGATCGGATAGTCGTTGATCGCCCGCGCCGACTCGGGGAACTCGACACCTGTCACGTCGGTGCGCGCGGCGCGGGCATCGGTGCGGTAGACCAGGGCCGCGTCGACCTCGCCGAGCTTGACCTTTGCCAGCGCGCCTTTGACGTCCTGTTCGAGGGTGACCGGCGTCAGCGCGACGCCGGCCGCGGTCAGGGCGGTACGCGCCGCCGCGCCGCACGGCACCTGGTCGGCGCAGAGCGCCACCTTCACTCCCGGACGGGCGAGATCGGCGAGGCCGGTCACGCCCCTCGGGTTGCCGGCGGGCACCGCGATCACCAGTTGGTTGCGGGCGAAGACGAACGGCGTGCCGTCGGCGTCGCCGGCCTCGGTCACGGTCGCCATGTTCTTCGGCGCGGCCGAGGCGAAGACGTCCGCCGGTGCGCCCTGGGTGATCTGGTTGGCCAGGGCCGAGCTGCCGGCCAGGTTGAGGGTGACGGTGACGCCGGGGTTGGCGGCCTCGAAGTCCCGGGCGATGCGGGTGAACGACTCGGTCAGCGAGGCGGCGGCGAACACGGTGATCGTGCCGCTGACCCGACCGTCCCGGGTGTCGCCCCCGGTCGCCGGGTCGCCCGTACGGTCGCAGCCGGCCGTCGCCAGCACGGCCACCGCCAGTGCCGCCGCGATGAGTCGGGCCCGACGCCTCATCCGTTCCCCCGCGCTGCGGCCGAGGCGGCGGGAGCGGCGCGCTCCACCACCACGGTGGTCGACTTGATCACGGCGACGGCGACCGAGCCGACCCGCAGGTCGAGGTCGTCGACCGCCTCCCGGCTCATCAGCGACACCACCCGGAACGGGCCGGCCTGGATGTCGACCTGGGCCATCACCGTGTCCTTGCGGACGTCGACGACGATGCCGCGCAACCGGTTGCGCGCCGAGGAGAACTCGGCACCCGCGTCCGGGTCGGCGGCCTGCGTCCGGGCGAACGCCGCGAGGTCGACCCCGTCGATGATCCGGTGGCCGTGTTCGTCGCGCCCGGCGGGCAGCCGCCCGGCGTCCACCCAGCGGCGGATGGTGTCGGCGCTGACGCCGAGCAGGTCGGCCGCCGCGCCGATCCGGAAGGTCGTCACGGGACCACCCTAGCGTCCGCACCTGCGAGGAGGAACTGCCGGATGAGATGGTTCCTGCGTGTCGTTGCGGCCTTCTCAGTGGGTAGGTGCGAGGGGTGATCAGGTCGCGCGACCGTCGTACGTCGCGCGGTTGGCGAACACGTCGTCCATGTGCGTCTCGGCCCAGCTCTTCAGGCCGCGCACCACCTCGTGCAGGGAGAGGCCCAGGTCGGTGAGCGCGTAGGTGACCGTGACGGGCACGGTCGGCTCCACGGTGCGCGTGATCAGACCGTCCCGCTCCAGCGAACGCAACGTCTGCGTGAGCATCTTCTGACTGACACCGGCGAGCAGGCGGGACAGCTCCGAGTAGCGCATCGGCCGGGGCTCGCCGGAGCAGTCGGCACCGGACTGCGGCGAGCCTGCGCCGCGGAGCGCGGCCAGCACCAGTGTGACCCACTTGTCCGCGATCCGGTCGAGCAGCTTGCGGCTCGGACACTGCGCCAGGAACGCGTCGTAGTCCGACTTGGCCTGCGCCCTCTTCTGGGCCGCCGTCGTCGTCGCCATCGCCGTGCTCCTTCACCCCGGTGAGTTACGTACTTTCAGGTTCCTACTTCCCGAAAGGAAGCTACACCCTGACAGTTGGTTCCGGTAACAGCGAGGCACCGGAACCACCCGGTGCGATGCGAGAGTCAGAGGTACGAACATGGCTTCCCACTCCCTTCCCGGCGGCACCTGGACGCTGGGTGACCTGGACGTCACCCGGTTCGGCTACGGCGCCATGCAGCTCGCCGGCCCCTGGGTCATGGGGCCGCCGGCCGACCGGGACGGCGCACTCGCCGTCCTCCGCGAGGCCGTCGAACTCGGTGTCACCCACATCGACACCGCCGAGGCGTACGGGCCGCACGTCACCAACGAGCTGATCCGGGAGGCGCTGTACCCGTACCCCGAATCACTGCACCTGGTGACCAAGGTCGGCGCGGTCCGTGACCAGCAGGGCGGGTGGCCCCCGGCTCGCGACCCGCAGAGCCTGCGTCGGGCCGTCCACGAGAACCTTCAGACCCTCGGCCTCGACGCGCTCGACGTGGTCAACCTGCGGCTCGGCAATGCCGAGGGGCCCGAACCCGGGCCGGTGGCGGAGGCGCTGGAGGCGCTCGTCGACCTCCAGCGGCAGGGCCTGATCCGGCACCTCGGGGTGAGCAACGTGACGCCGGAGCAGGTCGCCGAGGCGCAGTCGATCACGTCGATCGTGTGCGTGCAGAACAGGTACAACCTCGCGCACCGCCAGGACGACGAGATGATCGACGCGCTGGCCGACCAGGGCGTCGCCTACGTGCCGTTCTTTCCGTTGGGCGGCTTCAGCCCGTTGCAGTCCGCGGTCCTCTCGGCCGTCGCCACGCGGCTGCGGTCGACACCGATGTCCGTCGCCCTCGCCTGGCTGCTACGGCGGTCGCCGAACATCCTGTTGATCCCTGGCACGTCGTCCGTGGCGCACCTGCGCGAGAACATCGCCGGCGCGGCACTCGCCCTCGCCGACGACGACGTCGTCGAGTTGGACACGATCGGGCGCTGACCGCGCCTCGACCCGCACGATCGCGGGCCCGGTGCGGTGGGGGTGTCGCGCGGCGGCGACACCCCCACCAGCCGGTCCGTCAGCAGTTGCGCAGCTCAGGGGACTGGTTCAGGAGTTGCCCCCGGGGCGAGACGAAGCGGCGGTAGTGCTCCCCGTCGACCGCCGACGGGCGGAACGCGGCCACCCGGTGGCAGTTCTGGAAGGCCAGTCGTACGCCGAAGTGGCGTTCCAGGCCGGCGCGGATCGCGTCGCTCGCCAGCGCCCGGAGCAGTTGCCCGCGGTCGGCGTCGGTGGGCGGCGGGACGACGTTGTCCGCGAGGTCGGCGTCGCCGGCCTCGAGATCGGCGACGACCCGGCTGACGGTGGCCCAGGCGTACGGCAGGGAGTCGCGGACGCAGGCGACGAACGCCTCGTCGTCGACGGGTCCGCGTTCGGCGGTGTCGAGCAGGGCGGGCGGGACGGTGAGCGACATGATTCTCCTCCGCTTTGGGTAACGACTACCGTTTTCATTAACGGCATCGACGTGAGCACATCACTCCGTGCGGATGTCGTCAACGGTCGGCGCGGCGTGGCGCGCGGAAAAACCCCGGTTCAGGGGCGGCGGGGATGGCCCTTGAGGTGTCGACCCAGCTCCCGGGCGATCTCGCGGTTGGCGTCGCGCTCGGCGAGGGTCTGCCGCTTGTCGTACGTGCGCTTGCCCTTGGCCACGGCCAGCTCGACCTTGGCCCACCCGTTGTCGAAGTACATCGACAGCGGCACCAGGGTCACCCCGCCCTCGCGGACCTTCTCCAGGATCTTGCCGATCTCGGCGCGGTGCAGCAGCAGCTTGCGGTTCCGGCGCGGCGCGTGGTTGGTCCACGTGCCGTAGCGGTACTCGGCGATGTGCAGCCCGTACAACATGATCTCGCCGTCGCGCTCGTGCGCGAACGCGTCGACCAGCGACGCCCGCCCCTCGCGCAGCGACTTCACCTCGGTGCCCATCAGCACGATGCCCGCCTCGTACGTGCGCAGCACGGTGTACTCGTGCCGCGCCTTCTTGTTCGACGCGATCAGCCGGCGCTCGGGCTTGCGGGACGGGCTCACCCGGCGACGATATCGGGCCGCCGCCTCAGCGTCCCGTCCGGCGCTCGGCGCGCAGCCGCCCGGCCAGGTCCCGCACCGCCTGCACGAACTCCTCCTGCGACTCGCACGGCCAGTGACCGAGGATCGGTGGCGGCACGCTGTCGCTGGGCGGTGGCACGAGCCCGTGCGGGTCGGTCAACCGGCGGTCCACCGCCGCCTCCGGCCCGGCCGGCGGCGCGGCGTCCCCAGGCCGGTGCGGGGCGAAGATCCACCCACCGATCGGGTCGGTGTCGCGCCACAGGTTCACCCAGCGCCAACCGACCCGGTCGCCGATCTCCCGCAGCGCCGACCTGTCGACGTAGGCCGGGAACAGCCGTGAGTACAGCCGACTCAGCGGCGACCCGTAGGTGAGCAGGGCGACCCGGTCGGTGACCCGCCGCGGCAGTTGCAGCAGCGTGGCCGCGAGCAGCACCGAACCGTGACTGTGCCCGGCCAGCAGCACCCCCTCGCCCTGGTCCGCCAGGTAGGTGATCCGCTTGGCCAGCTCCGGCACCGCCCGCTCGGCGTAGCAGGGCGGCGCGAAGGGATGCGCTCCCCGGGGCCAGTAGGTGCCCAGATCCCACAGGACGCCCACGTACCGGCGGAACCCGGCCGTGCGGTAGGCGAAGATGCCGCCGATCACGAGCCCGACCAGGATCACACCGATCGCGTAGCTGCCGGCCCCGATGAGGAAGTTGACGAAGCTGTCGGGCACGCCGAGGTACTGCTCGAACACATCGCCGGGATAGATCTGCAACAGGCCGAGCATGCTGGTGGCCAGGCCGAGCGCGGCGAACCCGGCGTAGGACACGGTCAGCGGTTCGAGCCGTTCGGTGAACCGGGCCCGGGCCACCGCCTGCTGGACCTGGCGCAGCCGTCCCGCAGCCTCCGGCGGGGCGTCCGGGAAGTCGGCGGCCACGATGGCCCGCGCGGCCCGCCACCGGCTGGGGCGGGTCACGACCGTGACCAGCACGCCCACCAGCACCGCCGCCAGTACCGCCAGGAAGAACCCACAGATCGCCCACTTGTACGCCAGCGGCGGGTCGAACGCCATTTTCTGCGCGTGCCCACCGTCGCGGTCCAACACGTCCGCCACCCGGTAGACCAACTCGGCGGAGAACGCCACCGCGAGCCCGGCGGCGACGGTGACGAAGACCGGCGCGCCCAGCGCCCGCAGCCGTGGCAGCCGTCGGCCGTCCGCGCGTCGCCCGCGGCCGCGGGCGACGACCACCGCCGCCGCGAGGAGCACCAGCAGGACGGTCTGGCTCACGAACAACCACGCCACGGCGGCGCTGTACCCGGGCAGCATCCTGCTCTGCGGCCACGGCTCGCCGCTGGCCATGGTGTACGCGATCACCAGGATGGTGAGGCCGAAGGCGATCGTGCGGAGTCCGCGGGTGACGCGCTCGAGCGGGGGCACGGTGCTGGTCCGATCCATGCCGCTCACCTGGGTCAGCAGGAACAGGCAGGCGAGCAGCACGACGACCGTCGCCACCGCCAGCGCCGCCCGGACCCAGGAGGAGTTGTCGCTGTCCCAGGCGGCCAGCAGGCTGCCGTCCAGCGTGGCGAACGCGGCCGCGACGTGCAGCGAGCGCAGGCGCCCCACCACCGGGGTGCCGTCCCACTGGCCGACGGCGCTCAACTGGTGCACCGAGGTCTCCTGCACGGCGCCGGTGCGAAAGGCGTCGAACGAGTGGCTCGGCCGCGCGCCCAGCCACCACACGATCCCGATGGCGGCCACCGGCACCAGCGCCAGCACACCCAGGCGTACGCCGGGCGGCCGTCCGCCGAGCCAGGACAGCCAACTCCGTCCGGCCACGCAATCGGGGTCGCCCATGCAGCGCCAGGCGATGAGGTCCACCGCCATCCCGACGATGGAGAGCACGTAGAGCATCGTGAGGGTCAGCGCGAGCAGCCGGCACAGCGCGACGATGCCGTGTTTCGCCGGCTTGTTCCCCGGACGCATCCAGAGCGCCACGTTGCAGAGCATGAACGGCAACAGGAACACCAGCGACAGCGTCCGTACGGCGGTACCGGAGGGCAGGTCGTTCCAGCGGTACGCCTCCAGCGTCACTCCGTCCGTGCCGGTCGAGTCCGGGTAGCCCGGGCGGGGGCGGTAGAAGCCGCCGCTGCGGTCGCCGGCCACCTGGTGCACGAACGGCCGGTTGAGCACCCGGTCGGCGCCCGCCCCCGAGACGCCGTGCACCCGCAGCTCCACGATCCGACCCCTCGGCGGTTCGGTCGGCGACGCGTCCGGCATGGGCCCCCCGCAGGTGTGTGACAGCCGGCGGTCGACGGCGCCGGCCGCCCGCGGCGGTGCCGCTTACCCGTCCCGGGCCGGGTCACGCCTCGTGGCCGCGGCCACCGGTGGTGCGGTCCGGCCCCGCGAGGTGGTTCTATTGGCGCCATGGCAAACCCGGTGATCCTGACCGTCGACGACGATCCCGCGGTCTCCCGGGCGGTGGCCCGGGACATCCGGCGCCGCTACGGCGACCGCTACCGGGTGCTGCGCGCCGCCTCCGGGCCGGAGGCGCTGGACGCGCTACGGGAGGTCAAGCTGCGCGGTGAGCAGGTGGCGCTGCTGCTGGCCGACCACCGGATGCCGGAGATGACCGGCGTCGAGTTCCTCGAGGCCGCCATGGACATCTTCCCGGCCGCCCGCCGGGTGCTGCTCACCGCGTACGCGGACACCGACGCGGCGATCGAGGCGATCAACGTGGTCGACCTCGACCACTACCTGCTCAAGCCGTGGCACCCGCCGGAGGAGAAGCTGTACCCGGTCGTCGACGGACTGCTGGAGGCGTGGTCGGTCACCCCGGACGCCGCCAGCACCGAGATCCGGGTGGTCGGGCACCGCTGGTCGGCGCCGTCGTTCAAGGTCCGCGACTTCCTGGCCCGCAATCTCGTGCCGTACCGCTGGCTGTTGTCCGACGACCCGGAGGGCGCCCGGCTGCTCGACGCGGCCGGTGCCACCGAGGCGGACGTACCGCTGGTGGTGACCGCCGAGGGCAAGGCGCTGGTGGCCCCCAGCGAGGCCGAGTTGGCCGCGCTGGCCGGGCTGACCGTGGTGCCGGCGTCCGACTTCTACGACCTCGTGGTGATCGGCGGCGGTCCGGCCGGGCTGGGCTCGGCCGTCTACGGCGCGTCCGAGGGGCTGCGGACCGTGCTCGTCGAGCGGCGGGCGACCGGTGGGCAGGCCGGGCAGAGCAGCCGGATCGAGAACTACCTGGGCTTCCCGGACGGCGTCTCCGGCGCGCAGTTGACCGACCGGGCCCGCCGGCAGGCGGTCAAGTTCGGCGCGGAGTTGCTCAGCGCCCGCGAGGTGGTCGGCCTGAGCGAGGCCGGTGGCGCACGGCTGCTGCGTTTCGGCGACGGCAGCGAGATCGCCGCGCACACGGTGGTGCTGGCGACGGGCGTGTCCTACCGGGTGCTCGACGCCCCCGGACTGGCCGACTTCACCGGCCGGGGAGTGTTCTACGGGGCGGCCGCCACCGAGGCCCCGAGCTGCGTCGACCAGGACGTCTACATCGTGGGCGGGGCCAACTCGGCCGGGCAGGCGGCCGTGCACTTCTCCCGGTACGCCGCCCGGGTCCACCTGCTCATCCGGGGCGCGGACCTGACGGCGTCGATGTCGCGGTACCTGATCGACCAGTTGGCGCGCATCGACCGGATCACCGTGCACCCGCACACCGCCGTGGTCGGCGCGGCCGGTGACGACCACCTGGAACGGCTCACCCTCTGCGACACCCGCACCGGGCAGAGCCGCACGGTGGACACCTCCTGGCTGTTCATCTTCATCGGCGCCGAGCCGCGCACCGACTGGCTGGACGGGGTGCTCGTACGGGACGGGCGCGGTTTCATCGTCACCGGACCGGACCTGCTGGCCGGTGGCCGACGCCCGGCCGGCTGGTCGTTGTCCCGCGACCCGTACCACCTGGAAACCAGCGTGCCGGGGGTGTTCGCCGCCGGTGACGTGCGTGCCGAGTCGGTCAAGCGGGTCGCCTCGGCCGTCGGCGAGGGCGCGATGGCCGTGTCGCTCGTGCACCGCTACCTGGAGGCCCAATGACCAGCGACCGGCTGACGCCCGCGCAACTCCGGACCCTGTTCCTGTTCGAGGCCCTCGACGACGCGCAGCTCGACTGGCTGGCCGAGCACGGTCGGGTGGAGCAGCGCGCCGGCGGCACCCTGGTGTACGGCGAGGGCGAGCCGGCCACCTGCTTCTTCGTGCTGCTGGGCGGCGCGGTGGCGTTGAGCCGTCAGGTCCGGGGCGACGACGTCGAGGTCAGCCGCACCGACCAGCGCGGCGTGTACGGCGGGGCCACCCAGGCGTACCTGGGCGACCAGGTCGAGCAGACGTACCGCAACAGCCTGCGCGCGCTCGTCGACGCCGAGTTCTTCGTGCTGCCGGCGGAGGATTTCGCGCACGCCCTGCGGTCCTGGTTCCCGATGCCGATGCACCTGTTGGAGGGGCTGTTCTTCGGCATGCGGGACAGCCAGACCATCGTGGGTGAGCGGGAACGGCTGCTGGCGCTCGGCTCGCTCTCGGCGGGTCTGACCCACGAGCTGAACAACCCGGCCGCCGCGGCGGTGCGGGCCACGTCCGTGCTGCGCGACCGGGTCGCGGGGATGCGGCACAAGCTCGCGATGATCGCCGACGGGCGGCTCGACGGGCGGGCGCTGCACGGGCTGGTCGCGTTGCAGGAGGAGGCGGTGGGTCGGGTGGCGACCGCGCCGAAGCTCAGCCCGGTCGCCACCGCCGACGCCGAGGACACCCTCACCGACTGGCTGGAGGACCACGGTGTGGGCGGCGCGTGGGATTTGGCACCCATCCTGGTCGCCGGGGGTCTGGACGCGGCGTGGCTCGCTCAGGTGAAGGCGGCCGTCGGCCCGGCGGACCTGGAGGCCGCGGTGCGGTGGCTGTCGTACACGGTCGACACCGAACTGCTGATGCGTGAGATCGGCGATGCGGTGACCCGGATCTCGGGCCTGGTGGGCGCGGCCAAGCAGTACTCCCAGATCGACCGCGCGCCGCACCGGGTGGTGGACGTGCACGATCTGCTCGACGCCACGCTGGTCATGTTCAAGGGCAAGATCCCCGCCGAGGTCAAGCTGGTCCGCGAGTACGACCGGAGCCTGCCGCCCATCCCGGCGTACGCGGCGGAGCTGAACCAGGTGTGGACCAACCTCGTGGACAACGCCCTGGGCGCGATGGGGGAGAAGGGCGTGCTGACCGTCCGCACCGGACGCGCCGGCGACCTGCTGGCCGTGGAGATCACCGACACCGGTCCCGGTATCCCGCCGGAGGTGCGCCCGCGCATCTTCGAGCCGTTCTTCACCACCAAGCCGGTCGGCGCGGGCACCGGGCTGGGGCTGGACATCTCGTACCGGATCGTGGTCAACAAACACCACGGCGACATCCGGGTGGAGACCGAGCCCGGGCGGACCACGTTCCGGGTGCTGCTGCCGATCACCGAGGAAGCGGCCGCGTTGCCCTGACACGCCGACTACCTAGAGACATCGGGTGGCTGCGGGCAGTAGTGTCGGGCGGCGTCCGTGCTTCCCGCCCCCCGAGGAGCGTCCGTGGACTCGATGGCCCGCCCGCGTACCGCGAACCACGACGACCAGCCGAACGACCCGCCCGATGACGGCTCGGTGCTGCCGGAGCTGGAGGACGCCGCCTGGATGCACCACGCGCACACCTTCGCGCACACCAGCTTCTGGGCGGTGGCCCGCCGGCTGCCGAGGCTGGTCCGTGAGGCGGTGGCCCTGGCCTGGGCCACCAACCGCACGGACACGGTCGCCTCCATCGGCCTGAACGTCGCCGCCGGGGTGATGACCACCTTCGGCCTGCTCGCGACGACCGGCGTACTGCGGGAGCTCTTCGCCGCCGGTCCCACCCCGGACCGGGTGCGCTCCGCCCTGCCGGCGCTGATCGTGGCCGCGACGGCGATCTCGGCGCGCGGCGGCCTGACGATCGCCGCCGGCTGGGCCCAGGCCCGGCTCACCCCACAGATCAACTACCAGGTGGAGCTACGGCTGTTCGAGGCCACCACGGCGGTGGACCTGGCGGCGTTCGACGACGCCGGGTTCGCCGAGGAGATGGACCGCGTCCGCGATCGGGGCATGGTCGAGGCGGCCTGGATCGTCGACCACACTGTCAACCTGGTAACCGGCGTGGTCGGCATGCTCGCGACCGCCGTCGCGGTGACCGTCATCCAACCGCTGCTGCTGCCGTGCCTGCTGCTCGCCGCGGTGCCCCAGGCGGTCACGGCCGTAAGGATGGCCCGCCGCGAGTACCTGGCGATGCTGGCCCGGATCACCCGTCGGCGGCGCATGTGGATGCTCGCCCACCTGATGGCCAACCGGCACACCGCCGCCGAGGTGCGCGCCTACCAGATGCGCGAGTTCCTGCTCGCCGAGTACCGGGGCGTGATGGCCGTCGAGACCCGCGCCCAACTACGGCTGGTCCGCTCGCAGACCGGTACCCGGGTGGCCGGCGCCACCGTGGCCGGCCTGGCCACCTTCGGCGTGTACGCGGTGCTCGGCGGCCTGCTGCTCGCCGGTATGGTCGCCCTCGCCGCCGCGGCCACCGCCCTGCTCGCCCTGCAGTCCGCCCGGACCAGCCTGGGCGTCGCGGTCGTCGCCACCAACTCGCTGTACGAGGACGCCCTCTACTACCAGGACTACCGGGACTTCCTCACCCGGGCGCAGGGCCGGGTGCCCGTCGGCGGCAGCCGGACAGCCGACGGCGTCGAGGCGATCGAGCTGCACGAGGTGAGTCTGCGCTACCCGGACACCGACACGCCCGCGGTGGACCGGGTCAGCCTGACGATCCGACGCGGCGAGGTGGTGGCCCTGGTCGGTGAGAACGGCTCCGGCAAGACCACTCTCGCCAAGCTGATCGCCGGGCTCTACCAGCCGACCGGCGGAACGATCCACTGGGACGGCGTCGACGCCGCCGAGCTGGACCCGCGGGCGCTCGGCGCGCTGGTCGCCGTGATGACCCAGGAGTACTGGAAGTTCCCGTTCACCGCCGGGCAGAACATCCGGGTGGGCCGGCACGACCGTACCCCCGACCGGCCCGGCCCCAGCGTGCAGGAGGCGGCCGACGCGGCCGCCGCCCACGACATGATCCTGGGCCTGCCGCACGGCTACGACACCCTGCTCGACCGGGAGTTCAAGAACGGCCACGAGCTGTCCGGCGGGCAGTGGCAACGGCTGGTCGCCGCGCGCGGCCTCTACCGCGACGCCGCCCTGCTGATCTGCGACGAGCCGTCGGCGGCGCTGGACGCCCGCGCCGAACACGCCCTGTTCCAACACCTGCGTCGGCGCCCCGACCGCGCGGTCGTCCTGATCACCCACCGGTTGGCGAACGTCCGGCACGCCGACCGGATCTTCGTGATGGATCAGGGCCGCCTCGTCCAGCAGGGCAACCACGACGAGCTGATGGCGGCCGGCGGCCTCTACCGCGAGCTGTTCGAGCTACAGGCCAGCGGCTACCGAGCCCACACCGGCGAAACCGCCCCCCGCCGCTGATCCACCCCTGTCCCTGTCCCTGTCCTTGTCCCCGCGATCTTGCAGTTTCGGTTGTCGAATTCGGCGTTATGGGCCCTTATGTCGCCACAGAAAGTGCAAGATCGCCGGGGCCGGGGCCGGGGCCGGGGCCGGGGCCGGGGCCGGGGCCGGGGCCGGGGCCGGGGTCGGGGTCGGGGTCGGGGTCGGGGCTGGGGCGTGATCGACTCGGGTTCGGGGAAGTCGGGGTGTCGTGACGTGGGGAACGCGCCGAGTTCACCGAACCCGAGTGGATCAACGTGCCGGGGCGCGCTCGTCCTGCACGGTCCTGGGCCAGGCCGACCCGGTGGCTGGGGTCAGGCGTGGTGGGGTGCGGTGAGGAAGTCGGCCAGGACGCGGGTGTGGGTGGAGAACGCCAGCTGGACCGGGTCGGTCAGGACCAACCACTCGGTCGCCTCCTCGGTGGGCCGCGACGGCGGCAGGTCCTCGGCGGCCCGCTCCGGCAGCGCCCCGAAGATCATCATGGTGCCGCCCTGCGGTGCGCCCCGCACCGCGAGGAGCCGGGCGTCGCGGGCGTCCGCCACCAGCCCGGTCTCCTCCCACAGTTCACGCACCAGCGCATCGGACCACTCCTCGCCGTACTCGATGAAACCGCCGGGCAGCGCGAGCAGCCCGCGGGCCGGCTCGATGGCCCGGCGGACCACCACCACGCCCAGGCCCACGGCCGTGCGGACCGGAAGCACCGCCACCGCGACGGGCAGCGGGTTGCGCCAGACGGTCTCGCCGCAGACCGCGCAGACGCGCGGCCAGCCGGCCGCCGGCGGGTAGGCGGCGCCGCAGTAGGAGCAGTGCGAGTACGGCGTACCGGTCATGCCGCAGCACGTTACCCGCCGGCGACGCTCAGGGCGTGTGTCGAAGCCCCTGGCCGGCCTGCGGCGGGCCCGGACGACGGCCGGCGACGACGGGTCGGAGACAGCACCGGTATCCGACCCATCGTCGCCGTGCCGGATCGCCTCGGCTCGACCGAGGGCTTTGACGCACGCCTCAGGCGGCCGGCGTGCCGGTGTAGAAGGCGGTGGTGCGCTCGGCGGCGGCCTTGGCCTCGTCGGGGTCGGTGCCGGCGGCGATGCTCGCCTCGCTCCACAGTTGGCTGCTCAGCTCCATGGCCCGTCGCCCCTCGGCGGAGACGACCCACGCGGCGCTGTCCTCCGGTCGGACGCCGACGCCGCCGGAGAGGTACGTGGCGAGACCGAGCAGGCCCAGGTCCCAGCCGACACCGACGGCCCCCGGTCCGAACTGGGCCCACCGGTCCTGGTCGACGTGCGCGATGTGGTCCAGGTCGAGGCGGGCCCGATCGTCGCCCACCGGTGTGACCCGCACCTCGATCCAGCTCACCTCGCCGCCCATCTCCCAGGTCGCGGTGAAGCGGTGCGGGGGTTCGCAGGTCTCGATGGTGCCGCCCGCGTTGCCCTCAAGCTGGTACGTGCCGTGCAGTCGCAGGTCGCCGCTGATCGGCAGGAACCAGCGGGGGATGCGCTCGGCGTTGGTGCAGGCGTCCCACAGGTCCTCGGCCGTCGCCTGGTAGGTCTGGCTGAGCGTGGCCACCCGCGCCTCGCCGGCGGCCAGGGCGCGGCTGCCGACCTGCCGCTGCACGGCGTTGATCTGCTCGGTCGCGTCGAACATCAGGTGTTCCTCTCGTCGGATGGGTCAGCGGGCCCGCGCAGGCGACGTTCGCGTCGGCCCCGGGCCAGTTCGGTGGCGAGCGCCGCCAGGGGTGGCGCCCAGAACCGGCGGAAGTGCTCCAACCAGCCGTCGACCTCGCGCAGCGGGC
The DNA here is from genome assembly GCF_057708145.1 of Micromonospora sp. bgisy143. Lineage (NCBI taxonomy): Bacteria > Bacillati > Actinomycetota > Actinomycetes > Micromonosporales > Micromonosporaceae > Micromonospora > Micromonospora sp. bgisy143. Next base: position 27,813 of record NZ_JBYIRN010000006.1, read on the forward strand.
GTGGGTCGACCGCGTACAGCCGCCGGGCGCCGTCCGGACGCACGGTGGCGAAGCCGTTGTCCCGCAACACCTTGAGATGTTGGGACACGGCGGGCTGGGAGATGCCGAACTCGGCGCGGATGACCGCGCTGACCGCGCCGGCGCTCTGCTCGCCGTCGGCGAGCAGTTCCAGGATGCGGCGCCGGACCGGATCGCCCAGCACGTCGAAGGCGTGCACGGCGACAGTTGTATCACCGATGGCTTATTTAAGCCAACTCTGATACCCCGATCAGCTTGTCGAGCTGGATCGGCAGGTCACGAATCCGTACGCCGGTGGCGTGGTACACGGCGTTGGCGACCGCAGCCGCCGCGCCCACGATCCCGATCTCCCCGATGCCCTTCACCCCGGCGAGGTTCAGCTCGTCGTCGTGCTCGTCCACCCAGTACGCCTCGATGGACTCCACGTCCGGGCAGGCCGTGATGTGGTACGTGGCCAGGTCGTGGTTGACCCAGTCGCCGTACCGCTCGTCGAGCAGGCCGCCCTCGTGCAGCGCCATCGACAGGCCCATCGTCATGCCGCCGATGAGCTGGCTGCGCGCCGTCGTGGGGTTGACGATGCGGCCGGCCGCGAACACGCCGAGCATCCGGTTGAGCCGGATCTCGCCGGTGGTGGTGTCCACCCGGACCTCGACGAACTGCGCCCCGTACGCGTACCGGGGGAGCGCGGCCTGGGCGGCCACCTCGTCGGAGGTGTCCGCCTCGGCGCTCACCTCGACGTCCGGCGGTGTGCCGTCGCGTAGCTTGGCGCGCAGCGCCGTGCAGGCCCGGATCACCGCCCAGGTCCAACTCGATGTCCCCATCGAGCCACCGGCCACCGGCGCGGTGGGCAGGTCACTGTCACCGATCCTGATCTCGATGCGCTCCGGCGGCACCCCCAGGGCGTCGGCGGCGACCAGCCAGAGCGCCGTACGCGCCCCGGTGCCGATGTCGGTGGCGTTGATCTCGACCAGCAAGCCGCCGCCGGGGCGGGCGGTGGCGCGCGCCGAGGACGGGCGGGACCGGGTCGGGTACGCCGATCCGGCCACGCCGGAGCCGACCAGAAAGCGTCCCTCACGCCGGGACCGGGGCGTCGGGTTCCGGTCGGCCCAGCCGAACCGCCGCGCGCCCTCGCGCAGGCAGGCCACGAGGTTGCGGCTCGTGAACGGCGCTCCCTGATCGGGGTCGACCTGGGGGTCGTTGCGGATGCGCAGCTCCACCGGATCGATGCCGACGGCCACGGCCAACTCGTCCATCGCCGACTCCAGGGCGTACGCGCCGGGGCACTCGCCCGGCGCCCGCATCCAGAAGGGGGTGGGCACGTCGAGGCGGGTCACCCGGTGCGTGGTACGGCGGTGTGGCGCGGCGTACATGCTGCGGGTGTAGACGGCGGTCTGCTCGGTGAACTCGTGGATCGTGGAGCTCTGGCTGATCGCGTCGTGGCTGATCGCGGTGAGTCGCCCGTCGGCGTCGGCGGCGAGCCGGACCCGCTGGATGGTGGGCGTGCGGTAGCCGATCGGCCCGAAGATCTGCTGGCGGGTCAGCGCCAGTTTCACCGGCCGGTCCACGTGCCGGGCGGCCAGGACGGTCAGCACCACCGCGGCCTTGGCGTACCCCTTGCTGCCGAAGCCGCCACCGACGTGTTCGGCGACCACCCGGACGGACTCCCGGGGCAGGTCGAACAGCTCGGCCAGGGTGGCCTGCACCGACGATGCGCCCTGGTTGGAGTCGTGCACGAGCAGCCGACCGTCGATCCACTGGGCCGTGGTGGCGTGCGGCTCCATGGGGTTGTTGTGGTACGCCGGAGTGCGGTAGGTGGCGTCCACCCGGACCGGCGCGGCCGCGTACCCGGCGTCGAAGTCGCCCTCCGCGGTGTCGGTCGGGTAGTGGGGATTGACGTGGTCCGGCTTGTACAGGCCGGGGTGGTCGTCGGTGAGCACCGTGCTGTGCGGGCCCGCGTCGTAGTCGACACGTACCAGCCGGGCACCCTCGCGGGCCGCCTCCAGGCTGGTGGCCACCACCACCGCGACGTACTGCCCCCGGTAGTGCACCACCGGGTCCTGGAGCAGCCACAGGTCCGCCTCCGCGTTGCTCGCCAGCCGGGGCGCGTTGCCGTGGTGCACGACGGCCAGTACGCCGGGCGAGGCCAGCGCCTCAGCCGTGTCGATCCGGGTGATCCGACCCCGTACCACGGCCGCGGGCACCACCCAGCCGTAGGTGACGCCCTCGACCGGATACTCCACCGCGTACCGGGCCGCGCCGGTGACCTTCTCCCGGCCCTCCAGCCGGGGGTGCGCCCGACCGAGCGCCCCGGTGCTCACGACGCCGCCAGTTCGCTGAGCACCCGTACCGTGATCGACCGGGTCAGCGGCAGCTTGAAGCCGTTGTCGCTCAGCGGCCGCGCCTCGGCCAACTCCGCGTCGGCGGCCCGCGCCGCCAACTCGGGGCTGAACGGCTGGCCGCGCAACTCCTGCTCGGCCCGGTACGCGCGCCACGGCCGGTGGGCCAGCGCCCCGTAGGCCAGCCGCACGTCGCGGATGACGTCGCCGTCGAGGTCCAGCACCGCGGCCACCGAGCCGGCCGCGAACGCGAACGACGCCCGGTCCCGCGCCTTGAGGTACGTCGAGCGGCGCGCGGCGGGCAGCGCCGGCAACCGTACGGCCGTGATCAGCGCCCCCCGGGTCAGGGTGGTCTCCCGTTCCGGGTGCGCGCCGGGCGAGCGGTGCAGGTCGACCATGGGGACGTCGTGGACGCCCTCGGTGTCGTGCACCTCCACCACGGCCTCCAGCGCGGCGAGGGCGACGGCCAGGTCCGACGGGTGGGTGGCCACGCACTGCTCGGACCAGTCCAGCACCGCGAGGTCCCGGTTCTCGCCGTGCAGGGCGGCGCACCCGCTGCCCGGGTCGCGCTTGTTGCACGCCTTGCCGGTGTCCTGGAAGTACGGGCACCGGGTGCGTTGCAACAGGTTGCCGCCCGTGGTGGCCATGTTGCGCAGTTGCCCGGACGCGGCGGCGAGCAGGGCGCGGGTCAGCACCGGGTAGTCGCGGCGGACCGTCGGGTGTACGGCGAGGTCGCTGTTGCGTACCGTCGCGCCGATCCGCAACCCACCGTCGGGCAACTCCTCGACGGCGTCCAGGGGCAGTCGGTTCACGTCCACCAGCACGTCGGGGCGCTGCACGCCGAGTTTCATCAGGTCCACCAGGTTGGTCCCACCGGCGAGGTACGCCGCCTGCGGCTCGGCGGCCAGCACGGCGACGGCGTCGGCCACGTCGGCCGGCCGGTGGTAGCGGAACGGCCTCATCGCGCCGCCGCCGTCTCGCGGACCGCCGCCACGATGTGCGGGTACGCGGCGCAGCGACACAGGTTGCCGGCCATCCGCTCGCGGATCTCGGCGTCGGTGAGGTCGGGCGCGGCGGTGAGGTCCTCGGTGACCGCGCTGGGCCACCCCTGCTCGACCTCGTCGAGCATCCCGCGCGCCGAACAGAGCTGCCCGGGGGTGCAGTAGCCGCACTGGAAGGCGTCGTGCGCGATGAACGCGGCCTGCAACGGCGACAGCTCCTCCCCGTCGGCCAACCCCTCCACGGTGACCACCGAGCGGCCGTCCAGGGTGACCGCGAGGAGCAGGCAACTCTTCACCCGGCGACCGTCGAGCAGTACCGTGCAGGAGCCGCACTGGCCGTGGTCGCAGCCCTTCTTGGCGCCGGTGAGGCCGAGGTGCTCGCGCAGCGTGTCGAGCAGGGTGGTGCGGTTGTCCAGCGTCACCTCGCGCGGCACGCCGTTGACGTCGAACGCCACCCGCGACGCGTGCTGGGCGTCGACAACTGTCTGACTCTCTGCTCCTGCGGACACCGCCCCAGGTTAGCCGTGCGCGGGACAAATCCGGGTAAATAACACGAAGACCCCTCTGCGGACGAGCCGCACGGAAACGGCGACGGCCGCCCCGGTACCCGCCGCAGCGGTACCCGGACGGCCGTCCGCCCCCCGTATCAGGCCACCGGCGTGCCGGCGCGGGCGAGGTGCCGGTGGGCGCGGATCAGCTCCGCGTAGCGCAGACCGCTCGCCTTCACCGTCCGCCGCTGGGTGGCGTAGTCGACGTGCACCAGCCCGAAGCGCTTGTCGTAGCCGTACGCCCACTCGAAGTTGTCCAGCAGCGACCACACGAAGTAGCCCTCCAGCGGCACACCCCGGGCCACCGCCGACGCGCACGCCGCCAGGTGCTGCTCCAGGTGGTCGGTACGCTCCTTGTCCTCCACCGTGCCCTCGGCGGTGACCTCGTCGTGCCACGCCGAGCCGCTCTCGGTGACGATGATCCGGGCCGGCCGGTACTGCTCGTGCACGTCGACGAGCAGCCGCTCCAGGCCCGGCGCGTACATCTCCCAGCCCATCGCGGTCTGCACCGAGCCGGGCACCGGCACCTGCTTCGCGTACGGCGCCGGACCGGTCGGGTCGTCGACCACCAACTGCCGGAAGTAGTAGTTCACCCCGAGGAAGTCGGTGGGCGTGGCGATCACCGCCAGGTCGTCACCGCGTACCGGCGGCTCGACGCCGTACGTCTCGACCATGTCGGCCGGGTAGCCGCGCCCGTGGATCGGGTCCAGCCACCAGCGGTTGACGTGGCCGTCCGCCCGTCGCGCCGCCGCGACGTCCTCGGGCCGGTCCGTCGCCGGCTCGATCGGGCTGAGGTTGACGACCAGGCCCACCGAGGCGGGTCGGGCGGCGTTCGCCCGGATAGCCTGGGTGGCCAGCCCGTGCCCGAGCAGTACGTGGTGCGAGGCGTGCACCGCGCGGGTGAGGTCCCGCTCGCCGGGGGCCATCGTGCCCTCCAGGTGCCCGATCCAGCACACGCAGAGCGGCTCGTTCACGGTGTTCCAGTCGGCCACCCGGTCGCCGAGGCGACCGGCGACGACCGCCGCGTAGTCGGCGAACGCCTCGGCGGTGGCGCGCTCCGGCCAGCCGCCGGAGTCCTGCAGGGCCTGCGGCAGGTCCCAGTGGTAGAGCGTGACGAACGGCCGTACCCCGTCGGCGAGCAGCGTGTCGACGAGCCGGTCGTAGAAGTCCAGCCCGGCGGCGTTGACCCGGCCGACGCCTTCGGGCATCACCCGGGGCCAGGCCACCGAGAACCGGTACGCGTCCACGCCGAGCCGGCGCAGCAGCGCCAGGTCCTCCGGCCACCGGTGGTAGTGGTCGCAGGCCACCGCTCCGGTGTCGCCGTTGTCGACCTTGCCCGGGGTCGCCGAGAAGGTGTCCCAGATGGACGGCGCCCGGCCGTCGACGTCGACGGCCCCCTCGATCTGGTACGCCGCCGTGGCAACGCCCCAGAGGAAGTCGGGTGGCAGCTTGGACAGGTCCGGCACGGGAAGGCTCTCCTCTGGGTTGGGGTGTCTCACTTGACGGCGCCGGCGGTGAGGCCGGCGACGAAGTACCGCTGCAGGGCCAGGAACCCGGCGACGACCGGGATGCTGACCACCAGCGACGCGGCCATGATCTGGTTCCAGTAGACGTTGAACTGGGTCGAGTAGCCCTGAAGGCCGACCGCCAGGGTGCGGCTGCCCTCGTCGGTCATCACCGAGGCGAACAGCACCTCGCCCCAGGCGGTCATGAACGCGTACACGGTCACCGCGACGACGCCGGGCACGGCGGCCGGCAGGATGACCTGGAACAGGGTGCGCAGCGCCCCGGCGCCGTCGACCTGCGCCGCCTCGTCCAGCCCTCGGGGGATCGAGTCGAAGTAGCCGACCAGCATCCAGATCGAGAACGGCAACGAGAAGGTCAGGTACGTGATGATCAGGCCGGTCCGGCTGGCGTACAGCTCGATGCCGGTGGCGTTGCCCAGGTTGACGTAGATGAGGAACAGCGGCAGCAGGAACAGGATGCCGGGGAACATCTGCGTGGACAGCACGGTCACCGTGAAGACGCCCCGGCCTCGGAACCGGTACCGGCTGACCGCGAACGCGGCGAAGATGGCGATCGCGACCGAGCAGACCGCCGCGACGCTCGACACCACGAGGCTGTTCACCAGGTAGCGGGCCAGCGGCACGGTGCTCCACATGTCGACGAACGGTTGCAGGGTGGGCCGGCTGGGCCACCAGGTGAAGCCGTTCTGGACGTCCCGCAGCGGCTTCGCCGCCGAGGTGACCATCACGTAGAGCGGGATGACGACGAAGAGGGTGAGCAGGGTCAGCACGATGCGTCGGCCCCAGCGCTCACCGGCGGTCTCACGCATGGTCGTCCCTCCGGCGGTTGGTGATCAGCAGGTACGCGGCCGAGACGACCAGCAGGAACAGCAGCAGCGCCACCGACATCGCCGAGCCCGACCCGAAGTCCCAGGTCTTGAAGGAGCTGCGGTAGATGTGGATGGAGATCAGGTCGGCCTGCTCGGGCGCGGAGCCGCCGAAGAGCACGAACGGCGTGTTGAAGTCGTTGAACGTCCACAGGAACAGCACCAGCAGCAGCACCAGGTTCACCGGGCGCAGCATGGGCAGGGTGACCGAGCGCAGCCGACGCCAGAACCCGGCGCCGTCGATCGCGGCGGCCTCGTACAGCTCGCCGGGCACGTTCTGCAGGCCGGCCATCAGGCAGAGGAACGCGAACGGCCAGTTGCGCCAGACCGACACCACCAGCAGCGACCAGAAGCTGTTGTCGCCGATCAGCCAGAACGGCCGCTCGTTCAGCAGCCCGAGTTGGTCGACGAGCACGTGGTTGACCAGGCCGGTGTCGCGCTGGAGCAGGAAGCTCCAGGTGATCACGGCGGTGTAGACCGGCAGCGCGTACGGGGTGAGGAACAGCGCCCGCAGCAGGGCCCGCCCGCGGAACGGCTTCTGCAGCACGACCGCCGCCGCGATGCCGAGCAGCCAGGCGAACCCGACCGAGAGCACGCTGTAGACCAGCGTCACCCAGAACGAGTGCAGCAGCTCCTTGCCGGCGGCGCTGTTCAGGTCGAGCGTGGCCCGGTAGTTCTCCAGGCCGACGAAGGGCGCGGTGGACCAGTCGCGGATGTGGAACTGGGTCAGCTCCAGCAGGCTCATCCAGACCCCGACCACCATCGGGATCACATGGACGGCGAGTTCCAGCACGATGGCCGGGGCGAGCAGCAGGTACGGCAGGAGGGATCGGCGGGGGCCGCGTGGCCGGCGGGCGGATCCCGGGGCGGGTGACCCGGCCCGGGGTACGCGCCGGTCGGCGTCCGGCGCGGTGGTGCTGGTTGCCATCGGGGTCCTCTCGGAGGCGGTGGCCGTGGCCGGGCTCAGCACCCGACCACGGCCACCGGCGCTGCGTGGGTCAGCGCATCTTCTGCTGCGCGTCGGTCAGCTTCGCCTTCACCGACTCCTCGGTGACCGGCTTGCCGCTCGCCGCGTCGGCGAACAACTCCTTCATCGCGGTGCCGACCAGGGTCTCGAAGGTGCTCTCGTCGGGCACCTGCGGCAGCGGGGCGGCGGTGGTGACAAGCGTCTCCTGGATGCTCTTCTGCTCCGGGGCGCTGAACGCCGGGTCGGTGGCGGCGGTCTTGACCGCCGGCAGCGAGCCGTACGTCTTGTTGAGGATCGTCTGCTCCTCGTCGCTGGTCATGAACTTGACGAAGCTCAGCGCGCCGTCCTTGTTCTTGGTGTGCTTGAAGACCGCCATGTTGATGCCGGCCACCATGCTGTTGACCTTCTTGCCGCCGGCCGGCGGGTTCGCCAGGAACGGCACCGGGGCCACGCCGTACGCGTCGGCCGGCATGTTCTGCGACTTGAGGTTCGAGCCGGCGGACTGCCAGAGCAGCATCGCGGCCTTGCCGTTGGCGAAGTCCGAGACCGACTGGTTCTGCGCGTACTCGGCGTTGCTCGGGTTGGTGATCTTGTCGGCGGCCATGAAGTCGATGTAGCGCTTGATGGCCGAGACGTTCTGCGGGGTGTCGAAGGTCGGCTTGCCGGCCGAGTCGAACCACTCACCGCCGTACTGCTGGCTGAAGGTGAAGGCGTGGTGGGCGTTCTCCGACGGGTTCGCCCCCTCGATGGCCAGGCCCCACTTGCCGCCGGTGCTGAGCTTCTTGCCGTACTCGGCGACCTGCTCCCAGGTCGTCGGCGGCGCGGTGATCCCCGCGTCGGCGAACATCTTCTTGTTGTAGTAGAGGCTGTACGCCATGGAGTAGAGCGGCACGGCGGCCGGCGGCTTGCCGGGCGCACCGGCGGCCGCGAGCGCGGCGGGCACGATCCGGTCCTTGCCGCCGACGGCCTGCAGCGTGGCGTCGTCGAACTCGACCAGCGCGCCGGTGGCCTGCAGCGACGCCGACCAGGTGTTGCCGATGTTCACCACGTCCGGGCCCTTGCCCGAGGTGGCGGCGGCGAGCAGCCGGTTGAGCAGGTCCGACCAGGGGACCACCTCGACGTTGACCTTGATGCCGGTCTGCTTCTCGAACTTGTCCAGCTCGGGCTGGAGGGTGGTCTTGTCAGCCTCCAGGCTGGGGCCCTGGTTGCTGGCCCAGTAGGTGAGGGTCTTCGGCGACGAGCCGGAGTCGTCGCCGGAGCCGCCGCAGGCGGTGAGCGATGCGGCGGCCAGTACGGCGGCAGCGAATATCCCGAGGTGTCGTCTCGACACGGTCAGCCCTTCCGGTGCGTGGTGGGGGTCCGCCGACCGTCGTCGTCGATAGGGGCGAGGCGACGTCGGTCGGCTGCGGACGGGGTTTCTCCGGACGCGCCGTCGGAGGTCCTTCGGCGTTTCCCGGGAGTTACATCACGGCTTAATGAATGTCGTCATTAAAGTGGTTGGCCGGTGGGTCGTCAAGCACGGTGCGGTTACAGTCGCCACCTACGGCCGACGGGAACGAGGTGACGAGTGGAGCTGGCGCGTGCCACCAACCGGAGCGTCCGGCTGCGCAACCGGTCCGCCCTGCTGACGAAGCTCTTCCTCGATGCCCCGCTCACCCGGCAGGACCTGGTGCGCAGCACCGGGCTGAGCCAGCCGGCGGTGAGCAACGTGGTGACCGACCTGATCGACGAGGGCATCGTCGTCGAGGCCGGGGCCGCCGAGTCCGACGGCGGCCGACCCAGCATGCTGCTGCGGGTCGCCCCCCGGTACGCGTTCGTGATCGGCGTGGACGTCGGCGAGACCCGGGTCCGGGTCGAGCTGTTCGACTTCGCGATGACGCTGCTCGCCAGCGTCGAGTACCCGCTCGACCCGGCGCGTACCGAACCGGACGTGGTGGCCGGGCACGTGCTGTCCGGCATCGAGGCGGTCACCGGCCGGGCCGGCGTGGCCACCGCCGACGTGCTCGGCGTCGGCATCGGCGTCTCCGGTGTGGTCGAGCAGGGCGACGAGGCCGTCGTGCACGCCCAGGCGCTCGGTTGGGACCGGGTGCCGCTGGAACGCCTCATCGGCGCCGGCACCGACCTGCCGCTGCACATCGACAACGGCGCGAAGACCCTCGGCCAGGCCGAGATGTGGTTCGGCGCCGGCCGGGGTGCCCGGCACGCGGTGTTCGCGCTGGTCGGCTCGGGTGTGGGCGCGGCCGTGGTGACCAACGGCGCCACCTACCGGGGCGCGTCCAGCAGCGCGGGGGAGTGGGGCCACACCACCCTGGTGTACGGCGGGCGGACCTGCCGGTGCGGCGCGCGCGGCTGCCTCGAGGCGTACGTGGGCGCGGAGGCGATCATCGACCGGTACCGGGAGGCCCGTCGGGGTCGCGCCGTTCCGGGCGAGGACGAGGAGTCCCAGCTCGCCGCGCTGGTCGCCGCCGCCGACACGTCGGCCACCGCCCGGCGGGTACTTGACGACACCGCCGGCTACCTGGGCGCCGGGGTGGCCAACCTGATCAACCTGTTCAACCCGGAGCGGGTGGTCCTCGGCGGGTGGGCGGCGATGGCGCTGGGCGACCTGCTGCCGGCCGTACGCGAGGCCGCCGGCCGGCAGGCGCTGCGCCAACCGTACGAGCAGGCGTCGATCGAACTCTGCCGCCTGGGCGTCGACGCGGTGGCCCTCGGCGCGGCCACCCTCCCGATAGCCCGCTTCCTGACGGCCGGCGGCGTCCGCCCCTCCTGACCCCACCCCCTGTGGTGCGGTGATCAAGAGGTTCGCGTCATCCCAGACGCGGTTCCTGACGCCAACCTCTTGATCACCGGGGGTCAGCGCGGGGTCGGCGCGGGGTCGCCGCGGGGTCGGCGCGGGGTCGACGCGCGGTGGGCGCCGGGGTGAGGCCCGGTGGGCGCGCGGCCGGGGACGGTGGGGGAGGGGGCGGAATTACACAAAATCTGATCCTCGGGATAAATAACGAAGTTATAGATCGATGTCTTGACGCCGCCGCAATCTCGCCGCAACACTCCTACGAGAGCGCTCTCCTCCCCGCGGCGTCGCATCGGCGGCACCACCCACGGCACCACGGGCGAAATCCGACCTCCACCCGCACGGCGTCCGTAACGCCCTATCGACAGGCGATGTCATGACATCTCGTGCTACATCCGTACGCCCGCGTCCCCGGCGGCGGACCGTTCGGCACCTCCTCACCGGAGTCGCGGTGGCCCTGGTGGCGGCCCTGACCCCGGCGGTGGCCACGGCACCCGCGCAGGCCGCCCCCACCCTGCTCTCGCAGGGTCGCCCGGCCACGGCCTCGTCGACCGAGAACGCCGGCACTCCCGCCTCGGCCGCGGTCGACGGCAACACCGGCACCCGCTGGGCCAGCGCCTTCAGCGACCCGCAGTGGCTCCAGGTCGACCTCGGCGCGCGGGCCACCATCAGCCAGGTCAACCTGCTCTGGGAGGGCGCCTACGGCCGCGCCTTCCAGATCCAGACCTCCGACGACGCCGCCACCTGGACGACGATCTACTCGACCACCACCGGCGCGGGCGGCACGCAGAACCTCACCGTCACCGGCGCCGGCCGGTACGTGCGGATGTACGGCACCGCCCGGGGCACCGCCTACGGCTACTCCCTGTGGGAGTTCCAGGTCTACGGCGAGACCGGCGGCGACACGTCCACCTGCGGCAGCGCCAACGTGGCGCAGGGCAGCCCGGCGACCGCCTCGTCCACCGAGAACGCCGGCACCCCCGCGTCCGCGGCCGTCGACGGCAACACCGGCACCCGCTGGGCCAGCGCCGCCAGCGATCCGCAGTGGCTGCGCGTCGACCTGGGCAGCAGCCGTACGATCTGCCGCGTCACGTTGACCTGGGAGGCCGCGTACGCCCGGGCCTTCCAGCTCCAGACCTCGGCCGACGGTTCCACCTGGACCACCATCTACTCCACCACCACGGCCACCGGTGGCACGCAGAGCCTCACCGTCACCGGCACCGGACGCTACCTGCGCGTGTACGGCACCGCGCGGGGCACCGCCTACGGCTACTCGCTCTGGGAGGTGGCGGTCAACACCACCGGCGGCGGCACCAGCGAGCCTCCGGTCAGCACGACCGACCCGTACAACCCCAACCTCGGCGCGAACACGTACGTCTTCGACCCGAGCACCCCGACGTCGACCATCCAGAGTCGACTGAACACCATCTTCACGCAGCAGGAGACCAACCAGTTCGGCGCGCAGCGCTACGCCGTGCTGTTCAAGCCGGGCACCTATACCGCCGACGTCAACCTCGGCTTCTTCACCCAGGTCGCCGGCCTCGGCATGAGCCCGGACGACGTCAACCTCAACGGCCACGTCCGGGCCGAGGCGACCTGGTTCGGCGGCAACGCCACGCAGAACTTCTGGCGGGCCGCGGAGAACCTCTCGGTGACGCTGCCCTCCGGCGTCAGTGTGGAGCGCTGGGCGGTGTCGCAGGCCGCGCCGTACCGGCGGATGCACCTGCGCGGCGCGCAGAACCAGATCCAGCTCTGGAACGGCGGCGACGGCTGGTCCAGCGGCGGTCTGCTGGCCGACACCCGCATCGACGGCCTGGTCGTCTCCGGCTCGCAGCAGCAGTGGTACTCGCGCAACAGCGAGTTCGGCAACGGCTGGACCGGCTCGGTGTGGAACATGGTCTTCCAGGGCGTCAACGGCGCCCCGCCGCCGAGCTTCCCCAACCCGTCGCACACGGTCATCGCGCAGACCCCGCAGGTCCGCGAGAAGCCGTTCCTGTACGTGACGAGCGGCGGCGAGTACCGGGTCTTCGTACCCGCCCTGCGCACCAACTCCACCGGCACGAGCTGGTACAACAAGACCCCGGCCGGCTCGTCGATCTCGCTGTCGCAGTTCTTCGTGGTCCAGCCCGGCACCAGCGCGGCCACGATCAACGCCGCTCTCGCCCAGGGCAGGCACCTGCTCTTCACCCCGGGCGTGCACCACGTCACCGAGCCGATTCAGGTCAACCGGGCCGACACGGTGATCCTCGGCCTCGGCCTGGCCACCATCCAGGCCGACAACGGCAGCGTCGGCATGCGGGTCGCCGACGTGGACGGCGTCAAGGTCGCCGGCATCATGTTCGAGGCCGGCACCACCAACTCGCCGGTGCTCATGGAGGTCGGGCCGTCCGGCTCGTCCGCGAGCCACGCCGCGAACCCGACCTCGCTGCACGACGTGTTCTTCCGCATCGGCGGCCCGCACGTCGGCAAGGCCACCAACACGCTGACCGTCAACAGCGACAACGTCATCGGCGACCACATGTGGCTGTGGCGGGCCGACCACGCCGCACAGGGCGTGCCCACCGGGTGGACGCTGAACACCGCCGACACCGGGCTCACCGTCAACGGCGACGACGTCACCATGTACGGCCTCTTCGTCGAGCACTACCAGAAGTACCAGACCATCTGGAACGGCAACGGTGGGCGGACGTACTTCTACCAGAACGAACTGCCGTACGACCCGCCGAACCAGGCGGCCTGGATGAACGGGTCGACCCGCGGCTACGCCGCGTACAAGGTGGCCGACTCGGTGACCAGCCACCAGGCGTTCGGCCTCGGTAGCTACAGCTACTTCAACGTCAACCCCGCAGTGGTCGAGGAGCACAGCTTCGAGGTGCCGGTCAACCCGAACGTGCGCTTCACCAACATGGTCACCGTCTCGCTCGGTGGCGTCGGCACCATCAACCGGGTGATCAACAACGCCGGCGGCACCGCGAACGCGGCCAACCAGACGGTGTACCTGACGAACTACCCCTGACCGGGGCGTCCGCGCCTATCCGGTTGACTCATCGGACCGGGCCGGCGCGGATCGTACCCAGGGCCGAGGCCGGCCCGGTCCCGCCGAAGACCGGGCCGGCCACGGTCGTCTCCGCGTACGACAGCACCGCGGCCACCCGAAAGCGTCGGGCATATGACTCTTCGCGCGCCCGCGCCGATGATCGCGGCCAGGATGAGCTGGCATCGACGGTCCTATACTGTGCCTACCGGTCGTGGAACCCGTGAGCGGAGGCGGGCGTGCCACTCTTTTTCCTGAGTTACGCCCAAGAGGACAACCGCAACAGCCAGATCCAGGAGTTCTTCGTCGATCTCAGCGAGGCGGTGGCCGGACTGGCCGCCCTGCACTGGACCGAGGCGGGGTTCATCGACGGGCACATCCCGCTCGGCAGCACCTGGCCGGACACCCTCTCCGACGCGTTGTCCAGCAGCGCCTGCCTCGTCGCGCTCACCTCGCCGCGGTACGTCGTCAGCGACTACTGCGGTCGGGAGTTCCAGGTCTTCGTCGACCGGATCGAGGAGCACGAGCGGCAGTTCCGCATCCGCCCGCCCGCGATCGTGCCGGTGCAGTGGCTCCCGTGTGACCGGCTGCCCAAGGCGGTCGCCGGTTTCCAGTACCGCAACTTCCACACCGGCACCGCCTACGCCCAGGACGGCCTGCTCACCCTCAAGCAGCGCAAGCGGCACGAGGACGACTACAAGGACTTCGTCGACGCCCTCGCCCGGCACATCGTGCAGACCGCGCGTGACCACGCCCTGCACCGTCCGGCGCAGCGCCCGGTGCTGTCCAAGGTGACAAGTGCCTTCGGCGGGCCGTCGCGGCCGCAGGCGCACCACGGCCAGAGCGTGTCGCCGGCGGTGCAGCGCGCCACCAGTGCCCGACACGTGCACATCGTGCTGGTCGCCGGCAGCTCCGCCGAGCTGACCGGCAGCCGGCCCGGCGCCGAGGACCGCTACGGCGCGGTCTCGCGGGACTGGCGGCCGTACCGGCCCGAGCTGGAGGTGCCGATCGGCAGCTGGGCCGGGGCCATCGCCACCACCAAGAGCTACGGCTGGACGGTCGAGGACGCCGGAGAGCTGGCGGCGATCCGGGAGTGGGCGCGGGCGCACAACCAGATCGTCGTGCTGGTGGTCGACGTCTGGTCCGCCGACCTGCCGCGTTACGAGGTCAGTCTGATCACCTACGACCGCGACGTGGACTCGCCACGGTCGCCGGTACTGGTGCCGTGGACGGCCGCCGACGACGCGGCCGCCGGCGGCAACCGCAAGATGTGGGACACCCTGGCCCGGGTGCTTCCGCATCACGTGGTGCACAACAACCGCGACGTGTGGCGCACCGAGATCGCGACCTCCGCGCGCTTCCAGGAGGAACTGGAGGACGTGCTGGTGGTCGAGCAGGGCCGGATCTACCGCACGGGCACGGTCTACCAGGAGCCGACCTCCGACGGCTCCGGTCCTCGCCCGATCCTCGAAGGTCCCTAGGGGAGGCACGCCATGGCGGTGAACGAGACGGCACGCGGCCAGATCGTGACCTTCTACTCGTACAAGGGCGGCACCGGCCGCACGATGGCGCTGGCCAACGTGGCCTGGATCCTGGCCAGCCAGGGCCTGCAGGTGCTGGTCGTCGACTGGGACCTGGAGTCTCCGGGCCTGCACCGCTACTTCCATCCGTTCCTACGGGACAAGGAACTGCGTGCCACCCCCGGCGTCATCGAGATGATCTGGGATTACTCGATCGCCACGATGCAGCGCAACCGGGACGAGGACTCCCAGGAACTCCTCACCGGCCACGCCAAGATCCAACGCCGGGCGGTCTCGTTGAACTGGGACTTCAGCCACGGCGGGGTGATCGACTTCGTGGCCGCCGGGCAGCAGGACTCCGCGTACTCCCGGCTCGTGAGCACCTTCGACTGGGCCAACTTCTACGAGCGCCAGGGCGGCGCGTCGTTCATCGACGCGGTCCGGGCGCAGATGCGCGCCGAGTACGACGTGGTGCTGATCGACAGCCGTACCGGCCTCAGCGACGTGGCCGGCATCTGCACCGTCCAACTGCCCGACCTGGTGGTCAACTGCTTCACCATGTCCACCCAGAGCATCCGGGGCGCGGCGGCGGTGGCCCGTTCGATCCGCAGCCAACGTCCGGACGACCCGCCGCTGCTGCTGCCGGTGCCGATGCGCGTGGAGGACGCCGAGCTGCGCAAACTGGAGACCGGTCGGGACCTGGTACGCGCCGAGTTCGCCCCGTTCCTGGACCACCTCTCCGACGCGGCGGCCGCCCGCTACTGGAACACCATCGAGGTGCCGTACCGCACGTTCTACGCCTACGAGGAGATCCTCGCCGCCTTCGGTGACCGGCCCGAGCAGGTCGGCACCCTGCTGACCGCGTACGAGCAGCTAGCCTCGGTGATCACCGACGAGCGGGTCACCCAGCTGCACCCGATCGGCGAGACGGACCGTCGCCGCTTGCTGGCCGAGTTCGAACGGAGCCGGCTCAGCGCCGAGCAGGCCGTCCTGCTCAGCTACGCCTCTGCCGACCGGCTCTGGGCCGAGTGGATCACCGATCAGTTGGAGGACGCCGGGCTGCGGGTGGACCGCCGCGCGCTGGACGTGCCGGTGGCCGCCGCCGGGCGGGCCGAGTTCGACCGGGCCGTCAGCGGCGCGAGTCGGGTGCTGACAGTGCTCACCCGGCACTACGCCAGCACGCCCCTCGGTGCCGAGGTGTGGAAGAACGCCACCGGTCGGGACCAGCTCGGCGGCGCGGGCGTGCTGGTTCCGCTGCGGGTCGACGAATCCCGGCTCACCATGCCGTACAGCGACCACAGCCCGGTGGACCTCACCGACGTCGACCCGTCCACCGCCCGGAGCCGGCTGCTGGAGGCCGCCGGAGCGACGGTCCTGGCCGGCGGCCGTGCGGTCGGCCGGTTCCCCGGCCCGTTCCCGACGATCTCCAACGTCCGTCAGCACGGCACCCCGTTCGTCGGGCGGGCCGCCCAACTCGAAGCGCTGCGCGACCGGCTCACCACCGCGCCGGACTCGGCCATCCAGGTCGTGCACGGCCTCGGTGGCGTCGGCAAGACCCAGCTCGCCGCCGAGTACGCGCTGCGCTTCGGCCGCGACTACGACCTGGTCTGGTGGATCCCGGCGGACAGCGAGGACCGCATCCGCGGTGGCCTCGCCGACCTCGGGCAGGCGATGGGGCTGGGCACCGGCGGTGGCGCGGAGGCGGCCCGCCGGGTGCTCGACACGCTGCGCCGCGCCGGGCCCGACGAGCGCTGGCTGATCATCCTGGACAACGCCGACAAGCCCACCCACGCCACCCGCGCGCTGCTGCCGCAGGGGCCCGGCCACGTGCTGCTCACGACCCGCGACCAGAGCTGGAGCGAGTACGCCACCGCGACCGAGCTGACCGTCTTCGACCGCGCCGAGAGCGTCCAACTGCTGCGGGACCGGGTCCGCGGGCTCACCGAGGCCGAGGCCGCCCAGGTGGCCGAGAAACTCGGCGACCTGCCGCTCGCGGTCGAGCAGGGCGCGGCGTACCTGCGGGCCAGCGCCATGCAGGTGGAGAAGTACCTGAACTCGCTGGACACCCCCGGTCTGCTGCGCATCCTCGACGGCCGGCAGTCCGCCGGCTACTCCAAGGCGCTCGCCGCCACCTGGCTGTTCACCCTCGGCCAGTTGCGCGAGGAGAAGCCGGCCGCGGCCCGGCTGCTGGAGCTGTGTTCGTTCTACGCCCCGGAGCCGATCCCGGTCGCCATGCTCACCGGTGACCGCTTCGCCAGCTTCATGGCGCCGATCGACCCGACGCTCACCGACCCGATCCTGCAGGGCCTGGTCACCGCCGAGCTGGGCCGCTACGGCCTGGCCCAGGTCGACGCCGAGAACAACACGGTACGGATCCACCGGCTGGTCCAGTTGGTGATCCAGGACCAGCTCAGCGATCCCGACGAGGCCCGCCGGGAAGCCCAACTACTGCTCGCCGCCGCCAATCCCCGCGACCCCGACAAGCCGGTCAACTGGCCCGAGTACGCCGAGCTGTGGCCGCACGTACGCCCCAGCGGCCTGCACCTGTCCACTCTGGACGAAGCGCGGCAGCTCGTCGTGGACATCGTGCGCTACCTCTACCGGCGGGGCGACTACGACACCAGCCGTACCCTCGCCGAGGACGCGCTGACCGGGTGGCGCGACACCGACGAGGACGACCCCACCCGGCTGCGCATGCGCTTCCACCTGGCGAACGTGCTGCGTGCGCAGAGCCACTTCGACCGGGCGTACGAGATCGACCGGGACGTCTACGACCGGCAGCGGCGGATCTTCGGCGAGGAGCACCTCTACACCCTGATGACGGCCCGCAGCCTCGGTGCCGACCTACGCGCCCAGGGCCTGTACCACGAGGCCGAGGCGCAGGACCGGCGCACGCTGGAGTTGAGCGTACGCAGCTTCGGCGACGACAGCGGCCGTACGCTGACCGCCGAGAACAACCTCGCCGTGTCCCTGCGCCTGGTCGGTGACTTCCGTGGCGCGGCTGCCCTGGACCAGCACATCCACGAGCGGCGGCGGGACCGGTTCGGCGAGGAGGACCCGTCCACCCTGGCGTCGGCCAGCAACTACGGGCGCGGCCTGCGCGACACCGGCGAACTGTGGCGGTCGCACAGCGTGCTGCAACGCACGTACACCAGCCAGCAGAAGGTGAACGGCCCGGACCATCCGGAGACCCTGCGCACGGCGAAGGAGTTGGCACTCACGCTGCGTCAGCTCGGTCGCTTCACCGACGCGCACCGGCTGATCGAGCGGACCGTGGTCCGCTACCAGCGCACGCTCGGCGCCGAGCACGCCGACACCCTCTCGGCCGAGATGGCCCTGGCCACCACCTGGTCGGCCGTGGGTGACAACCAGACCGCCCTGCGTATGGCGCGGCGCCTGCGCGACGGCTACAAGGATGTGCTCGGCGAGTCGCACGCCATCACCCTGGCCTGCCTCAACAACCTCGGTGTGCTGCTGCGTAAGCAGGGCGACCACACGCAGGCCCGGGAGCTGTCCCAGCGGGTCCGCGACCAGTTGCTGACCAGCCTCGGCGAGCGGCATCCGCACACCCTGCTGGCCACCCTCAACCTCGCCAACGACCTGTTCGCCCTCGGCGACCCGGACAACGCGTTGCTGCTGGACACCACCGCGTACGTGGAGCTGACCCGGGCGCTGGGCGCCGAGCACCCGGACACCCTCTCGGCGTCGGTCAACCTCGCGTTGAGCCGCCAGGTGACCGAGAGCGAGGCGGACGCCGGCCGGGCGCTCTACGACGAGGCGTTCGGGCAACTCGTGCAGCTCTTCGGCGGTGACAATCCCCGGGTGGTGCAGGCCCGCCAGCGGGAACGCTCCAACGCCTACATCGAGCCGGCGCTGCTCTGAACCGCGCCACCCCCCACGCCCGCGCAGTCAAGCCCCGGCGGCGTCGCCGTCCCACCTCGACCATCTCTCGTGCGTCCTTTGCACTGCTTCACTCCACGCAACACTTCTGGGCCGCGAGTGTTGCGCCAGTTGAAGCAGAGCAAAGGACACAAGCGGGCCCCTGGCGTCGCATCCGGCGGCGGCTGGTCCCCTGGCGCATGCGCGCACGGCTGGCCCTGGCGTCGCGTCCAGGGGCGTCGGCGTCACGGTTCGCCAGCCGACCGGTCAGGCGGGCTGTGCCAGCCAGGCCGCGAGCGTGAGCGGGTCGGCGTCGGGGAGCGCGTGGCTCAGCGCTCGTACCAGCTCGGGTCGGCGGGTGAGCACCCGCGCCGCCGCAGGTTGCCCGGTGCGGTGGGCGGTCAGGGCGAGCCCCACCCAGGCGTCGACGTCGCCGGAGTCGGCGGTGAGACGCCGTCGGTACCCGGCCAACGCGTCCTCGGAGTTGCCCGCCGCGTACGCCTGGTCGCTCGGGCTCGACTGGTGCGGCCCCCCGCCGCCCAGGAGCCGGTGCCGGACGGCCGCCTCGGGGCCGCTGGCCACGGTGAGAGCGGGCCGGGCCGGTGCCGGGACGACCGTCGACGGCGCGCGGTCGAGAGCCGGCGGCACCCCGTGCCGCCACGCGTGCGCCAGCCGGGCCACCCCGTCCGGATCGGGCCGCAGGTTGGCCAGGCCCCAGCGCACCGCACCGGCGTCCGCCACGTCCCGCACGGCGGCCTCGACCGGGCCGTCGACCGGGTCACGCCAGCCGTGCAACGTGCCCGCCATGCCGGCCACGAACGACCGGCCGGCGTCGGTCAGCTCGCTCGCCCCGGCGAGCTGCCGGACCGCGCGGATGGTCTGCTCCCGCCAGTACGCGTACTCGAACGCGGCCGCGACGCCCTCGTGCCGGCGCTGCCGCCACACCTCGGCCACTCCTAGGTGGGCGTACGCGCCCTGGAGCAGCGCGCCGACCGGACGCGGGTCCAGCCGCCACGGCGCCCGGTAGCGTGCCGGCCCACCCGCATGGTGCAGCGGGACGAGGTCGAGCAGCGCGCCGAGTTTGGTGTGCTGCACCTCGTGCACGAGCAGCAGCGCGAGGGTCTGCGGGTCGGCCGGCACGGAGAGCGCGATGGCCCCCAGCGCGTCCCTGCTGGTGGCGCTCACCGGGTTACCGGAGGGCGGCGGTCGCAGCGGTACGAGCGAGCGCAGCAGACCGGCCAGCGCGTCGACGTGCGCCGGAAGGTGGTCGCGCAGCCACTGCCCGGCCCCGGCGGCGAGACGGTCCAGCCGGGCCGCGCCCGCGTCGTCCAGCCGGGGCGCGGACGGCCGGTGGTAGCAGTCGCGCCACGGGTCCTGGTCGTCGACCAGCACCCCGGCCGGGTCGAACGGCACGGTCCGCCGGGCCGGCTGCCAGTCGATCCCGCTGTCGCCCGCGTCGCGCAGCCGACCGGCGCGGGTGTCGACGCGTACCCCGTGGTCGTCCGAGCCGTCGTCGATCCGCAGCTCGCCGGCCGTGCCGTGCAGCCGGACCGGGCCGTCGGCGGGCAGGCCGGACGCCGCGCCGACGGTGGGCAGCGGCAGGACCCCGTCGGCCGGGCGGGGCAGCGTCAGCGTGAACGTCAGGCCGGCGCGGACGGCCGCCGCCGCAGCGAGCGTGGCCAGGTAGCTGGGCCCGGCGGCGCCGTCGAGCGCGGCCCGGGCCCAGCCGGTCACCGGTGGATGGGCCAGCACCGCGCCGACCGTCGCCGGGTCGGCCTGCTCGGCCCGGGTGAGCAGGTCCAGACTCTGCCGTACCAGCGGCTCGTCATGGCAGGCGCGGGCCGCGGCGACGGTCAACAGCCGGCGTCGTCCGAGCTGCCCGCCCCGCAACACCGCGATGGTGTCCGCGTCGCCGCGACCGGCGGCCAGCCCGGCGAGCTGGGGTGCCGTCAGCGGGCCGGTCATCGGTGCGCCGCCGGTACGCTCTGCCGGCGCAGCGCCGCCACGTCGGCGCTCACCCGTTCCCGGACGTGCCAGATCAGCCGGAACAGGTCCGCACAGTAGACCGACGGCTGGGCGAAACCGACGCCGTCGCGGAAGCGGTGCGCGTACAGGCCGCCGCCACAGACGTCCACCACCGGGCAGGCGCGGCAGGCCGCCGCGAGCGCCGCCATCCCGGTAGGACGCCCGGCCAGCGACGGGTGCCGCAGCGCCTCGTCGAAACTGTGCCGGAACACGTCGTAGCCGGTCCGCATCGCCGCCGCGGTGGTGGTCTTGAGCGTGTCGGTGCCCTCGATGGTGCCGTTGGTCTCGATCGTCATCACGTCCGGCTCGGCCACACCGAGCGCCTGCGTGCCGCTGCGACCGCCCAACAGCAGCGCGATCAGCGACTCGAACAGCCGGATGCCGGTCCGCCGGGGTCGCTCGGCGTACCAGCGGTCGAAGACCGCGATCAGCCAGTCCGCGTACGGGGTGGCGGGGTCGTCGGGGTGCCGCCCGGGCGGGGGAACGCTCCAGTTGCCGTGCGGCAGCAACAGGTCCAGCCGGGGCGGGTCGAACTCCCGCAGGCCCTCGTAGACGGCGATCGGGTCGTTGGCCAGGTCCACGGTGCAGAGCAGACCGGCGTAACGGGCGCGGTGCTCGGGCCGCGCCAGCAGGCGCAGCGCGGTGGCCACCTCGGCGTAGCTGCCGCGCCCGTCGGCGTGCCGGCGGTGCCGGTCGTTGGCCGTCCGGTCACCGTCCACGCTGACGCCGACGTCGATGCGGTGCGTGTGGCACAGCTCGAGCGCCGCCTCGTCGAGCAGCAGCCCGTTGGTCTGCATCGCCACGTCGAGAGTGGCGCCGGTGGGCAGCGCGGCGCGCAGCGTGCGGACCGTCCGGTCGAGCGCGGCGAGGCCGGCGAGCAGAGGCTCACCGCCGTGCAGCACCACCCGGACCCGCTCGGTGCCGTGCCGCCTCATGTGGGCGGCGAGCCGGTCGGCGACCCGGCTCACCGTGCCGGGGGCCATGATCCGGGGCCGGGACCGCCAGTCCTGGTCGGCGTGCCGGTAGACGTAGCAGTAGTCGCAGGCCAGGTTGCACCGCGAGTGGACCTTCAGCACCACCTGGCGGACGTGGGGCGCGGTCACGGCAGGGCGGTGTCGGGTGGCCGACGGCGGGGCGTCGGCCGGCACGGTCAGAAGCTCGACTCGAAGGCCGACACGTCGCCGGGCCGGCCCGGCTCACCCTCGGCGGTCAATGTGCCCAGCACGTGCGCCAGGACGCCGTCGCCGGCGCCGGCCAACAGGTCCGCCAAAGGTACGTCGCCGAGCTGCACCAGAGCGGTGCCGACAGTGCGTCCGATGGGCGGCTGGTCGTGGTCAGCCACCGTGGACCGTCCTTCGGTCGAAGGCCGGCACCTGAGTCACCGCTGCGCTCACTCCGCCTTTCTACACCATCGCACCCGACCCGCGACGGCGCGACACCGTACCCCGTACGCGCTGGCCACCGTGCCGTTACCTGGCGTACGACCGCAATCGTCCGGCGGCCCGGCGTCGGCGGGCCGATGCGGGTCCGGCCGGCCTGTCGATGTGGGCGGTCGTCGTTCGTATGGAGGATGAGGGGTCGGCGTCGGACCGACCGCCACCGCGAGGAGGAACGATGACGCGCTACCTGCTCAGCATGCACCAGCCCGACGGCGGGACACCGGAACCGGAGTTCCTGGCCCGGGTGATGCGCGAGGTCGGCGAACTGCGGGACGAACTGGTCGCGGACGGGTCGTGGGTGTTCGGTCAGGGCCTGCACGGGCCGGAGACCGCCACCGTGCTGCGCCCCCACGACGGCGACGTCCTGGTCACCGACGGGCCGTTCGTGGAGGGCAAGGAGCACCTGGGCGGCGTCACCATCATCGACGTTCCGGACCTGGACGCCGCCCTGCGCTGGGGTCGCCGCTACGCGTTGGCCACCACCCTGCCGATCGAGGTGCGCCCCTTCCGGCCCGGCGTCGAAGGCTGACCGTGCCCGACGTGGCGGCGGTGTTCCGTGCCGAGTACGGCCGCGCCGTCGCCGTGCTGGTGCGCCTGCTCGGCGACATCGACCTCGCCGAGGAGGCCGTGCAGGACGCCTTCACGATCGCGCTGCGGCGGTGGCCGACCAGCGGCCCACCACCCAGCCCGGCCGGTTGGATCATCACCACCGCCCGCAACCAGGCCATCGACCGGCTGCGTCGGGAGGCGACCCGGGCCGACCGGCACGCCCAGGCGGCCCTGCTGTACGCCCCCGACCCACCCACCGAGGAGGGGCCCGTGCGCGACGACCGGCTACGTCTGATCTTCACCTGCTGCCATCCGGCGCTCGCGCCGGCCACCCGGGTCGCGCTCACCCTGCGTCTGCTCGGTGGCCTGCGCACCGCCGAGATCGCCCGCGCGTTCCTGGTCCCGGAGGCGACGATGGCGCAGCGGCTGGTCCGGGCCAAGTCGAAGATCCGCGACGCGCGCATCCCGTACCGGGTGCCGAGCGACGCGGACCTGCCCGAGCGGCTGCACGCCGTGCTCGCGGTGCTGTACCTGATCTTCAACGAGGGGTACACGGCGAGCGGCGGCCCGCACCTGGTCCGCGCCGAGTTGTGCGTGGAGGCGATCCGGCTGGCCCGGCTGCTCGTCGAGCTGATGCCGGACGAGCCGGAGGCGCTGGGCCTGCTCGCGCTGATGCTGCTCACCGAATCCCGCCGGCCCGCCCGCACCACCGTCGACGGTGCCCTGGTGCCGCTGCCCGAGCAGGACCGGGGCCGGTGGGACGCCCGCCTGATCGCCGAGGGGCAGGCACTGGTCCGCCGCTGCCTGCGCCGCGACCGGCCGGGGCCGTACCAGATCCAGGCCGCGATCGCCGCCGTGCACAGTGCCGCGAGCAGCGCCGCCGACACCGACTGGGCGCAGATCCTCATCCTGTACGACCACCTGACGGTCGTCGCCCCGGGCCCGGTGGTGGCGCTGAACCGGGCCGTCGCGCTCGCCGAGGTGGCCGGCGCGGCGGTGGCGCTGGCCGAGGTGGACCGGCTCGACCTGCCCGGGTATCACGTGCGGCACGTGGTCCGCGCCGACCTGTTGTCCCGGCTCGGCCGCGAGGCCGAGGCCGTCGAGGCGTACCGGATGGCCGTGACGTTGACGGACAACGCGGCCGAACGGGCCTTCCTCACCGCCCGGGCGGCGGCGCTGGCCCCGGGCTGACCGGCGTTTGCCGGTGGCCCGGTCGGGAAACCGAGCCGCCCGTCGGCCCGGTGTCCGCCCGTGGCCGCAGCAGCGGATGGAGGCGGCCATGGCGTACCGACCGGCGACCGTCGACGCCGTTACCGACCTCGGCACCCTCACCCTCGGCGTCGAGGAGGAGTTCCTGCTGCTCGATCCGGACAGCGGCGGCAACCTGCCGGTCGCCGACGAGGTGCGGGCCGCGCTGCGCGGTCCGGCCCGCGACCAGAGCCGCCAGGAGTTCCGGCACAGCATGGTCGAGATGGTCACTCCGGTCTGCGCCGACATCGGCGAGCTGCGGACCCAACTGGCGGCGCTGCGGCGATCGGCCGTCGCGGCCGCCGCCGCGGCCGGTGCCCGGCTCGTCGCGGTCGGTGCGACGCCGCTGGCCGAACCGCACCGAACGGTGCCCGACGAGCCGCGCTACCACGCCATGTCCCGTCGGTACGGGCCGGTGGCACACGATCCGGCGGTCTGCGGCTGTCACGTGCACGTCGGGCTGCCGGACCGGGAACTCGCCGTGCAGGTCTGCAACCACCTGCGGGTGTGGCTGCCCGTGGTGCAGGCCCTCACCACCAACTCGCCGCTGCACGACGGGTACGACACGGGTCACGCCAGTTGGCGGTCGATGCAGTTGGAACGCTGGCCCAGCATCGGCCCCACCCCGTACTTCGACTCCGTCGCCGACTACGACCGTACGGTCGACGAGCTGATCGCCGCCGGCATCATGCTGGACGCCGCGATGGTCTACTGGTACGCCCGGCCGTCGTCGGCGTACCCGACGGTCGAGGTGCGCGTCGGCGACGTGTGCCCGACCGTGGACGACACGGTGCTGGTCGCCGCCCTGGTCCGCAGCCTGGTCGCGACGCTCGCCGACGACGTCCGCGCCGGTGTGCCCGCCCCGGGGGTACGCGACTGTCTCGTCGCCGCCGCGCACTGGCGGGCGGCCCACGACGGCCTCGACGGCGAGCTGATCGACCTGCGGGCCGGTGGTGCCCGCCCGGCCTGGGAGCTGGTTGACGACCTGATGGCGACGATCGCGCCAGCGCTGCTGCGTCACGGCGACCTCGGGTACGTGCTGGCCCAACTGGCCCGGCTGCGCCGCGACGGCACCGGCGCGACGCGGCAGCGCCGGGTACTCGACGACACCGGTGATCTGCGAGCCGTCATCGACGACCTCGCCGCCCAGACCGCCGCCGGCTGACGGACTCGCCCTCGTCGTCGCGCCGCTCGCGGTCGGCGGCGGCTCGTTCTTCTGCCGGCGGCGGTGGCTCAGCTGATGTCCTGGGTCTGTAGCCACAGCTCCAGCAGACCGAGCTGCCACAGCTTGTTGCTGCCGGCGGCGGCCTCGGCCCGGTCCGGCTCGGCGAGCAGCCGTGCGACGTACTCGGGTCGGAACAGGCCCCGCTCACGCGCCACCGGGGCCTGCAACGACTCGGCGACCAGTGCACGCACCGGACCGTCCACGTTGCGCAGCGCCGGCACCGGGAAGTACCCCTTGGGCCGGTCGATCACCTCGCCCGGCAGCACCTCCCGGGCGACCTCCTTGAGGACGCCCTTGCCGCCCTGGGCCACCTTGTGCTGCGGCGGGCAGTGCGCGGCGAGGGTGACCAGGTCCTGGTCGAGGAACGGGGTACGCACCTCCAACCCCCAGGCCATGCTCATGCTGTCCACCCGCTTGACCGGGTCGTCGGGCAGCATCAGGTGGGTGTCCAGGCGCAGCACCGCGTCCAGCGCGGTCTGCGCCCCGGGCGCGCCGAGATGCCCGGCGAGCAGGTCCCGGCTGGCGTCGTGGTCCAGCGCGTACGCCGGGCCGACGATGGCGCGCAGCTCGTCGTGGTCGCGGTCGAAGAACGCCGCCGCGAACGTCTCGGCGGCGCCGTGCCGGGGCGCGTCGACAAGCGGCTGGTGGTAGCCGTAGCCGGCGAAGACCTCGTCCGCGCCCTGCCCGGACTGGGCCACCTTCACGTGCCGCGACACCTGTTCGCAGAGCAGGTGGAAGGCGACGACGTCGTGACTGCCCATCGGCTCGGTCATGGCCTGCACGGCCCGCCGTACGGCCGGCGCCAGGTCGTCGTCGGCGAGCCGGATCCGCTGGTGGTCGGTGTCGTACGCGCGGGCCACCAGGTCGGAGTAGTGGAACTCGTCGCCGGACTCGTCGCCCCGACTGTCGAAGCCGATGCTGAACGTGCGCAGGTGCTCCTGG
This sequence comes from Micromonospora sp. bgisy143, assembly GCF_057708145.1. NCBI lineage: Bacteria > Bacillati > Actinomycetota > Actinomycetes > Micromonosporales > Micromonosporaceae > Micromonospora > Micromonospora sp. bgisy143. Next base: position 53,727 of record NZ_JBYIRN010000006.1, read on the forward strand.
CCGGCCTCGGCGAGCAGCGCCACGATGAGGCTGGAGTCCAGCCCACCGGAGAGCAGCACACCGACCGGGACGTCGGCGACGAGCCGGCGGCGTACGGCCGTGCGCAGCGCGTCCCCGACGGCGGCCCGCCAGTCGGCGGCGTCCATGCCGGCGTCGGCGGGCTCCCGGACGTAGTCGGGCTGCCAGTACACCTGCTCCCGGCTGCGCCCGTCGGCCTCGACGACCCGCAGGGTGGCCGGTGGCAGCTTGCGGACGCCGCGCAGCACGGTCCGCGGCGCGGGCACGATGGAGTGCCACGACAGGTAGTGGTGCAGCGCCACCGGGTCGATGGCGGTGTCGACGTCCCCGGCGCGCAGCAGGGCGGGTAGGGTGGACGCGAACCGGAGCCGTCCGGGTGTCTCGGCGAGGTAGAGCGGTTTGATGCCGAGCCGGTCCCGGGCCAGGACGAGCCGCCGTCGGACCCGGTCGACCAGGCCGATCGCGAACATGCCGACCAGGTGGTCGACGAAGCGTTCACCCCAGTGCGCGTACGCCACCAGGATCACCTCGGTGTCGCTGGTGGAGTGAAAGGCGTAGCCGGCGTTCCGTAGCTCCTCGCGCAGCTCCGGATAGTTGTAGACGCAGCCGTTGAAGACCAGCGCCAGGCCCAGGTCGTCGCGCACCATCGGCTGGCCGCCGGCGTCGGACAGGTCGATGATGGTCAACCGGCGGTGCCCGAGCGCTATCCAGTCGTCGGAGAGCAGGCCCTCGGCGTCCGGTCCACGCGAGCGCATCGCCTCGGTCATCCGGGTGACCGCCGCCGCGTCGGGCGGCCGGCCGTCGAAGCGCGCCTCTCCGCTGATCCCGCACATCAGGCGGGGCGGTGCTGGTTCAGGGCGGACATGGCCCCTCCTGTCAGGTCTCCCCGACTGGTGGTGGCGGGGCCCTCGGTGAAAACGGGGGCGCTGGCTACCCGGGCAGCGGACCGGCAAACCCGCGGGTGAAGCCGGCGTCCGATTCAGCCGCGCAGGGTGCGCAGGATGCGGGTCAGCTCGGACCGGTCGGCGTCCGGGAGGTGCCCGAAGAAGCGGTCCGCCTCGGCACGGCGGGCGGCCCGGATGGCGGCGCTGATCCGGGTGCCCTCGGCGGTCAGCGCCACCAGGGTGGCCCGCCGGTCGGCCGGGTCGGGCCGCCGCTCGACGAGCCCTCGGGCCTGGAGGTCGTCGACGACCTCGGTGGCCGAGCGGGGTGCGATGCGCAGGTGTTCGGCGAGGGTGCCGGGGCGTACCTCGCCGTGCCGGCCGAGTACGCCGAGCGCCCGGGCCTGGCTGGGGGTGACGTCCCACGGGGCCAGCGCCTCGCGGGCCTGCCGGCGCAGACGGGACGCGACCGCCCAGAACGTCTCGGCCAGGCTCTCGTCGCCGCTCTCGGCGGTGTCCTCGGTCACCGGAATACGGTAGCAGCCGATGCTGTTGTTCCCTCATGTTGAGGTAACCTCAGCATATCCCCTTCGAAAGGAAACCCTCTTGGAACCCACCCCGATGGGCCGCGACCGCGGCCACCGCACGGTCAGCGCCGAGGAGAAGGAACAGGCCCGCCAGGTGTCCCTGGGGCGCATCGGCCGCCTCTTCACCCCCCACCGATCCGCGCTGGTCGTCGTCACCGCGATCATCGTGCTCTCCTCGATCGTCTCGATGGCCAGCCCGTTCCTGCTGCGTACGGTGATCGACCGGGCGCTCCCGCAGCGTGACGTGACCCTGCTGGTCTGGCTGGTGCTCGGCATGGTCGCCGTCGCCGCCGTGACCGCCGCGCTCGGTGTCGTCCAGACCTGGATCTCCACCCAGGTCGGGCAGCAGGTCATGCACCGGCTCCGCACCGACGTGTTCGGCCACCTCCAGCGGCAGTCGCTGGGCTTCTTCACCCGCACCCGCACCGGCGAGGTGCAGTCGCGCATCACCAACGACATCGGCGGCATGCAGTCGGTGGTCACGTCCACCGCCACCGCCGTCGCGGCCAACCTCACCACCGTGGTCGCCACCGCCGTCGCGATGGTCGCGCTCTCCTGGCAGCTCTCCCTGGTCTCGCTCGTGGTCCTTCCCCCGGCCATCTGGCTGACCCGCCGGGTCGCCCGGATGCGCCGCGAGATCACCGCCCAGCGTCAACGCGAACTCGCCGACCTCAACGTCACCGTGGAGGAAGGGCTGTCGATCAGCGGCGTCCAACTCGCCAAGACCCTCGGCACCGGCCCCGCCCTCATCGAGCGGTTCACCGCCTCCTCCGCGCGCCTGGTCGACCTGGAACTGCGCAGTGAACTGGCCGGCCGCTGGCGGATGGCCTCGATGAGCATCATCTTCGCCGCCGTACCGGCCGTCATCTACCTCGCCGCCGGCCTGCCCGGCACCGCCGGCACGCTGAGCATCGGCACCCTGGTCGCCTTCACCGCGCTCCAGGGCGGCCTGTTCCGGCCGCTGATGGGCCTGCTCAACGTGGGCGTGTCACTGACCGCGTCGCTGGCCCTGTTCGCCCGCATCTTCGAATACCTCGACCTGCCGGTCGACGTGGCCGACCCGGCCGAACCGGTCCGCCTCGACCCGACCCGGGTCCGGGGTCACCTGCGCCTCGAGGACGTCACCTTCGGCTACCCGGGCAGTGACACCGCCGCCCTCGCCGGCATCACCCTCGACGTGCCGGCCGGCACCAGCCTCGCCCTCGTCGGCGAGACCGGCTCGGGCAAGAGCACCCTGGCCGGTCTGGTCAGCCGCCTGCACGACCCGACCGCCGGCCGGGTCACCATCGACGGCGTCGACCTGCGCGACCTGCGTCTGGCCGATTTGGCCGCGATCGTCGGCGTGGTCAGCCAGGAGACGTACCTCCTGCACACCACCATCCGGGAGAACCTGCGGTACGCCCGGCCGGACGCCACCGACGCCGAGATCGAGGCCGCCGCCCGTGCCGCCCAGATCCACGACCTCATCGCCGCGCTCCCCGACGGGTACGACACGATGGTCGGCTCCCGTGGGCACCGGTTCTCCGGCGGCGAGAAGCAACGGCTCGCCATCGCCCGTACGCTGCTGCGTGACCCGCGCATCCTGGTCCTCGACGAGGCGACCAGCGCGCTGGACACCGAGACCGAACGCGCCGTGCAGCGGGCCTTCGACGTGCTCGCCCAGGGCCGTACCACGATCACCATCGCGCACCGCCTCTCCACGATCCGCGACGCCGACCAGATCGCGGTGCTGGACCACGGCCGCATCGTGGAATCGGGGACCCACGACACCCTGCTGGGCAGCAACGGCCGCTACGCGACACTGGCGGCCTGAGCTGAGGCGCACCTGACGCAGCTTTCGGGTGGGTGCCCTCCGCCAAGAGGCCGGACATATTCGCGAATGGAGGCTGACGGCCGGGACTGCAAGATTACGGACAGCGAATTGAGCGTGCGGGAACTACGGTCCCGCCATGGCATCGTCAATCTCCAGAAGTCTCAGTCCGAAAGACGGTGCCGACACGGGGAGCGACCGTGCCAGCGAGGCGTCGACGCTGCCCTCGGTGCCGAAAGACCTGGCCAGCCGAGAGCTGTGTTGCGCCATGCACCTGCGTCCGCCGCTGGCTGCGCACGTGTTGCTGCATTACAGCATCGACAACCCCAAGGCGTGGTGTCCTCCTTTCGGGGTGGACGCGGTTGCGGTGGTGCGGCACGCCCAGGCGGCCGACACTCATTGGCGAAAGCTGTACGACGCGGTCGCGATGACGCGTTATTCGTTGCTCGGTCTGCTCGCGATCGGCCTCTTCCTGCTCTGGCGCGACGGCCCGATCACCGCGATGCTCTCGCTGCCTCTGATAGCTGTCGTGTGCGGAGTCGGGTGGCGCACGACGTTCCTCAGTCTGCAGGAAACCCGCGCGTCGGCGATCGACACCATGGCGGAGGGAAAGGCTCTGGCCGCCCAGGTGCCAGGGGTCGAATCCGACCTGGAAGAGGAGCTTGCCGCCCTGCAGGACGCCAACATGATCGTCTTCGACGGAGCCGCGGGCAGCCCGTTCGTCGGCAGCGGCACCGAGATCGGCCGATGGGCCCTGCCACCCGTCGACGTCAGCCGTAGCCGGGAAGAGAGTCGAGACGATACGAAACCACCTGCGACCTTCTCCATCCGAGAGCTGCACGACGATCTGTTGAGGCTCGCTCCGTCACGGCTCGGCCTGAGCGACATCGAGGTGACCAAGCGGATCTATGTGCGGGGGGACGTGCTGCCGGATTGTGAGGGCCTGTTCCATCCCGACGAGGTACGTCCGCCCTCCCGGCTGGACCAGACCTGGGTCGATCTGGGCAGCGACGCGCCCGGGGAGCAGGCCAGGACGTACGTGTGCCTGGCCAAGAGCCTCGTCGGTGGCGAGATCGTCGTCACCCTCTTCGTCCGCTACACCCTCGAACAGGGCATTCTGTCCTGCGAGTTCGCCGCGTTCGTCCTGCCGCCCATCTACCGCGGCCCAGCGCCCGCCACCGGGTTCCACGGGCTGTTCGACGATGATCTGACCCCGTTGCACGGGCGCTCCACCACCTGGGCCCTCGCCATCGCGGCGTGGCGCACCTACGTTGCCGAGCTGTTCCTGCGCTCAGACCGGGGCATCGATCTGGACGAGGCGCACGAGGACCGGACCCGGCATCACTACGAGGCACTCAAGGAGGGTCGACGCTACGACTACGGGGCGGCGTTCAGCGCCCGGGAACTGGCGGCGACCACGAGCATCGAGAACTATTTCGAAGTCGCGGATGTGCGTGACTGTCTGTTGCGGATGCAACGAGGCGTGATCGATTGTCTGGTCGGTTTCCTGCGGGACAAGGGGATCGACACGTCCGAGCTGGTCGCCGGACGGCAGCGGATCATCAACAACATCACCAACATCGGGGAGGTGTCCGGCCGGGGGAACATCTTCGGGAACCACGGACGGGTGTCCAATGTCGACCGCGTTGACCAGTCGGATTGATCGCTTGTCGCTCTGCTTCTGTTCTGCAGATCCGGCTGGAAGGATGAGTAGATGAGCCAGTTCAACTTCAGTGGTGACATCAGCGGCGAGGCGAACGTATTCGGGGACCACGCGCAGGTGCACAACCGGAGCAACGACTTCAGCCGAGGCTCGGACCTCGCCGGGCTCGTCGCCGCCCTGATCGAGGAGATCGCGAAGCACCGGACGGAAGTCCGCGAGGCCGATCGGCTGACAGAGCTGGCGGGCGCGGCAGCGGTCTACGCCGCCGAGCCGCGACCCAACGTGGAGGGCATCCGCAGCCTGCTACCGGCTCTGCTGGCCGGTGCCGGAACGGTGACCGCCGTCGCCGATGCCGTTCTGCGCGTCTCCCAAGCCGTCAACAGTCTGTGATGCACGTGCGCGTTGACCCGGCGCCCGCAACTCCAGCCGCCCGAGCGCGCCGATCTCGGGCGGCAGCGTGTCGATCTCGTTGCCGTGCAGGGACAACACCTCGAGGTCGGTCCGCTTCAGCAGGTCGGCCGGAAGCGACGTCCCGTACCGTCCGCCGGCGGCGGGTTGGCACGGCCCGCGCCGGTACGGCAGCCTCGGCAGCGTGGGCACCTTCCTGACGCAACTTCCGGCGCTCCTCGGTGTGCTGGTCGGCACCCTGGGCACGATCCTCGCCACCTCACTCGCCGATCGTCAGCGCTGGCGGCGCAGCCAGAGCGTGCGCTGGGACGAGCGCCGCCTCGACGCGTACGTCGAGTTCGCGCACGCCCTCAAGGAGAGTCACGCAGTGGCGTTGCGGATGACGGCCCACCTGCGGCCCGCCTCGCACAGCCACCCGATCAACCGGGAGGAGGGCCTGGCCCGACTCGCCGAGTCGGACGCGCGGCGCACCATCGTCTGGGAGAACCTGCTGCTTCTCGGCGACGAGCCGACGGTGCTGGCCGCCGCGAACTGGCGCGACGCGATCTGGCGGCTGGAGCGGCTGGCCCGGGGGATCGTCGACGTTCCGGACGACATCGTGGCGCAACTGGACGCCGTCAACGAGGCCCGCGACGGCTACTACCGGGCGGCCCGGCGGAGCCTCGGCGTCCGGGGTGGTTCGGTGGAGCAGTCCGCCGCGCTACGTCAGGCGCTCGCGAGCCGGACGCCCGAACCGGCTGAGAGCACCGTACGCGCCGACGACGTGTAGGGCCCGGGGAGCATGGTCACCAGTGGCCGGAGTTGGGTTGATCATGCGGCGGTCGGCACTCGCGAGCATGCATGGTCTGCCAGTCCCGCAGCGCCCGTCCGAGCCGGTCGTTCTCCTGACTGAGCAGCCGTACCGTCTCGTTCAGCGTGCTCAGCTCGTCGGCCACGCGGGCCTGGAACTCGCGTACCTCATCGGGGTCGACGCCGCACCGACGGGCGGCGAACTCGCGGGTCCGCACCTCGTACGGCGTCAGCCGGGCGGGGTAGCCGGCCGGCTGGGGTTGGCTTCCTCGATACACCTGAGACACGGCGCTCCTCCCTGTGGGCAGGTGGGGTCGGGGCGGGCGCACGCACCCGCCCCGACCGAGGGGAATGAGCCGCACTCGTTGCCACGCGAGGACCGGCTCGCACTTAAACATATATGCCTAAGCGAGCCATCGCAACGCTTAGTTGTCTGGCCAGTGCGTGTCGTGATCAAATTGGCGTGCCACGCGAGGAGTGCCATGCCACAGACACCGGACTACATCCGGATCTCGGAAGAGATCATTGGGGACCTGCGCAGCGGGAAGGTCAAGCCGGGGGACAAGTTGCCCTCGATCGCTGACATGTCTGACCGCTTCGACGTCAGCTCGTCCACCATCCAGATGGTCTACGTCCGTCTGGAAGCGCTGCGCGTGATCCGGCGGCACCAGGGCAAAGGCATCTTTGTGACCGATCCGAAGACCTGGATGCGCGAGCCGTAGTGGCGTGGGACATCTCGGAACACGCCGCCTACGCGGGTGGTCTCGCCACACGAGTGGCGGACCTGCGGCAGCGTTTTCCCGACGCGCTCGTGACGTGCGACGTTGCCGGCGACTTCTCCGGCCCGGAGCTCATCTGTTGGAACGCGCACCCGCGCGAGATCTGGGTGTGGGTGTTCGAGCCGGATGACGCTGCGGGGGCGCGGCGAGCTTCGGTCCGCCTGGAGCAGCTTCTCGCGGCTCCGCACGAGCTGACCGCTGTCTTGGACAAGCCGGTGGCGGCCGGTCCGAACGACGTCTTCGAGAGCGACTCCGTCACCGCGTCCAGTTATTTCGACGTGGATGGGCGGATTGAGGTCCGGAACGGGCACACAGACGGCATTCAGCTGTTCCGGGCCTTCGGTATCGACGGCTTCGACGACATCGACCAGCGGGTCGCGATCAACCTCGTGCTGGGTGCCGCCTACAAGGCGGACCGTGACTCCCGGAGGGCGCTGGGTTTCCAGCGCGATGGTCTCTCCGTGCACTCGCGCGGTGACGAACAGCATTGACACGCGTCGCTGGTCATCCCATGGTCGATAGATCTATCCCTCCGTCGAAGGGCCACAGGATGCTCAGCAGCGAACACCGGTACGTCATCGTCGGGGCGGGGCCCGCCGGCCTGCAACTGAGCTACTACCTGCACCAGCAGGGCGCCGACTACCTGACCCTGGAGAAGGGTGACGAGCCCGGCGGCTTCTTCCGGCGGTTCCCGCGTCACCGGCGGCTCATCTCGCTGAACAAGGTGCACACCGACAGCACCGATCCGGAGATCCGCCTGCGGTGGGACTGGAACTCGCTGCTCAACGACTCACCGGACCTGCTGTTTCCCCGCTTCAGCCAGGAGTACCTGCCGGCGGCCGACGACCTGGTGCGCTACCTCGCCGAGTTCCAGCGGGTGCACCAGCTCAACATCCGGTTCGGCACGACCGTCGAGCGGATCACGCGGACCGGCGACGGCTTCGTCGTGGCCACCGACCGGGGCGAGGTCCGCGCGCGCTGCCTGGTGGTCGCGACCGGCTGGGGCCGGCCCTTCGTCCCGGCCATCAAGGGCATCGAGCATGCCATCGGGTACGAGGACATGGTCGTCGACCCCACGGAGTACGCCGGACAGCGCGTCCTGATCATCGGTAAGGGGAACTCCGCGTTCGAGACGGCGTCGGCCATCCTCGGTCAGGCGTCGATGGTGCACCTCGCCAGCCGGCAGCCGCTGCGCCTCGCCTGGAACACCAAGCATCCCGGGGACGTGCGCGGCCAGTACGGCGCGATCCTCGACAGTTACCAGTTCAAGACCCTGCACTCGGTGCTGGACTGCACGATCGACGAGATCCGGCCGGTCGACGGCCGGTTCCGGGTGTCGATCACGTACACCCACGCCGAGGGGGAGACCGCCGAGCTGGACTACCACACGGTGCTGCGCTGCACCGGCTTCCGGATGGACACGAGTGTGTTCGACGAGTCGGCCCGACCCGACCTGGTGCGTGACGGCCGGATGCCCGGGTTGCGCCCGGACTGGCAGTCCAGCAACGTCGACGACCTGTACTTCGCCGGCACCATCGCCCAGGCCCGGGACGTCAAGCACGCGTCGTCGCCGTTCATCGACGGCTTTCGGTACAACCTTCGCACCTTCACCCGGCTGCTGCGCGAGCGGTACGACGGCGTGCCGCTGTCGTACACGACGACGCCGGCCGACCCGGTGTCGCTGACCAAGCTGATGCTGGACCGGGTCAACTGGTCGTCGGCGCTGTGGACCCAGTTCGAGTACCTCTGCGACGCCTTTGTCCGCGACGACGCCACCGGCGACCTGCGCCACTACGAGGACCTGCCGGAGGACTACGCGGTGCAGCGGTTCGCCGGGTCGCCGCAGTGGTACACCCTCGCCCTGCGGTGGGGACGCGACGACTACGGTGACGTCTTCGCCATCGACCGGCATCCGACCCCCGACCGGGCCCGGGAGAGCGCCTTCATCCACCCGGTGATCCGGCGCTACCGGGGCACGGAACTCGTGGCCGAGCAGCACCTGCTGGAGGACCTGCTGGCCGACTGGCGACGCCCGGACCGACACGTCGAGCCGCTGGTCGAGTTCCTGACCGGGGACCTCACCAGCGCACCATGATCTCGTCGAGGGGCTTGCGGGTCAGATCGGGGACGTGGGCGTCCGGGGTGGGGTAACCGACGGGCATCACCAGGTACGGGCGTTCCTCCGGCGGACGCTCGCACACCTCGTTGAGGAACCGCATCGGGCTGGGCGTGTGCGTCAGGGTGACCAGGCCGGCGTGGTGCAGCGCGGTGATCAGCAGCCCGACCGCGATGCCGACGGACTCCTTCACGTAGTACGGCTTCGGACTGTGCGGCCCCTGGTGCACCTCGAACACGACGATGACGGCGGGCGCGGTCTCCAGGAACGGCTTGTGCCAGTCGGTGCCGAGGCCGGCGATCGCGTCCAGCCACTCGGCCGAGGCGCGGCGGTCGTAGAAGGCCCGCTCCTCGGCCTCGGCCGCCTCGCGCAGCCGGCGCTTGCGGGCCGGATCGGTCAGTACGACGAACCGCCAGGGCTGCACGTTCGCGCCGCTGGGGGCGGTCGACGCCGCCCGGATGGCCGCTTCGATCACCCCGTCGGGCAGGGGGTCACTGGCGAAGTCCCGCACCGATCGGCGCTGCGCCATCCGCTGCGCGAACGCCTCCGCCTCCCGCACCATCTCCGCCGGTGGCCGACGGTGGTGCGGGACGGGGACCCTGGGTACCAGGTCTGTGTCGTTCACCTGTGGCCTCCCACGCTGTGCCGGTCGCCGGTGCGTCCAGCATCGCGGAGGCGGGGGTGACCTGTCGTTACGCAGACGTGCCCTCTTGGCCCGCGAGCACCTCGGGCGCGGTCCGGCCGGCGATCTCGTCGACCACGTCGGAGAGTCGCCCCCGCACCGCCCGAGCGGCCCGCTGACGGGTCGCGCCGTCGCCGTCGGTGGCCAGCCACGCCAACCAGGCCCGCACCCGCTCGCGGTCACCCGCCTCGTCGAGCGCCGGTCCGGCGCGGTCGACCAGGCGCTCGGCGAGGGCCGCCGCCGGGAGCAGCCGGCCGGTGGTGACGTCCACGCCGTGCCCGCCCATCCCGTCGCGGGCGGCCCGCCAGTACGCGAGCCGCATCAGCTCGGGCACCAGCTCCGGCCCCTCGTCGCCCCGGTCGACGGCCTCCCCGGCCACCACCACCAGGGCCCGCACCAGGGCCGCGAGGGCCGCGGACTCGGCAGCGGCCAGGGGTACGTCGGCCACCCGTACCTCGATCGTCGGATGGTTCGTGGACAGCCGCAGATCCCAGAAGATGGTGCCGGAGTCGACGATCGCGCCCGCCTCCAGCAGCGTGTCGACGTGGTCGTCGTACTCCCGGGCCGACGTGAGGTACGGCGGCGGCCCGGCCACCGGCCACCGCCCCCAGGTCACGCTGCGCCAACTCGCGTAGCCGGTGTCACGCTGCGCCCAGTAGGGCGAGTTGGCGGTCAGGGCGATGAACACCGGCAGGTGTTCGCGCAGGTGGTTGCCGATCAGGACGGCCCGGTCCCGGTCGGGCTGCTCGACGTGCACGTGTACGGCGCAGATCGCCAGCTCGTCGTGCAGCCCTCGGAAGGTGGCGTTGCCCCGGTCCTGTCGAGGGCCCTCGGTCATCGGCGGCGGGACGGCGTGGCCCAGCACCGGCGAGCCGCTGGCGATCACCCGCAGACCCGCCGAGCGGGCCGCGCTCTGCACGGCGGCGCGGCCCTCGGCGAGTTGCGCGGCGAGATCGTCGACGTGCCGGCACGGGTCGGTGCGGGTCTCGATCTGCAACTTGGTGATCTCGCCGCCGACCCGCGCGCCGAGCGCCGGGCGGGCGCCGTCCACCACGGTGGCCGCCTCCGGTACGACCTCACCCCGGTCGGCGTCCACGACGAGGAACTCCTCCTCGACGCCGACCGGGGTGAGGGCTGATCCCGAGCGCTGTCGCGTCGTCACAGGCATGCCGACCTCTCACTGCCGGTCACCCGCCGGCGATGAGAACGTTACGGGATGTCGCCGACGAGATACGGTCCAACTCAGTCCATCGTGGACAGTTTTTCGATGAGCCCGGCCAGCAGGGCCGTGCGTTCGGGCATCCGGTCCAGGCAGACGTACTCGTCGGCGGCGTGTGCCCCGCCGCCGACCGCGCCCAGACCGTCCAACGTCGGTACGCCCAGCGCGGCGGTGAAGTTCCCGTCGGACGCGCCGGCCGCGTACGCGCCGCCCAGCCGCGGTAGGCGCAGCCGGCGCGCGATGGACTGGGCCAGGTCCAGCAGGGGGCGTGCCAGCTCCGCCGGCATCGGGTAGCGGTTGATGCCGCCCTGCACGGCGAGTGTCGCCTCGGGCAGGTACGGGACGAGCCCTCGGATGGCGTGGTCGACGCGTTCCAACTCGTCCCGGGTCCAGGCCCGCACGTCGACGGCCAGGCTGGCCCGCTCGGGCACCGTGTTCGTCGTGGTGCCGGCGGAGAGCAGCGTCGGCGTGACGGAGGTGCCGCCGCTGTCCGCCGCGCCGATCGTGCCCAGCGAGAGAACCTGGTGGGCGACCTCGACCGTGGCGTTGACTCCGCGCTGCGGTTCCACACCGGCATGGGCCGCCCGACCCGAGACGGTGAGGCGGTAGACCGAGCCGCCCTTGCGGGCCACCTTCAGGTCCCCGTCCGGGGTGGCCGCCTCGCAGACCAGCACCGCGCCCGAGCGCCGCGCCTCGCGCTCGATGAGCGCCCGCGAGGTGCCGGACCCGCTCTCCTCGTCGCAGGTCAGCAGCACCCCGACCGGCGAGGTGTCGGCCACCAGGCGCAGCGCCGTGAACATCTGCACGATGCCCGCCTTCATGTCGCACACGCCGGGGCCCGTCGCGACGTCCCCGTGGACGGTGAACGGCCGGGACCGGATGGTGCCGATGGGGAAGACGGTGTCGAAGTGGCCGAGCAGCAGCACGCGCTGATCGACGGCCGGCCACAGCAGGTGCGGCAGCCCGTCGATCAGCACGCGCTGGGCGGGCCGGCCGAGCACCTCCTCGCCCCAGGCGGCGAGGAGGTCGGCGCAGGACGCGAGGTGGGGCAGCGAGCCCGGCGCCGACTCGTGGGCGACGAGGGTGCTCAGCCGGTCGACCATGTCGGCGTGGAGCCGCGTCGCGCCGTCGAGCAGGGCACGTGGGTGATCCATCGATCCCTCCAACCGCACGGCCGACGGGCCTCATCGTTCGTGCCCACCGACCATCGCAGGGGGATCGGGACGCGGTCACCCGTGTCCGTGCTCAGCCCGCCGCCGGGACCGACGATCCGTAGCCGACCTCGACGATCCGGTGCGCCATCGCGGCGTACACCTCCTGGCCCTCGGGCGCGAAGGTGCCCAACCCGTCGACGTACCTGTTGAACATGCAGAACGCGGCCGCGATCAGGACCGTGTCGTGGATCTCCAGGTCGGTGGCGCCCTCGGCGCGGGCGTCGGCGATCAGCTCCGGGGTGACGCTGCGCCCGCTGACCTGCACCGCGCCGGCGATACGCAGCAACGCCCGCAGCTTGGCCGAGATCGGGGCGGTGTCGAGGTCCGCGCGTACCCGGTCGACGAGGCTCATGCCCTCGTCGAGCTGCGCAGCGGCGAACGCCGAGTGCGACGCGCAGCAGAACGTGCAGTCGTTGCGTCCGGAGACGTACGCGGCGATCAGTTCCCGCTCGCCGGCCGGCAGCGAGTGCGGGGCGCGCAGCAGCACCTCGGCCAGCTCGTTGAGCGGCTTCGCCGTCTCCGGCCGGTACCGCATCGGCCCGGTGACGCCGGGAAACTGCTTCTCGTCCACCCCGAGATCGATGTACGCCATGGTGTCCTGCCCTCCAACCGTGGACCGTGGCCCGACCGGGACGGCCGCGTCTGCCCACGGTGGCTGCCCGAGCGGGGCGGCGTGCCGGACGCCGCGCAGCCACGATCTCACCCGCGCGGACGAACACCTTTCTTCGTTCATGCTCTGTCGCGCCGCATACCATGCCGAGACGCGGCCCGGGCGACCGTCCACAGGAGTGCGCATCGTCCACAGCAGCGCCCGTGCGGACAGTGGGCGGTGGTGCGGTACGGCAGCTTCGTCCTATGGATCCTCGACTGTGCGCCGTGCTGGCTTCCGGTGGTGGGTTGTGCACCTGGCGAGAGATGCTGCGGGTGGCACCCGGATGGAGCGTTCAGGCGGCGTGCCGGGCTGGTCGGCTGGTCCGGGCGCTGCCCGGGGTCTACCTGGACGCCAGCCTGCTCGCCGGTACGGGCGGAGGGACACCGGTCCTGGCCCGCGTCGAACCCGAACTGGCGCGGCGGGCGGCGCTCGCGTACGCCGACGGGCGGGGTGCGCTCAGCCGGCTGACCGCACTCGATGTGTGGGGCCTCCGCCGCCAGCCATCCGGCGAGCCGGTGTACGTCGATGTGCCCGCCGGCTCGGGTCTGCGTGACCGCCCGCACGTCGTTCTCCGTCACCGCACCGGATTCGCGGCCGAACCGCCGCAGGTGGTGGTGCGGGGCGGGTGGCCGGTGACGCGACTCGACCGGACCCTGGTGGACTGTTGGCCGCTGCTGCCACCGGGCGACCGCCCCGGCCCGGTCATCCGCGCGGTCAACGACCGGCTCACCACGCCACGGCGACTCGTCGTCGCGCTGGCCGAGGAGCCCCGGCTGGCCGACCGCGCGGCTCTGCGTGGCCTGGTTGACCGGCTCGCCGCCGGTTGCCGCAGCCCGCTTGAGATCTGGGGCCACGACCATGTGTTCACGGGCCCGGACATGCCGGCGTTCATCCGGCAGGTACGGGTGCGTGTCGGTGGCCGGACCATCTACCTCGACATGTTCGCCGAGGCCGAGCGGGTCAACGTCGAACTGGACGGTGCCACCACCCACGGGGACCCGGTCGAACGCGAGATCGACCTCCGCCGGGACGCCCTGCTGGCGACCAGGGGGATCCTCGTCGTCCGCTTCACCCGCCGACGTCTGCTGGCGAACCCCGCCGATGTCCGCCGGGAGACCCTGGCAATCCTGGCCGGCCGCCGCCCATGATCACTTGATGCTGAACAGTTCTCCGGAGCCTCTGACAACTGGTCACCATCAAGTGATCATGAACCCGTTGCGCTCAGGGGGTGGCACGGTGGTGCAGGAGTTCGGCGATCCAGCGTCCGGCTTCCCGCTGGGCGGCGAGCAGGTGCTCGCGGGCGTCCGCCAGCTCCTGGTCCGGGTGCACGCCGAGGTGGTCGTCGAGGATCGTCGCCCACCGCCGGCTCAACTCCTCGGCGTACGTCGCCCGGCGCAGCTGCTCGTCGAACTGGTACTCCATCCGCACCATCGCGTCGACGTGCGGTCGCAGCGCCGGCATGATCCGTTCGTCGAGGCGTACGGCGGCGTCGGGGCGGCAGGTGACGAGCACGTCCCCGCGCCGGTAGGACCACTCCGGGTCCTCGGCGAGCGCCCGCTGCAACGCCACCTCCAGGTCGGCGGCCCGGTGCGGCGGCAGGTCCCGGGCGGCGTCGGCGGCGAGTCGGGTCAGTCGCTGGATGGCGTGCGGTTGGAAGTACCCCACGTACCAGCTCAGCACCTCGGCCCGCAGGCTCGCCGGTGACGACCAGGCGAAGGTGGCACGGACGTAGAACGAGTAGACGTACCCCTGCGCGGGCACCGCGATCAGCCGGGGCGCGTCGCGCTGTTCGACGAGCGGGCCGGGCGGGGACGGGCCGGCCCCGGCGCCGACCGGTGCCTCGTCCTGGAGCGCGGCCACCAGTCGATCCCAGGTGCGCGCCCACCACCGCCAGCCGCGCACGCTGCCGTCCCGGGTGACCCGCAGCGCGCGGACCGTCCGCTGCCGCCACCGATCCGCGGGCTCGGGTTTCTGTTCGGGAGCCTCCCTCATGGCACCCCTTCACGGTCACGGGTCCGCGCGCCCGCAGCTCACGCTAACAACGGCTGACCGAAATGCCCGTCGCCGCGCCGATGTGCGACACAATGTCGGTTGCCCGGGGTTCACCGGGCATTGTGGAGCAGTTGGGCTGGTGGGGCTGTCGCCGCCCACGCTCAGCGGCCAGACTGGGCCGGACCCGCCAATCACGCGGGTCGATGGATCGGATGGTCTGGAGGCAGCCTGTGTCCACCCTCGTGTCCCCGCTGGCCACGCTCGGCGCGATCCGCCGGCGTACCACCACCCTCGCCCTGCTCCTCGCCATGGTCGCCGCCGTGCTGGTCGGCCCGTCCGTGGTCACCCCGCGGCTGACCGACTCCGCGTCGGCGGCGGTCTACAGCTCCTGCACCATCAGCCGCTGCGCGGACGCGCGCACCGCCCGATCCGGCTGGTCCGCCAAGGGCTTCCCGACCAGCCGCGGCTGGTACTCGTGGAGCGGCGGGCTGTCCAACTTCGCCGGCGGCCGGTTCTACAACTACGAGGGTCAACTGCCCACGAACGCCACCTACTACGAGTACGACGTGTACCCGCGCACCCAGGCTGCCGCCCGCGACGCGTACCGGATCGTGGTGAACCGCAGCACCGGGGTCACCTGGTTCTCGCCCAACCACTACACCGACTTCTACCGGCTCTGACCGACCCGGCGACCAGCCGGTCCAGGAGGCACGACCATGGACGACGACGCTCAGCAGGCCGGCACGGTGGTGCTGTCCGGGGCGGTGGCCCGCACCCGGCCCGCGCTCTTCGCCGCGTTGACCGAGGCGCTGGCCCTGCCGGCGTACCTCGGCGACACCTGGGACGCCCTCGCCGACGTGCTCCGGGACCGGCTGGACACCGGCCCGCTGACGTTGCTGGTCACCGACGCCGGCCAGCTCCTCGCCGATGAGCCGTCCGACCAGCACGCCCTGCTGCGCACCATGCTCGACGACCTCGCCGGCACCGCCCCGCATCCGCTGCACGTAGTCCTTCGCGAGGCTCCTCCGTGAGCTGGTGTCAGCCGCAGGTTTGACGACCTCGCACCGCGAGTGACGGAGCCCGGGGCGCGTGGTCCGAAGACTTGGATGCCGCAGAGTCATCAAGATGACTCTGCGGCATCTAGCTCTTGAGTACGCCCGCCCGCGCCGCGTCGGACCGCGCCTGTCCGCGTGCTCAGTTTCGGACAGTCGGGGTGGCATGCGGGCGTGGTGACGGTGGCGGTGACGCTCGGGTGACGGCCTCTTCGCGATCCTCGTGCCGAGCCGGGCGGCGTGGCCCCGGCGTGGGCAGCGGGGAGGCCGCAGCGTGGACTTCGTCGACGGTGTGCTGGTGCGGTTGGCCGATCCGGGCACCCGCGCCGCGCTCTTCGACGACCCGTCGCTGGCCCACCTGGTCGAGGCCGCGTACGACACCGAGGCGATGCCCGTCGCGCCCCCGTACGCGGCCGTCTTCGACGAGCTGACCCTCGGCTTCGCCGCCGCGCCGGTGACCCTCGCCGAGGGGGAGTGGCTGGGTGCCGGCGGTACCGCCCGTACCGAGCTGCGGGTACGTCTGCACGGCCTCGGCGGGCCGGCGCTGCGGATCGACGCGCTCTGGCGGGGGAGTCTCGTGGTGCGTACGAGCACCGCCCGGGACCGGGTCGAGGACCTGGACGTGGCGGTGCCGGCGTTCGACGTCGACCCGCAGATCATCGCCGACCTGGGCGCGTTGCCGGCCGATCCGGCGCTGCTGGAGACTGAGCGCCGTACCCGACTGGTGGCCCGGCTCCGGGCGGGCCTGCACCAGCCGGCTGCCTTCACCGACGCGCACCTGGACCGGCTGCTCGCCGGGGTGGGCGCGGCGAGCGCCGGTGACCTGGTGGACCGGATGCGCGGGCAGGTCGCGGGCGCGACCGTGCGGCTGCGCTACGCCGCGCCGCCGGCCACCCCGCCCACACCCCGCCCGCTGCCGTTCGCCGCCGCCGTGCTGATCCGCGACAAGGGCTTCTCCCTGGCCGACCTGCTCGTCGAGACGCGGCTGGTCCGCGCCCGGGCGGAGGAGTTGGGGCTGGACGTGCCCGCGCCCGAGGACGTCCGGCGGCGGCACCGGGTGGTCGCCGTGTGGGTGGTTCCCGTCGAGACGTTCGACGACGACGGCTGGCCCGGCGGCGACACCGGCACGGCCGCGCAGAAGCGGGCCGCCCGCTTCGCCCGCGCCGGCCAGTGGCTCGCCCGCAGCGGCATCGGGCTCGCCGCCGTCCCGACCTGAGATCAGACCAGCAGCAACTTCGTCCGGGAGGACCCGTGGCACCGACAGCAGCTTTCCCGTTCATCGAGGTCCGGATCGTGCCGCCACCGGCGCCGCTGGCCCAGCGCTCGCCGGGCGTCATCGCCGTGGTCGGCAAGGCACCGTCCACGGCCGACGGTGGCTCCGCTCCGGCGAACACGCCGGTCCGGATCGAGACCCTGGACGACGCGGTCACCAACTTCGCCCGCCGGCAGGCCGGCAGCGTCGTGCGCAACGCCCTCTACAACTCCCTCGAACTGGCGTTCCTCCAGGATCCGCGCCCGGCCAAGGTGTACGGCGTCAAGGTCGCGGGCGACGACTACGCCGCCGCGCTCGGCGGACTGGAGGCCGCCGACGACGTGACGATGGTGTCGCTGGCCAACGAGTCGACCGTCGGCAACCCCGCCGGAGCGGGCGCGCCCACCGGGCTGCACGCGCTCAAGGCGCACGTCGAGACGATGTCCGCCGCCGGTCAGCGCCGCATCGGCTTCGCCATGGTCAACCCGGCGACCGAGAAGAGCCCCAGCTACGTCGGGGACATCACCACCGCCGCGAACCCGCTCAAGAGCAGCACCAGCCGAATGGTGATGATCGCCGCCCGGGGCGCGGACGGCGACGCGGCCACCGCCGCGATGGCCGCGGTGGCGGGGCTTCCGGTGCACCACAGCATCGTGCTGAAGAAGATCCGCGGGGTCGCCATCCCGGTCGCCAAGCAGTACAGCCCGGCCGAGATCAAGGGCCTCTCGGAGGCCAACCTCACGCCGATCATCGACCCCACGCTGATCACCGGCGAGAGCCTGCACTTCGCCGACGGGCGGCTGTTCACCAGCGACGCGAGCCTGCTGCACGTCGACCTGGTCCGCACTCTCGACCAGATCGAGTTCATGCTCCGCGCCGGGCTCATCGGCCTGGTCGGCGACGCCCGCATCACCAAGCCGGGCATGACCCTGCTCAAGACCCAGGTGGACGGGATCCTCGGCCCGCTCAAGCGACAGGCCGTGATCGACGACTACCGCATCGAGATCCCGGTGCTGGACATCCTCACCATCCCCGAGGCCGCCCGTACCGCCACCGACACCTCGATCGTCACCGCCGCCCGGGCCGACCGCACCGTCGACCTCGTCGTCACCGTCACGTACGGCCCGGCCGTGAGCCGCCTGCTGGTCACGCTCGTGGCCAAGTTCTGACCGGAGGAACCAGACCATGGAGTGGAAGACCCGCCTCGCGGTGCAGTACACCAAGGGCACCGAGACGGTGTTGATCAGCCCGATCGACTCGTTCAGCCCGTCGTTCTCGCTCAACGTCGAGGCGCTGCACTCGTGCGAGGTGACCCACATGGGCGCCATCCACGCGCCCGTGTCGATGAACTTCACGATGACCGTCAAGGCGATCGGCGACGTCGCCGGCCGGCTCACGAAGCTGGCCCTGGACGGCGAGCTGTTCGACATCGCGCTGCTGGAGCACACCGGCGACGACTGGGCGTTCTCGTCCTTCGTGTTGCAGGACTGCCTGATCACCAGCGCCACACCGACCACCGCCACCATCTCCGGCGCACCGGCGGCCACCTTCAGCGGCTTCAGCCTGGCCGCCTCGGTCGACCCGAAGACCGGCGACCCGTCCGTCCTGCCGTAACCCCACCAGGATCAACCGGAGGTATCAGATGGCGACCGGAGCTGGCCGCGCCGCCCGGGTCACCCGTACCGGGCTGGCCCTGGTGCACGCGGGTGAACTGGTGTTGCCGGCGGTCGGCAGCGAGGCCGAGGCGGAGCAGGTGGCCGAGGACGATCGCGCTGTCATCGCGTACCACTTCCCGGTGGAGATCGAGGTGGTCGCGGCCGGCGGCGCGTTCGACGCCGACGCCGTCGCGGACCTCGCGCTGGCCCGCCTCGCCGAGCACCTGGACGGGCGGTTCTGACGGTGGCCATCTCGGTGCACGTGCCGGTGCGGATCCGGCTGGACGCCCGGTCGGTGACCGAGCGACCGGAGGCCGTGACCGACGCGCTCGCCGCCGCCCTGGCTCGCGCCCTGGAACGCTCCCGCCAGGAGGTGGTCGCGCCGCACGGCGGCTACCTCGAGGTACGCACCGACGCGCCGGAGATCCGCTGGACCGGCGCGGCCCGGGAACGGGTGTCCCCCGACGAGCGGCGGGCCTTCGAGGCACGGCTGCGTCGCCGCGTCGGGGAGGTGGTCGACGCCGCCCGGCTCGACCCGGGCCTGCCGCCCGGGGTGCCCCTGCCGCTGAGCGAACCGGCCACCGAGCTGTTCGATCCGCAGCGGATGCGGCACCTGCTCGCCGTGTACCGGGTGCCGTCCTACGACGACGGTGGCGACGCCGCCGAGGTGCCGGTGGACGGTCCCGAGCCGCCACAGGTGACCTACCAGTGGCTGCTGCGCCCGGCCACCTACCTGGCCGGTCACTTCGCCGAGCTGGCCCGCGAGGCGGTACGCCAGCACGGCGGCCTTCCGTCGGGCGCCCCGCAGGGGATCATCGCCCGCGTCATCGGTCCCGACGGGCGCCAGGTGTGGGCGATCATGGTGACCACCACTCCACTGTCGGTGCTCACCTTCGAGCAGTTCGGCGAGACGGTGTTCCGGGCCACCCCGCAACCACACTTCGAGGTCGAGGCGCGGGTACCCAGCCCGCAGCCGGGGACGGTGCAGCGGCGGCCGGTCGCCGACCGCAACGCCCTGGTCGCCATGGTGGACGAGGAGTTGAGCGGCGACATCCGGCGGCGGCTGCGGATCGCCTCGCCGCGTGGCGAGACCACAAGCGTCGAGGAGTACCAGACGCAGATCGAACGGGCCGTCGACGCCGAGGTGCGGCGGCGGGTCGACGCGATCCTCGCCTCGGTGGGCGGGGCGACCCCGACCAGCCTGGTGGTGGTCGACATCGGCGGGGTCTCCCTGCTGCTGGTCGGCACCGAGGAGACCGACGCCACGTTGCACTTCACCGGCACGGCCAACCTGTTGCCGATCAGCGTCGAGCAGCGCCCGGCGACCCCACCGGATGAGAACGCGCCGCCCGGCGGAGGCGTCGGCACAGGCACGGGGACCGGCACCGGGAGCGGAGCCGGCAGCGGCCCGGGTGGCACCGGACCGGGTGGCGGCGGCACCGGCGCGGGCGGCCTCGGCACGGGCACCGGCCCTGGCGGTGGGGCCGGTGGCACCGGTGACGGTGGCACCGCCGCGCGGCGGGGCGGGTTCGTCTTCGATCCGAGCAGCCCCAGCGCGCCGCCCGGCACCGAGGGCCGCCGGTTCCCCGCCGTCGGTGCCGGGCACTCCACGATGCCCGCCTGCACGTCGTTCAACGGCGAACCGGAGCTGGCCGCGCTCGGCCCGGACGGCGACGAGCTGCGCCGGCTCATGGACGACATCGCGTTCCGGTTGCAGATGGGCGAGCCGTGCCGCTACCCCGCGAACTTCTGCCTCCAGGCCGCCGCCGTGCTGCGCGGCCGGGCCGCCGCGATCAGCCTGCTCATCGGCTCGGCCGAGCGGGAGGCGTTCACCCGACCCGTGCCGGAGGGCACCGGGCGGCTCGGCCCGCTGGACTTCCGGCCGGTCGCCTCGCCGGCCGTGCAGTTCCTGCGCCACCTGGCCGGCGTCGTACCCCGCCTGGACCACCTGGCCCAACTCGTCATGCGCCGCTACAGCCAACCCGAGCACTTCGCCCGCATCCAGGGCGGCTGGATCGACACGTCCGCCTCCTGGAACCTGCACTTCGTGCAGGCGCTCAGCCCGGCCGTGAACGCCGCGGTGGGTGAGCTGTTCGTCGTCGGCAGCCAGGCCATGCTGGTGCAGCTCCTGCTCAGCTCGCGGACCGGCATCGAGGCGCGGATCGCCCGCTTCGAGGCGTACGCGCCGATCTTCGAGCGGTTGATCGTCTCCCAGCTCACCGACTACGCCGAGTTGCAGGGGCTGCGCGAGCGGCTGCGCCGCCACGAGGCCGCCCGGTGGACGCAGGCGCACACCGACCTGGGCGGCGGCACCCTCGCCACCCTGAGCATGGTGAACCCGTCCACCGCCTGGTACGGGGCCGCCCGCGCCATCTCCAACGCGTTCCTCGCCACCGAGGCGGCCCTGACCAGCCCCGGCGCGGCCGGCGAGATCATCGAACGGGACGGGGTCGCCCGCATCCGTGACTCGCACGCGGTGCTCTGGACCCTCGCCGAGATCGAACAGGCGCTCGTCATCCAGCGCGGCGAGGCCGAGGGCATCGATCCGCTGGTCAAACAGATCAGCGACCTGCCCGACGTGCTGGCCCGCTTCGCCGGGAACCGGTCGGCGATCCGCGACGAGCTGTGGCGGGTGTTGCAGGACATGCGCCGCCACAACACCGAGATGCTGGGCCGCGCCCGCACCGACGCGCGCTTCGCCTTCCGGTCCAGCCGGATCAGCGAACACATCCCGTCGGCCACGATCCCGGGTGGACGCTTCGCGTTGCAGGGCATCCACCTGGTCACCCACCAGCAGCTCGGCGAGTTCTTCGGCGGGAACCTCTACTACGCCACCGGCGTCGACAGCCTGTTCGGCACCGAGTTGGGCCGGGAGGCGCTGAGCGCGTTCGGGATCATGGTGGGGATCATCGCGCTGTCGCTGCTCTGCCCGCCGCTGGGCTTCGTGGTCGGGGTCGCCGTCGCCGCCGTCGACGTGGTGCACGCCCACCAGCGTGAGCGCCTCTACGGCTCCATGCTGGACCCGGAGCTGGTGCTCACCCGTACCGAGGTCGAGGTTGAGCTGTTCGCCGCGTACCTCGGGCTGGCGATGTCGCTGATCCCGGAGGCCGGCACCATCGGCGGCGCGGCCGTGCGCGGCGGCCGGGTCGCGCTGCGCTTCGGCGTCCGCGCGGGGCTGCGGGCCGCCCGGGGGTACGTGGTACGCCGGGTCACCCGGCAGATCGTCGAGGCCGCGTCCCGCGACCTGCTCCAGGGGTTCCTCACCGAGATCCTGCTCAACGAGGTCCTCGAACGCGTCGTGCAGAAGCTGATGGAGCCGATCCTCGCGTACGTGGAGCGGGAGGCGATGCTCAGCGGCGCCGTCGGCGGCCCGGAGGGCGCGCGGTTCATCCTCATGGTGCTCGACTCCCCGCCCGGTGGCGCCGCCGTCGGGCCGCGGGTGCCGGTGGTGCGGCCGTGACCGGGCCCCGCCGGTTCCGCGCCGGCCGGTTCCTCGACGCCGCCGCCGTGCACGCCGCCGCCGACGCGAACCCCCGGCTGCGGCGCTTCATGCGGACCATCGCCGAGCACAGCGAGGCCGGCGAGGTGCGGTCCCGGCGGCTGCTGGAACACCTCATCCGCCGCATCGTCGACGACGTCGGCGACCTGCACCTGGGCAACGCGCTCAACCGGCTGGAACGCATCGCCGTGCTGCGGGAGAACATCGCCGCGATCCTCGACCACGTGTTGGAGGGCGGCACCCTGCCCGAGGGGGTGCGGGTGGCCACCCTCGGCGAGTACTTCGACCAGCTCAGCACCGAGATGCGCGAGCTGAGCCGACCCCGCGAGGGCATCGTCGGCGACGCGCCGCTGCGGCTGGCCGACGACGCTGGCGCGTACGCCGACTCGCTGCTGCGCGAGTTCGAGGCCGGCGGCGGCGCGGCCGGCCGGCACGTCGAGCCGGCCGCGATCGTCGGCGACACGTTCCGGGCCATGCCGGCGGACCGGCAGGCGGCGCTGCGCCGGGCCGCCGAGCTGGAGCCGGCCGCGCTGTGGCGCGCGGTCGCCGCCGAGAGCGAGGCCGGCAAACGGACCGCCGTCGCCGACCTGGAAACCCACCTCGGTGGCCGGCTCACCCCCGACGAGGTGGCCCGGCTGCGCACCGCCGTCGACGACCTGGGCCGGGCGCGCTCGCGCGGCCTGCAGATGAGCGACGCCCGGCTCGCCGAGGCCCTCGCCCGCATCGGCGATCCGGATCTGCGGGCCGTGGTGGCCGGCGGCGACGTCTGGCTCACCCAGCAGCTCGCCGTGCACAACCCGGAAGCGCTGGCCACCCTCTGGCGGCGCTTCCGCGACGGCGGTGGACGCGCCGACGACGGTCCCGGCTTCCGCGCCTACCTGCGGCACGACATGGTCACCTACGGCCGGGGCGTCCTCGGCGAGTACAGCGCGGCGTTCTCGCTGAGCAGCATCGAACTGTTCCTCAAGGGACCGGACGCCAACGTCAAGGTCGCCGGCACCGACCTCGTCGGCATCGGGCACGACGGCTGGGTGTGGTTGGTCGACGACAAGTCCCACCGGGCCACCAGCGTCTCCGGGGTCAGCGCGCTCACCGACAACCTGGTGGTCAACCTGCGGCGCGACGCCGCCGACTTCCGGGACGCCATCGCCCGCCTCCAGCGCGACGACCCCGGCTTCACCCCCGACCCGCGCATCCTCGACGCGATCTCCCGGATGGAGGACGCCGCCGCCGAGATCGACCGGATCAACCGGCGCGGGTCCGCGTCCACCCGGCCCGCCCGGATCAGCGCGGCCCTGGCGGAGCGCCGGCTGCGGCTGCGCGTCACCAGCGCCGCGGGCGAGGTCCGCGAGATCACCCAGGCCCTGCGCGACCTGGGCCTGGCCGTCGAACCCACCGGCACGCCGGTGCCGCTGCCACCCACCGGAGGGCGCTGAGCATGGCCATCACCAGCAGCTTCATGCGGTACGGCACGGTGCCGTCGGCGATCATCAGCGACGGCGTGCTGCCGATCCCGCTGTGGGCGGTCACCGCGATCTCCCTGGCGCAGACGTACCACCTGCCGCCGATCGGCTCCACCGCGCACAAGGCCATCGTGGCCACCCACGACGACACCATCACGCTCACCGGGGTACTGGTCGGCGCGGAACGGTACGCCTGGAAGTTCGCCCTGGAGACGATGGCCGAGGCGAGCAAACGCGGCACCGCCCTGGCGGCGTACTCCGGGGGGAAGTTCGGCGGACTGATCCTGGTCACCTCCATGACCATTCGCACCGACATGCAGGTGCAGTCGCTGACCTTCAACGCCTCGGCCGCCCGCCGCGACGTCCTGGACACCACCATCACCCTCGTCCACGTGCCGCGTCCCAGCCTGCTCGGCAAGCTGCTCGACGTGGCCAGCATCGGAGTCGGCGCGCTCGCCGACGGGTTGGGCAACTGATGCCACCGTTCCCGATCGACCGCTACCTGCTGCCGGAGACACCGATCGAGGTGCCCGACGGGTTCACCGAGGTACGGCAGAGCCTCACCGCCGGCCTGCCGCACCGCGTCGAACTGGGCGCGGGCGTGCACGCGGTGCTGATCCTGCCCACCGGCCTGGCCCGGCAGTGGCTGGCCACCGACCCGCTCGCCGTGGTCAGCAGCTCCGCCGACGACCTCGCGCCCCGACCCGCGCCGCCGGCCACGCCCCGAACCCCGGCGCTGGTCGGCCGGGTGCCGCTGCGTCTCGTCGTCCGCCAGGGCACCCGCATCCTCGGCTCGGTGCCACTCGCCACCGGCCTGCGCCGGGTCTGCCCCGACGCGGGCACACCCACCGCCGTCGGCGTCACCCCGGTCGCCGTTGAGGTGCTGGTGCTGGCCTGGCTGCTGCACGCCGGAACGGTGCGCGGCTCCGGCGACTACGGCTCGCACCTGACCGTGGCGTGGCGGCGGACCGACCGCGCGGTGGACCAGTTCGGGCCGCCACCGATCAACGAGTTCGTCTGGCGTCGCCGCCCGCCCGCGCAGCGTGTCGAGTCCGACCTCGGCCCCGCGCGGCTGCGCTACCGCTACCTGCTCGACAAGAAGATGCGGAGGGTGCTGCGATGACGCTCACGCCGTTCCAGACCGGCCAGGTACGCCAGGGCGCCGTCGGCAACGACGCCGGCTGGACCATCACCTTCCACCGGGAGACCCCGACCGGCATCAGTCCGGACGCGGCGGTCACCCTGTCCAGCGCCGACTACTACGCGGCCATCGACGCCGCGCTGCCCGACGGGCTGGGTCCCGGCGCGTACACGGTGACCGTGCAGGGGCTCGTCGACGAGCACTTCGCCGCGCTGCGCACCGCCGAGGGACAGCCGCCGCTGGTGGCGAAGCTGCACCTGTACTGGCGTGACGCCAACACCTCGGTCGGCGCGTTCTTCACCAACCTGGTCGGGGTGAACGCCGGCCCGACCCCGGCCGAGCTGACCCAGGCGCTGGTCGCCGTGCTGCGGGTCACCAAGGTGCGCCGGCTCACCGGCGAGCGGACGTACGACACCGAGCTGACCCTCGTCGAGCAGGCGTACGCCCGGCTCGGGCAGCGGGTGGCCGAACGCTTCGAGGCGGCCACCTTCACCGCCGCGATCCGCGCCATCGGGGAGCGGACCCGGGTCGACGTGACGGGTTGGGGCGCGAACCCCGACGGCACGATGACCGCCGGCGCCACCGAGGCGGCCGGCGACGAACGGGTCGCCTTCGGGGCCGGGCTGCTCTACCGGGCCGCCCTGGAACGCCTCGGCGGCGCGTTGCAGCAGTCGCTCAACGCGTACGGGCGGGGGATGCTGCTGATCCGCGACGGCACCGTGCACGTCGGCAAGCGGCCCATCCCGTACCCGGAGGGCGAGCCGAAGCCGCTGACCCTCGCCACCGGCCTGCTGGCCTGCACCGAGAACGGCACCCAGGACACCGACCCGTACGCGGCCACCGAGACCGGCGGCACCGCCGCGCCGCGCCGTCGGGCGTGGACGTTGACCCTCAAGGGCCGCCCCGACCTGAAGCCCGGTGACCTGGTGCGCTTTGACCCGCCCGCCACCGACGAGGCCACCACGCTGGGCAGCGTCGGCGCGGCGCTGCTCGGCTCGTTCGCCGCCCCGTTCGCCCCGTCGACCGGCGAGCTGGGCGCGGGCTCGACGCTGCTCTACCTCAGTGCCGCCCGGCACACCCTGTCGCGTACCGCCGGCTTCGTCACCGTGGTGCAGGGCGTGGAGGTGGCATCGGGCGCGAGCGCGTGGGACACCTGGAGCGACGCGTCCGGGGTGGGGACCGCCGAGCCGGCCGGCCCCGCGTCGTCGCCGGGGGTGGCCGCCGCCGAGGCGGTGCGCCGGGCCGCCCGCGCCGCCCGGGGTGAGACGCGTGGCCTGGAGATCGGCGAGGTGCGCGCGGTCGCGACCAACGCCAGCGGCGCGGTCGAGCCGCCCGCGCAGACCGAGACGGTGTGGGAGGGCCTCGTCCGCCCGGACGGCCGGCCCAACGCCGCCCGCCGCCTACCGGTACGCCGGCAGCAGCCCGCGCCGCTGCCCGGGGTGACCTACCTGACCCCGTTCGCGTGGGGCGGTTGCGGGCTGATCCTGCCCCGCTACCCGGGCACCCGCGTGGCCCTGGCGTACCGCAACGGCGCGCCCGACGATCCGGTGGAGGTCGGCGCGCTCTGGCCCACCGGGCACGCCCCGGTCTCCGAGCCGGGGGACTGGTGGCTGTCCCTGCCGGTCGGGGTGGCCAGCAGCAGCCGCTCGTCCATCGCCGACACCGTGACCCCCGCCGACCACGAGGGCAAGGTGACGCACGACCTCACCGACGGCGACGGCAACCGGGTCATCGAGCTGGGTGAGCTGACGGTGCGGGTGGGCCGGGCCCAGCTCAACGGCCGGGGCCAGCGTCCGGCCCGCGCCGACGAGGCCGACAGCATCACCATCGAACACGCCGCCGGTGGGTCCTCGATCGTGATGAAGCAGGACGGCTCGATCACCATCACCGCCACCCAGATCGACCTGGACGCCGGCAACGGCGCGGTGAACATCAGCGGCGGCACCGTCAACATCGCCGCCGATGACGTCGACGTCCAGGTCAGCAACGCGATGAACGTCCACTGAGGAGAGGGACATGGCCTTCGTGCTCACCACGTCGAGCGACGTGCACTGCCCCAACCAGGGGAAGGTCTCTCCGACCGGGCAGGGCAAGCTGACCGTCGACCACAAGCCGGTGGTCCGCCTCGACGGCATCAACGGCAAGTCGGTGTCCGGCTGCACCATCACCACCAGCAACTCCACCAAGCAGTGCAGCACCGTGACGTCCGCGACCGGGGCGGCCGGCAAGCTCAAGGTCGGCAGCGTCGCCGTCGCGTTGGACTCGCTCAGCGGCGCCACCGACGGCTCCAGCCCCGGCCTGGCCGCCGGCGCCGGCCAGAGCAAGCTGAAGGCGGCCTGAGGTGGACCGTACCGAGCGCGAACGACAGGCCGCCCAGCGCCGCTACCTCGGCTGGGGCCTCGCCTTCGAACCCACCATGCCCGGCGTCGACCTGGCCCGGGACATCGTCTTCGACGACGGCCCGAACGGCCGGACGCTGGCCCTGGTGGAAGGCACCGGCAACGTGGCGCAGAGCCTCGCGGTGGCGCTGACCACGCTGCGCGGCTCGAACGTCTTCGACGCGACGTTCGGCTTCGACGGGCTCAACGCCCTCGCCGAGCAGATCGAGCCGAACCTCATCCGCGAGCAGGTCCGCGTCGGCATCATCACCCTGCTCGACCGCGATCCGCGGGTCCGCAGGATCGTCGACGTGAACCTCGACGACGGCCGGCTCGGCGCCGGCCGCGCCGACGACGCGTCGGCCGCCGCGCTGCGCGCCTCGCGCACCCTCCAGGTCCAGGTCCAGTTCGAAACCATCACCGACGACCGGCTCTCGGTGCGCCTCGGGGAGCTGCCCAGTGTCTGACTCGACCCTCCCGGCCGAGCTGGCCGACGTCCTCGCCGTCGACGCCGCCGCGCTGCGGGCCACCGGCTCGGCGGGCTTCGGCATCGTCGACACCGGCTTCGTGCCCAAGTCCTTCGCCCGGCTGCTCGCCGAGAAGCTGGCCACCGCCCGCCTGCTCTTCGGCGAGGACGTCGACCTGACCAGCGGCGCGGTGCTGCGCAAGGTCCTCGAACTCACCGCCCTGGAGGACGCCCGGATGTGGGCGGCGCTCGGGGCGGTGTACGACAACTCCTTCGTGGTGTCCGCGACCGCCGACGCGCTGACCCGCCTCGGTGAGGAACTCGGCATCGCCCGGCCGTACCTACAGGCCCGGGGGACGGTGAAGCTGAAGCTCAAGGCCGCCCTGCCGACCGGCCACAGCCAGCTCACGCTGCCCCGGGGCGCGCGGCTGTCCACCCCGGGCGGACACCACGTGGCCCTGGACGAGACGGTGGTGCTCTCCGCCGCCGTCGGCGAGCGTGAACCGGCCGTGGCCGCCTTCTATCCCGGCCCGGCGCACAACCTCGACCCCACCCAGGCCAGCCAGAAGATCGACCGCTGGAACCGCGCCGACACCCTGCTGGCCGACCTGGACGACGCCGAGCAGGCCGCCGGCAAGGAACTGGTCGAGATCACCCACACCGTCGCGCTCACCGGCGGCGAGCAGCAGGTCTCCGACGCCCGCTACCGGCAACTGCTGCTGGCCGCGCCCCGCTCCATCTGGACGGCCGAGGCGATCGGCCTCGCCGTGGCCACCGTTCCCGGCGTACGACAGGTGCAGGTCTTCGACGGTCGGGGCGGGCTGGACCTCAACCAGTCCATCTTCGGCAACTTCAACTTCATCGAGCGGGTCTTCAGCACCGAACGCGACCTGGGCAACCCGTACTACGTCACGGTGCTCGTCGCGCCGACCGCCGCCGCCATCTGGGACGGCCCGGACGGGCTGCACGCCGCCGTCGAGTCGGTCATCGAGGACCTGCGCCCGGTGGGCATCTTCGCCTCGGTCGACCGCGCCGACGAGGTCGGCATCGGCGTCGAGGCAGACCTCGTGATCCGGGGTCTGCCGCTGCCCACCGGCTCGACGGAGACGGTGAACGCCTCCACGGCCGCCACCGAGCTGCGCGCCCGGCTGCACGCCCGGCTGCGCCGGTACGTCGACGAGCTGCCCTTCGGCGAGCCGGTCCGCGTCGCCGAGGTGGTCTGGACGATCATGAACGAGCCGGGCGTCGCCGACGTGCGCAACCTGCGGCTGGTGCGCTTCCCGGCCGACTCGGCGGTGGTGGTGACCGCCAACGCGCCCACCGGTGACGGGGTGCAGCGGCTGCCGGTCGGCGACAACGCGGTGCTCGCCGCCAACCAGGTGCCCGTCTACGTCGACCGGGACGACCCCCGGCCGTTCCGGATCGTCTGAGCGGGGGCCGCGATGACCGACATCCGGGTACCCGTGGACGGCGCCGACCCGTCCGTCGAACGCAACCTCGTCGACCAGTTGGAGGGCCCGTACCCGGGGACCGTCCGGCGGGTCGTGGTGCCGCTGGCCGAGTCCGGCGCCGCCGCCGTGGACTGGACGAGTCGACACCCGCTGCTCACCGTCGTGCTGCGCCGCGACCTGGCCGAGGAGACCGTCCGGGTGACGGTCACCCTCGACCCGGGCGGCGCGGGGCAGCGGGTGCTGCCACCGGCGGTCTTCGCGCCCTGGTCCGCCGCCGGGGCGTCGGTGCCCGCGTACGTCCCGGACACCGCCGACGAGCCGCTGGTCGCGCCGTTCGCCGTCGCCGTGGCGGTCGAGCGGGCCGTCGAGGGGGCCGCCGCCACGGCGGTCACCGGGGCGGCGCGCACGGCGCTGGTCGAGCTGGCCGTGATCGAGGGCAACCTGGGACGGCTGCTCTACCTGGTGTCGTACGAGAAGCACCGGCTGCGCCGCGCGGCCCGGGAGGTGCACGCGTACCGGACCCTGGCGCACGCCCGGCGCGACGCCCTGGACCGGATCGGCGCGGATGTCGGGGTGGCCCGCTTCGTCGACGAGCTGGTCCACGAGCCGACCAACGACGAGGTGTACGCCCGCCGGCTGGCCCCGCCGGCCCGCGAGCCGGACGCGGCGTACGCCCACCGACTCGGGCTGTACCGGCGGTTCCTGCTACCCACCCCGGGCGCGGTCCGCCGCCTGCTCAACGGTCCCGGCGCGGACACCGACCCGAACACCGGCCTCTTCGCCGACCTGCCCGGGGGCGCGCGCTTCACCCTGCGCGAGGACGACGACCAGTTCGCGGTGGCGGTCCGGCTGGTGGCCGTCGGTGACCCGCAGCACCGCACCAACTTCCTCGCCCAGCTGCGCCGCGACCGCCTGGTGCTGCCCGCCAACACCCCGCCGAACAACACCGTGCACGCCGGTCGGGCGCTGCCGGCGAGCCGGCTGGCCGAGGTCACGGCGCTGCGCGCGAGCCTGCGCCAGTCGTACGCCTTCGACAGCTCGCACGCCCTCGCGCCCCCGCTGGCCGCCGCCCTGGACCGTGCGGGGCGGGTCTGCCGGGCACTCGGCTCGACGATCGTGTGGCAGGTCAGCAGGGCCCAGGACGACGCCGGTGGCAGCCGCTACGAGTTGGGTCTCGGCGTCGACGTGAGCTGGCCGACCCCGGCGCAGGCCACCGACCTGCGCAACCGGGTGTTGGACACCGGCCGGGCGGTGACCGCCGACCGGACCGCCGAGGCGCTCATCGTCGCCGCCCGCGCCGCCGGTGTGCCCGCCGTCTCGGCCGACGGCGAGCTGTCCTGGCTGTGGCGGGTGTGCGGGCTGCCGACCACGCACCGGCTCAGCACCACCGTGATGTACCTGTCGCACCTGCCCACCCGGGGGCTGGCGGTGACCGCGCCGCTGACCGCTTCGGTGGGCGTCGACGCGGCGGTGCAGGCGCAGTTCCACGCCCCGGGTGATCCGGGTGGCAACGTCCTGCTGCTGGCCGGGCTGTCGGCGGCCCGGACGGCCTGGACGGCTGCCGGGGAGCCGGCGTGGAACCCGTTGACCGACGCGGTGGCCCGGACTCGGTGGGCGGCCGTGCCGACCCGACCGGCCGGGCAGCCCGTCGACGCGGTGCTCGCCGCCGCCGGCCTGCCCGCGGTGCGTGATCCGGCGCCCGTGGTGGCCGCGCTGAACCGCCTCCCCGACGAGCTGGTGGAGACCATCGAACTGCCGGCGGCGCTGGCGTCCGCGCTGATCGCCGGGCAGCCGGCCGCCGCCGACCGGCTGGCCCGGCTGGTCGGCCTGCTGCGCGATGCGCACCTCGCCGCCGCGCTGCCGCTGGTCGAGACCGGCAACCGGGTGCTGCTGGTGTGCAGCGTCATCGGGCTGCCGCAGGCCGGAGTGAACCTGAGCGAGCGCCGGGCCACCGGGTTCCGCTGGTACACCGTGGGACTCGGCGGCGGCACGGCGGAGATCAAGGCGGTCGGCGCGCGGACCGCGCTGCGCCCCACCCACGCCGGGCTGGTCGCCGTGGTGGCGCTCTCCTACGTGCGGACCGGCCGGACCGATCCGTACGAGTTCCGGGTCGAGCTGCCCGACGGGGTGACGTTGACCCTCGAGCAGTACGAGCGGCTGATGAACGCCCTGACCAGGGTGTGCCCGCTCGGCGTGGAGATCAACACCTTCGGCATCCGCCGGGACCACGTCGACGTCGACGGCGACGGCACCGCCGAGCCGCTGCGCCCGGCCGTGGCCCGGACCTTCCGCACCTTCCAGCAGCGCCGGCACCGCGGCGTGTACGACCAGCTCTGAGAGGGACACCACGATGGCGAACGAGATCAACTACGACGGGGTGACCGTCACCGAGCTGTACGAGGCGTTCACCCGTGGCGGCATTCCTGCCTCGGACGCCAGCGTGCTGGTCTCCTCCTGGATCTACGAGAACGTCGGCACCGCGAAGCGGGTGTTCAGCTACGCCGAGCCGTTCCCAGCCGTCGAGCCGGGCTGCGCGCCACCGCCGTTCGCCCGCACGTTCGCGCACACCGACTGGGTGGACGGCGAGGACGTCGTACAGGCCGGCCAGACACCGGGGGAGCAGGGCTTCAACGAGCGGTTCCACCGTATCGAGCACGACCTGGACCACCTCGGCACCGACCTGGCCAAGGCGTTCACCTGCATGGCCGCGATGCGGGTGAGCCTGCGTCGGCTGCTCGACGAGATCCGCGCCGAGATCAACCGGCTGCACTCGACGGTGCACGAGAACAAGATCGTGCCCAGCCCGTACACCTTCGAGCAGATCCCCAACTACATCGGCGCGCTGGACTTCGGCAAGTACATGGGCACCACCATGTTCATGGACAAGAAGGTCAGCATCTGGCAGACCAAGGCCGGCACGATCGTGCTGCCCGCCGTGGAGACCCTCGGCGTGGACGTGGTGGTCGGCCCGAAGGTGCGCGGCGCCGCCCAGGTCGCCCGTTACGCCGTCGAGCACGGCGACGTGCGGCAGCGCTTCCCGCGCGAGGTGAAGCTGGGCGAGTTCATCCGCTTCTTCGGCGAGGACGAGGTGGCCGACGGCCGGACGATCCGCGACGTGCTCAAGGTGCTGCCGGCCGACAGCAGCTACCCGAGCCTGGACGCGATGATCGCCGAGGTCAGCGAGCGCGAGGCCGTCATCGTCCGGACCACCGTCGGGGCCCAGTCGGCGGTCTCCGCCGCCCTCGGCGTCGACGCCGGGCTGGAGAACGTCGCGGACGCCGACATCGCGATGCTCGCCGGGGTGCCGACCAAGGCCCGCGCCGCGCTGGCCCGCGCCGGGATCAGCACGCTCGGCAAGCTCGCCGAGGCGCCGGCCGAACGGGTGCTGGGCATCATGAAGGAGGCCGGGGTACGCGCCGAGGCCGGCGACGCCGCCGAGTGGACCGGGTACGCCCAGACGCTGAGCAAGCTGCGCTGAACGGCCGGCGACGACTCCGGCGAACGGTTGATCCGCGCCGTTCGCCGGGTCGGTGTGACGACACTGCGCTGGCGTACCGACCCTCCACACCCGAGCGTGGGACTCCCACGGAGCGATCGGGTACGAAGGGCACGCGGATGGCAGTTCACGAGGTGGCACAGGACCTCCGCTCCGGGGCGCAGGAGACCGAAGTGGCGCGACCACCGCGCTACGCGCTGCGGCTGCTCGGCGGGTTCGCCCTGGAACGCGACGGTCGGTCCGTCGCGGTGCCGCAGGGCGCCCGCCGACTGCTCGCGTACCTCGGCGTACGCCAGCGGTGCGCCCGCTGGGAAGCCGCCGGCACCCTCTGGCCGGGCTCGCACGAGGAACGGGCCCGGGCGAACCTGCGCACCATGCTCTGGCGACTGCACCGGGCCACCTCCGAGCCCCTGGTCGAGGAGGACGACCGGCTGGCCCTGGCCGCCGGCGTGACCAGCGACGTGGCCACCCTCGGTGCGGCCGCCGCGGCGCTGCTGGCCGGCGGTGTGCCGGCCGGCGTCGGTGTCGGGGTGCCCGCGCTGGCGACCGGCGAACTGCTGCCCGGCTGGTACGACGACTGGGTGCTGACGGAGCGGGAGCGGCTGCGCCAGACCCAACTGCACGCGTTGGAGGCCCTGGCCGAACGGCTCACCGCGCAGGGACGCCTCAGCGAGGCGGTGCAGGTGGCGCTGACCGCCGTGCACCTGGAGCCGCTGCGGGAGAGCGCCACCCGGGTGCTCATCGGTGTGCACCTGGCCGAGCGCAACCTCAACGAGGCGGTCCGGCGGTTCGAGCTGTTCCGCGCCGACCTGGGCCGGGAGTTGGGCATCGCCCCGACCCGGTGGCTGGAACAGCTCGTCCGCGCCGGCCTGACCGGCGTGACCGTCCCGGAGGCGGTCCGCCGGCACCGTTGACGCCGGTCGCCTTGGTCAGTGCGTGGCGGGCGGGATGCTCTGCTCGTACTGGAAGACGTTGTGCGGGTCGTACGTCGCCTTGATCCGGCGCAGCCGGTCGAAGTTGCGTCCCCAGTAGGCCGTCTCCCACTCGGCCATCCCGACGTTCGGCACGTTGACGTACGCCCCGTCCACGTACGGCCGCAACGCCTGGCTGAACTCGGCGATCCAGGCCTGGGCGACCGGGGTGAGGGCGTCCCCGCTGTCGGGCTCGCCGCGGGTGCCCCAGCCCGCACCGGGCTCGGAGTAGAACAACGCGTCGCGGTGCGGGAAGGCCGTGCCACCGAACGGCTCCTGCCGTTGCGCGCCGGTGCCGAAGGCCTGTGTGAAGAAGTTGCTGTCGTCGGTCGGAGCCTTCCGCATGAACTCGCGGATCACGTCGATCGCCCTGTCCGGGAACGGTTCCCTGGTGAACTGGGAGAAAAACTTCCAGTTCGCCGGCTCGTCCTCGGTCGGGATCTGGAAACCGGCGTACACATCCCCCCAGCCGCCGATCTGCACGGTGACCGTGGGGTCGCCGATGGACAGTATCGGCCCCAACAGCTTCCTGGCCTCGGCCTCCGACCCTTCGGCGAGCACTCCGAACAGCAGGATCTCGTTCCGGTGGATCTCCAGTTGGGTGCCGAGGCGCGGGTCGCTGAACGGCGCGGTGCGTTGCCAGGTGTCGAAGACGCCGTGCAGGTCGTCGAGGCCGGACCAGGTCGCCTGGAGGTAGGCGACGCTGCGGAGCGGGGCGACCTTGTAGGTCAGCGAGGTGACGATCCCGAAGTTGCCGTTCCCAGCGCCGCGCAGCGCCCAGAGCAGGTCCGCGTGGTTCCACGGGTCGACCTTGAGGACCCGCGCGCCGTCGGCCCCCGCCGGGACGACGATCTCCGCTCCGATCAGGTTGTCGCAGGCCATCCCCAGGTAGCGGGTGAGGAACCCGAAGCCGCCTCCGAGGGTCGCGCCGGACAACCCGACGGATCCCTCCGTGCCGGTCGTCGCCGCGAGGTCGTACTCCCCGAGCGTCGTCACCGCCTCCAACTGGTTCAACCCCGCGCCGACCGTCGCGGTGCGAGCTGCCGGGTCGATGTGGGTGTCCTTGAGTTCGCTGACGTCGATCACGATGCCGTTGTCGACGTTCGACCAGCCCTCGAGGCTGTGCCGTCCGCTGCGGACCCGCAGCGCGACGTTGTGCTGCCGCGCCCAGGTGAGGGCGTTGACCACGTCCCGGGTCTCCTGCGCGAACACGATGACCAGCGGATAGTGCACGAACAGCTCGTCCCACCCGAGGCTCGCGGTCGCGTAGTCCGGGCTCTGCGGACGCACGATCCGGCCGGTCAGTTCGGCCGGCGGGAACCTGTCATCGGACGGCCGGCCGGCGGAGGACCGGCCGTCCGCCGCGATCGCGGAGCTGCCGGCGACCACGGCGGGGAGCGCGACCGCTCCGGCGCCGGCGGCCGTCGCCTTGAGCAGGTCGCGCCGGGAAAGGTCACGCATGGTCCGAGTCCTCTCGATCGGGGATGCCCGGACAAACAAGACGAATGCCTCATCCGGTGCGAACCAACCGTACGGTCGAGGACGTGAGCGCAACTCTGAGAATCTGTCGCGGAACCCGGTCGGGTGACGGGCCGGCCGTCAGTTCGGGGCCGGCTGGTCGAGGATCGCGCTGAAGCGCTCCTCGGCGAGGTCGAGCTGGTCGAAGATGTGCCGCTTCACCGCGGGGGTCAGCGGCGTGTCCGGCCGGCTGATCAGGTCGCGGAAGAGCGGTACCAGCGGCCGGTACTTGCGGGCCGACGAGACGACCTTCGGCCCGATCGTGTGGATGACCCCCACGCCGTTGTCGGTGAAGTCCGACACCTTGATCACCCGTGCCCACGGTTCCCGTTCCAGGCTGACCGCGAGGTGCTCGCGGTACTGCTCGTTGCGGTCGCGGTGCGGGTCGTACACCGGGTTGGTGACGGCCGCGACGAGCGTGGCGACGCGCGGCCCGAACCGCGCGGAGAGCGCGGCCAGCGCGGCGTCGGCGCCCCCGGTGGCCAGCTCATCCGGGTGGTCCTCGACCGCGTCGTGCAGCAGACCGGCGACGACCACGTCCACGTCCCGCACCTGGTAGTGGTGCATCAACCGGATGGCCACGCGTAACAGGTGGTTCAGGTACGGCTCACGCACACGCCGGTCGTCGCGGTGCAGTTCGGCGGCGAGGTCGAGCGCGGCGGTCAACCGCGCCCGGTCGGCGTCCTCGAACTGCTGGACCTCCAGGCGGAAGCGCTCCAGCAGGCCCGGTTCGCCGTGGATCTCGGTGATCGCGTGCATCGGCATGCTGCTCAGGTGCGGCGGGAAGTCCATGGGTCACTTATAGCCGATCTTCTCCACGTCGATGGGCCGGTAGGTCGCCCACCCGACCGCGAGTTCTCCGCGCGCCGATCCGTCAGACCGGCAGCCGGTCGGCACCGGCGAGCGGGCCCACGACAAGCGGCACCAGGGGAGCGGGTAGGACCGGGTCGCGCCGCAGGGTGGGCGTCCAGCCCGCGTCGGTGCCGAGATCGGGGTCGTGCGCCGCGTTGTACGCCGCCAGCAGGTCGGCCGGTCGTGCCGGCCCGTCGCCCTGGCGAATCCACGAGCCCCGCTCGGTCAACGCCGTGCCGCCCCAGTCGTGGAGCAGGTCGGCCGGGTCGACCGCCGGGTCCAGAGCGAAGAAGTTGTTCTCGGCGTACAGCGCCGACTGCACCCCGACGCCGAGCGCGTACTCGAAGTCGTCTCCGCCGAGCCGGTACTGGTTGTTGTAGACGTCGACCTGGCCGAAACGCACCCGGGGGAGCCGTTGCAGCACACCCTCGAAGAGGTTGTGGTGCAGGGTCACCTTCAGCCGATCCACGTCCGGGCCGACCGTGTTGGACGAGCCGATCAGCAGCACCTTGTCCCGCCCGGTGAAGCGGTTCCACGACGCGGTGACCAGGCTGGCGGTGTGCGTGACGTCCAGCGACCCGTCGTGCACCTGGTACGGCCGTCCGAAGTAGGTCGGCTGGCCGCTGTCCGGGTTGTCGCCGTCGGTGAAGGTGTTGTGGTCGATCCACACGTTCTCGCTGCGACGGACCGAGATCTGGTCGAACTGGCTGTTCCAGTTGCCCGCCTCGCCGTCCGTGGGTGACCAGGCGGGGAAGCAGTCCCGGGCGTCGACGAAGGTCAGGTTCCGGACGATGACGTTCGACGCCCGGTCGACCATGAGGGTGAGACCGGTCAGCCGCGCGCCGCGCAGCCCGACGATCGTGGTGTTGGGCCCCACGTTGATCTGGGTCTGCCGGGTCTGGTTCGCCACCGACCGCACCCGGGCCTCCTCCAGCGGTCCGGCCGGCGCGACCCGACCCCACACCGCCGGGTCGTACGCGGCCAGGTAGTCCGCGAGCCGGTACCCCGGGTCGGCCAGCTCAGCGCAGGTCAGCGGGGTGCCGTCCGCCCCTTCGAAGCCGTCGACGGTACCGTCCACGTAGATCAGTTTCGGGGTGGCGTCGGTGGCGTTCGTTGCGTTGTCGCCGCCCAGGGCGTCGACAAGTTCGGCCCTGCTGCGGACCACCCGCGTCCGGTCGTGCGCCGCCGCCGAACCGCCTGTGGTGCCGACGCCCTCGGCCGCCCAGCCATCCCGCTCCGGCAGGGCCTGCCCACCGAGGTGACGGGCCGACCAGGGCAGCCGGTCGGGGGCTGTCGAGTCGGAGTGGGAAGCGGCGGCCGGTGCGCCGACCAGCAGGAGGGCAAGCGCCATCGCGCCCACGAGGGGTGTACGCATTGATTGTTTCCGTTCGCTGGTGGTGGTTCGGCATGCACCAGGAACGGTAGGTTCACGCTTTTATGTCGGTCAATATAAATTGTTTGCAGAAATGTTGCAGCCGTGCCTGCGGCTAACGTGCGGCCTCGTGCCGCGCGGGTCGCACCTGCCGGAAAGCGACCAGCAGAGCGGCGACCAGACCAGTCACCAGCAGGATTCGCACCGTGGTGGACAGCACCGCGTCACCCGGGGAGTGCGGCGGGAAGATGTCCTTGACGAGCCAGCCGACCCCCAACCCCAGCCCCAGGCAAGCGTGCATCGCAGCCCGCAGGCGGGGAAGCGGCTGCAGGCGGCCGAAAATCCGGGGCGCCGCCATGCCGCCACGGCTCCTGGCGAGCAGCACGGCGGCGACGGCCAGGTTGGCCACGGCGACCGCGACGGCCAAGGCCAGGTCAACTGTTCCCATGTGGACGCAGTTTATTGCACGGATGCTCGCTCCGAAGGTCGCCTCTGCTGACGTCGGGCGCCTGCCCAAAGTGTCGGAGGAGGGGCGGGCGTCTACCCACCGCCTCCTTTGCTCTGCTTCAACCCACGCAACACCTGCGGGGCAAAAGTGTTGCCTCGGTTGAAGCAGAGCAAAGGACAACCGCAGCACCCTCGCCACCGGACGGCGCCACCGCTACGCCAGGTCCGCGCGGTACGCCGGCACGGCCCACGGCACGCCCTGCTCGCTGGGCAGGGCGCCCTGCTCGGCCGCCCGACGCAGTACCTCGACCACGCCACGGATCCGCACCACCCGCTCGTCACCGTCGCCCACCACGTCGACCAGGTCGCCGTCGAGCAGTCGGGGCTCGGGGGCGGACCACAGCGCGTCCAGCAGCGCGGTGAACGGCGCGGTACGGGCCAGCGGCGCGATCAGCGGCGTCCCGGGCGGGTCGATCCGGTGGGCGAGCAGGTTCTCCAGCAGGCCCTGCCGACCGGGGACGTGGCGGGGTGCCGCGTCCCCGGGCAGGCGCAACCGGTCGGTCGGATATTCCAGTACGGCCTGCCCGGTCGTACCGGTCACCGTCACCTCGCCCGCCACGAATCGCGCGGAGGCCAGTGTGACCGCCGCCAGTACGGGTGGGCCGGCGCGGAACCGGACGCGCAGCACGGCCGTGTCCTCCACCTCGATCGGTCGTACCCGGTACCGCTCCACCTCGATCGCGACCGGCGACGGCGGCGCCCCGCCCAGCGACTCGGCGACGGCCAGGCACTGCATCACCGCGTGCGCGAGGGGATTCGCCAGCGCGCCGTCCAGCACGGGCCGGCCGTCCACGCTGCGGCGGCCGGCCCACGGGGCGCGGGCGTAGTAGGCGTCCGGCCGCTGCCACGCGGCGACCGTGGCGATGCCGGTGACCGTGCCGAGGCGGCCGGCGGCCAGCGCGTCGGTCAGAGCGGTGAGCGCCGCCGAACCGAGCGCCTGGAAACCGACCTGGGCCACCCGTCCGGACGCCGCGAGCGCGTCGCTCAGCTCGCGGTGCTCGGCCATCGACAGCACCGGTGGTTTCTCCAGCAGCAGGTCCGCGCCGGCCGCCAGGGCGTCGAGGGCGATCGGCAGGTGGGTGTGCGGCGGGGTGCAGATCACCACCACCTCCGGGCGGGTGGCGCTGAGCATCGCCCGGTGGTCGGTGAACACCCCGACGCCGGGCGGCACGGGCGCCTCCCGCTCGTCGCGTACCGGTCGGACGTCGACCAGGGCGACGAGCCGCAGCCGGCCG
Source organism: Micromonospora sp. bgisy143 (assembly GCF_057708145.1). Classification (NCBI taxonomy): domain Bacteria; kingdom Bacillati; phylum Actinomycetota; class Actinomycetes; order Micromonosporales; family Micromonosporaceae; genus Micromonospora; species Micromonospora sp. bgisy143. The sequence continues at coordinate 92,845 of NZ_JBYIRN010000006.1, forward strand.
TCGGCGTGCAGCGGCGCGATCACCCGCCGGTGCCAGTGGCCGTGCCCGTTCGCCCCGATCACCGCCACCGTCGCCGGCGGCACCAACCCGTTCACGCGACCACAGCCGCTGCCACCGCCGCGCCGACCGAAGCCACCGTCGTGCCGGCCACCGTCGTGCCGGCCACCGTCGTGCCGGCCACCGTCGTGCCGGCCACCGCCGCCCGGCTCACCGGACGCCGGCCAGGGTCGCCTCGACGCCGTGCCGGCCGAGCGCGGTGAGCCAGGCGATCACCTCGGCGCGTACCTCGTCGTCGTCGGCGACCTCGACCGGGATGACCTCGCGCAGCGCGAAGACGGCGTCCACCGCCCCGGCCGGGCTCTGCGCGCCGGCGTCCAGGGCGGCCCGGATGGGCCCGGCGAGGGGGTCCTGCAACGGCAGCGGGCGGCCGTCGTCGGCGTACCCCAGCGCGAAGCGCAACCAGGACGCCACGACCAGCGCGCCCCAGCGCGCGGACCGTCCGGACGCGCGCAGGTCGGCGATGGTCTGCAGGATGCGTTGCGGCAGCTTCTGCGAACCGTCGATGGCGACCTGGAGGGTGCGGTGCCGGATCGCCGGGTTGCCGAACCGGGCCAGAACCTGCTCGCCGTAGTCGACGACCCGGACCCCGTCCGGCGGGGTGAAGCTGGCCGCGACGTCCTCGGCGATCAGCCGGCGCAGCACGTCGGTCAGGTGCGGGATCGCCAGCGCGTCCGCGATGGTCTCCCGCCCGGCCAGCGCGCCGAGGTACGCCACGGCCGAGTGCACGCCGTTGAGGGCGCGCAGCTTCAGCCGCTCCCACGGCCCGGCGTCGTCGGTCAGCACCGCCCCGGCGTGTTCCCAACCCGGCCGGCCGCCGGGGAAGTCGTCCTCGATCACCCACTGCGCGTACGGCTCGGCGGCCACCGCGGCCAGGTCGGTGACGCCGAGCGCCCGGCGGGCCGTGTCGATGGTCTCGGGCGTGCTGGCCGGCACGATGCGGTCCACCATGGTGCCCGGGCAGGTCACGTTGGCGGCCACCCAGTCGACGAGCCCGGTCGGCACCCCGGCGGCCCGCTCGATCCCCTGGTCGACCAGGCCGCGCAGCCGTCGGCCGTTGGCCGGCAGGTTGTCGCAGCTCACCAGGGCGATCGGCCCGGCGTCCGCGGCGGCGCGGGCGGCCAGTCCGCGCAGCAGCAGACCCGGCACGGTCGTCGGGGGTCGATGACCGGCGAGGTCGGCGGCGAGCGCGGAGTCCGGCGACAACCGGCCGGTGACCGGGTCGAGCTGGTACGCCTTCTCGGTGACGGTGAGCGTCACGACGCGGACCGCCGGGTCGGCGAGCAACGCCACCACGGCGTCCGGGTCGCTCGGCGCGTGCCGGACCCCGCTCAGCGCGCCCACCACCCGGGTGCTGGTGTCGGCGGCGGACAGGGCGCTCACGCTGAACAGGTTGTCCTGGGCGGCGAGCGCGTCGACCACGGCGGCGCTGCGCGGGGCGACGGCCACGATGCCCCAGTCGCCGCCGGCCGCGCCGACCGCCGCCTCGGTGTAGACCGCCTGGTGCGCGCGGTGGAAGGCGCCCAACCCCAGGTGTACGACGCCGGTCGGCACGGTGCCCGGGCGCACGAGCGGACGGGACTCGACGGGCAACTGGCGCAGCACACCCAGGCCGAGGCGGGACGCGCCGACGGTCACCGCCATGCCGGACCGTCCGGGAACCGGAACTCGGCGATCGACGCCGGTCTCATGGTGGCGCTGTAGCCGGGGCGGTCCGGCAGCAGGTAGCGGCCGCCGCGGGTGCGGACCGGGTCGACGAAGTGTTCGTGCAGGTGGTCGACGTACTCGATCATCCGGCCGTCGAGGCTCGCGCCCACCCGCAGGTAGTCGAAGATCGCCAGGTGCTGGACGTACTCGCAGAGCCCGACGCCCCCGGCGTGCGGGCAGACCGGCACCCCGAACTTCGCCGCGAGCAGCAGCTCCGCGAGGACCTCGTCGACGCCACCGACCCGGCACGCGTCGACCTGCATCACACCGATCGCCTCCGCCTGGAGGAGCTGCTTGAAGATGACGCGGTTGGCGGCCACCTCGCCGGTGGCGACCCGGCACCGGCCGCCGGTCAGCTCGGTCACCGCGCGGGCGATCCGGGCGTGACCGAGGATGTCGTCGGCGTGCGTCGGCTCCTCGATCCAGTACGGGTCGACCTCGGCGAGGGCGGTCATCGCGGTGATCGCCTCGTCGACGTCCCAGACCTGGTTGGCGTCCATCATCAGCAGCGCGTCCGGGCCGATCTCGGCGCGGATGATCCGGGCCCGGCGCAGGTCGTCAGCGAGTGGGCCGCCGACCTTCATCTTCATCGCCCGCCAGCCGTCGTGGTACGCCTGCCGGGTCAGCGCCCGTACCTTCTCGTCCGGGTAGCCGAGCCAACCGACCGAGGTGGTGTACGACGGAAAACCGTCCCGTTCCAGCGTCGCCGACCGGTCGGCTAGGCCGTCGCGTCCCTTGTCGAGGATGGTCGCCGCCTCGTCGGGCGTCAGCGCGTCGGTGATGTGGTGGAAATCGACGCTGGCGACCAGGTCGTCGGTGGGCAGCTCGGCCAGGAACCGCCACATCGGCTTGCCGGCGATCCTGGCCCGCAGGTCCCACACCGCGTTGACGAGCGCGCCGGTCGCCATGTGGATGACGCCCTTCTCCGGGCCCAGCCAGCGCAACTGCACATCCGCGCTGAGCGAGCGCCAGAACGCCACCGGCTCGGCGGCGATCTCCTCGACCGTCCGGCCCTCGACGTGGTGGGCCAGCGCCCGTACCGCCGCGCAGGTGATCTCGTTGCCGCGCCCGTTGGTGAAGGTGAACCCGGTGCCCACCGGCCCGGCGTCGGTGCCCAACTCCACGTACGTCGCCGAGTAGTCGCCCCGGTTGATCGCGTCCGACCCGTCGCCCCGGGCGGCGGTCGGGAACCGTACGTCGTGCACGTCGACGGAGGTGATGGTGACGGTCACTGGTGTGCTCCCTCGAAGTGGAAGACCCGCTTGGGCAGCCGGTACGCCAGGTCGACGATCGTCTCGGCGGCCTCGTCCAGGCCCAGCCGGTGCTCGGCGACCAGCCGGGCCAGGAAGCCGGCGTCGACCCGGCGGGCCACGTCGTGGCGGACCGGGATGGAGCAGAACGCCCGGGTGTCGTCGACGAACCCGGTGGTGTTGTAGAAGCCGGCGCTCTCGGTGACCGTCTCCCGGAACCGTCGCAGCGCCTCGGGGGAGTCCAGGAACCACCAGGGCGCCCCGAGCAGCAGCGCGGCGTACCCGCCCGCGAGGGGGGCCAGTTCGCGGGTGAAGGTGTCCTCGTCGAGGGTGTAGAGCACCACGGTCAGCCGCGGGTCGTTGCCGTACCGGTCCAGCAGCGGGGCGAGCGCGTGCACGTACTCGGTGGCCTGCGGCACGTCGCCGCCGACGTCCCGGCCGTGCCGCTGGTACAGCCAGCGGTTGTGGTTGCGCACCGCGCCGGGGTGCAGCTGCATCACCAGGCCGTCGTCGAGGGACATGCGGGCGAACTCCATCAGCATGTGCGCCCGGAACGCCTCGGCGTCGGCGGCGTCCGCCGTGCCGCGCAGCCCGCGGTCGTACAGCCGGGCGGCCTCGGTCGGGGTCAGGTCCAGGGTGCGCGCGGTGGGATGCCCGTGGTCCGACGAGGTGGCGCCGGCCGCGACGAACGCCGCCCGGCGGGCCTGCAGAGCCGCCAGATAACCGGGGTACGTGCCGGTGTCCTCCCCGGCCAGCGCGCCGAGCCGGGCCACGTTCGCCGACCAGCCGTCGAACTCCATGTCCACCACGTCGTCCGGTCGGAACGTGGTGACCACCCGGCCGCCGGGACCACCCCACCCGTCGGCGGCGAGCTTGGCGTGCGCCGCGAGGTCGTCCAGTGGCGACTCGGTGGTGGCGAGGACCTCGATGCCGAAGCGCGCGAACAGCGCCCGGGGCCGGAACTCCGGCTCGGCGAGCCGCGCGGCGATCTCGTCGTAGACGGCGTCGGCGGTCTCGGGACGTAGCGGGGTGTGCACCCCGAAGACGGTGCGGAAGGTCTGTTCCAACCACAGCCGCGACGGGGTGCCCCGGAACAGGTGCCAGTGCGCCGCGAAGCGCCGCCAGATCACCCGCCCGTCGGCCTCCACCGGGTCGCCGTCGCGGGTGGGCACCCCCAGGTCGGCCGGGGGTACGCCCTGACTGAGCAGCATTCTGGTCAGGTAATGGTCGGGCACGATGAGCAGCCGCGCCGGGTCGGGGAACGGTCGGTCCTCGGCGAGCAGGGCCGGGTCGACGTGCCCGTGCGGCGAGATGATCGGTTGCCGCGCCGCGAGGGCGTACAGCTCCCGGGCCAGCGCGCGCTGGCCGGGCTCGGCCGGCAGGAGCAGGTCGGTGAAATCGGACGTCGGCACGGGGCTCCTCGTCTGCTGGTCAGCGGGGGGTGAGCAGGTCGGCGACGCGCACGGGTCGGCCGGTCTCCAGGGACCGGTTGGCGGCCAGGCCGGTGAGCAGGGCCGCCGCGCCGTCCTCGGCCGTCGCGGCGCGGCCCAGCGGATCGGGTCGGCCGCCGAAGAGCACCGCGGTCATCCGGGCGTCCGCGCCGCCGTGCCCGTGCCGGGTACGACCCTCGACGGGGATCCGCCGGGGCGGTGCCCAGAACGGGCGCACGGTGAGTGTCGTGCCGCCCCCTTCGGCGGGCGCCTCGACGCCGTGCAGGGCCGCCCCCTTGACCGCGCCGGCCGTGCCCCGGTCGACGTAGTCGTTCTCGGTGACCTCCAGTTCGAGGCGTCCCCGGCTGCCGTTCACCATCACCCGGTAGCCCTCCCAGGGGGCGTAGGCGGTGAGGTGGTACGTCATGGTCGCGCCGGTGGAGTAGCGGGCGAGCACCGCCATGTCGTCCTCGATGCTCACCCCGGGGGCGAACACGTTGCGGTCGCGCTGGTAGCCGTCCTCGGCCTCGGCGTCGAGGTACAGCTCGCGCAGCCGGGGATGCGCGTCGAGCCGCAGCGCGAACGGGTCGTCGACGGCCGCCGGGGCGCCGTACGCCCGGTCGTAGTCGCGGGCGTAGCCGTGCCGGCGGCCGTCCTCGCCGTAGAAGAAGAGCCGGCCCGCCGCGTACACCTCGACCGGGGTGGCGGCCAGCCACCAGTTGACCAGGTCGAAGTGGTGGCTGGCCTTGTGCACCAGCAGGCCGCCGGAGGTGGCCTTGTCGCGGTGCCAGCGGCGGAAGTAGTCGGCGCCGTGGCGTACGTCGAGCAGCCACTCGAAGTGCACCGAGCCGATCTCGCCGACCGCGCCCTCGGCGAGCAGCCGGCGGACCTGCTCGTGCAGCGGGTTGTAGCGGTAGTTGAAGGCGACCGTGACCCGTTTGTCGGTCTCGGTCACCGCGTCCAGGATGCGTCGGCAGCGGGTGGCGTCGACCGTCATCGGCTTCTCGGTGACGACGTCCCGGCCGGCACGCAGCGCGGCCACCACGTACTCGTCGTGGGTGACGTCCACGCTGGTCACCAGGACGGTGTCGACGTGCTCGGCCGCCAGCATCGAGGCGAACTCGCCGGCCGGGTACGTGGGCACCGGGGGGTGTCCCAACTCGCCCAGCCAGCGGTTGTGCGCGTCCATCCGGGCCTGGTTGACGTCGGCGAAGGCGACCAGTTCGGCGGAGTCGGCGTGGTCGAGCACCAGGGCCCGGACGAACATCTCCGCCCGCGCACCGGTGCCCACGACGGCGTACCGGACTCGTCCGCCGGATGTCGGTGACATGCGATCGCCCTCCGGATGACCCCTGCAAAGGTTTGCAGTGAAGTAACCACGATCGATCTGATGGCGTCAACGACACCGGCACAATCGGTGGCAATTATGGGTTTTTGCGGGGTTGAAGGTCACCAATGGGTGCGTCGACGCAACAGAGCTGCAAACATTCACCGTTGACAGTGGAGCAACCGTTTGCATTAATTGGCGGCACCCGCGTGACCACCGCCCACTCGGACGAAGGGGCCGCCGTGCCAGTCACCATCCGGGACGTCGCCCGCGCCTCCGGGGTGCACATCTCCACCGTGTCCCGCACCTTCTCCGCCCCACACCTGGTCAATCCCGAGACCCGGGTCCGGGTGCTGGCCTGCGCGGAGGACCTGGGCTACCGGCCGAACCGCGCCGCCCGCGCCCTCATCACCGGGCGTACGCACAACATCGGGCTGATCATCGCCGACATCGCGAACCCGTTCTTCCCGCCGCTGATCAAGGCGGCCGAGGGCCAGGCGCGGCACCGCGACTACCACGTCTTCGTGGCGGACACCAACGAGGACCCGACCGCCGAGGAGGAGTTGGTCCACGCCCTCGCGAAGCAGGTCGACGGGGTGCTGCTGTGCAGCCCGCGGATGAGCAACAGCCTGATCGAGCAGCTCAGCCGCGAGGTGCCGCTGGTCGTGGTGAACCGGCAGGTGTCCGGCCTGCCCTGCGTGCTGATGGACGTCGGGCAGGGCGCCCGGGCGGCCGTCGAGCACCTGATCGGTCTCGGTCACCGGGACATCGCCCTGCTCGGCGGGCCGCGCAGCTCGTGGACCAACCGGGAGATGCGGCGCGCCGCCACCACGGCCGTCCGGGCCGGTGGCGGGGAGTTGACCGTGCTCGGCCCCAACGCGCCCACCGAGACCGGCGGCTCGGCCGTGGCCGAGCAGGTGCGGCGCAGCGGCGTCACCGCCGTGCTCGCCTACAACGACCTGATGGCGATCGGCCTCATCGAAGGGCTGGACGCGCTCGGGGTCCGGGTACCGCAGGAGGTGAGCGTCGTCGGGGTCGACGACATCGCCCTGAGCCGGCTCACCCGACCCAAACTGACGACGGTGGCCACACCCACCGGGGCCGCCGGCCGGACGGCCGTCGACATGCTGCTGCAACAGGACATCGAGTCACCGCGCGGCGCGCGGGGGCCCGGTACCGGCACGGCGGTCGGCGTCCGTCGTACCACCGCACAGGTAATGCTCCAGACCGACCTGGTCATCCGCGACTCGACCGGTCCGGGCCCGCACGCCCGACCGGCCCGTCCCCTGGCCGCGTCCCATGGCCCGGACCCGCACTGCCCTGCGGGCCCGGGCGTCCCGACTGCGGCCACCGGTGATGCCGTCGCCTCCTAAAGCCGAGGAGTGAGCGCACATGCACCCCGCAACGTCCCCCACCACTGGCACGCCCGTCGGGCGTCCTCACGGTACCCCGCTGCCCCGGCGACGGTTGCTGCGCGGCCTGCTCGCCGCGACCGTCGCCGCGCCGCTGCTGTTCGGCGCCGCCGCCTGCGGCGACGACGGCGCCGCCGACCCGGACGCCCCGGTCAAGCTCTCCGTCTTCTGGTGGGGCGGCGACGCCCGGGCCAAGCTGACCGAGGACGCCCTCGCCCTCTACACCAGGAAGCACCCCAACGTGACCTTCGAGAAGACCTGGCAGGCCAACCAGGGCTACTTCGACAAGCTCGCCACGCTCACCGCCGGTGGCAACCCGCCGGACCTGTTCCAGATCGACGACAACTACCTCGCCGAGTACGCCGCCCGCAACACCACGCTCGACCTGAAGACCTACCAGGACTCCGGCAAGCTCGACGTGTCCAAGTTCCCCAAGAGCCTGCTGGAGTACGGGGTGGTCAACGGCAAGCTCGCCGGGGTGGCCGCGGGGGAGAACACCCAGGGCCTGGTCTACAACAAGACGCTGTTGGCGAAGCACAACCTGCCCGAGCCGACCACCGGGATGAGCTGGGAGCAGCACATCGCCTGGGCCGAGGAGGTGTCGAAGAAGACGGGTGTGCCCGGCACCCAGGACCCGAGCGCCGACTACAAGGCGTTCTGGGTCTGGCTGCGCCAACAGGGCAAGGACCTCTACAAGGGCAACGAGTTGGGCTTCACCGCCGACGACGTGACCGCCTGGTTCGACCTGTGGAAGGGCGCGCGGGACCGCAAGGCCACGCCGACCGCCGACGTCATCCACGAGGGCAACTCCAGCGACGTCACCAAGCAGTTGGTGGTCACCGGCAAGTCGGCCACCTCCTGGGTCTGGGCCAACCAGATGCCGGACCTGAAGAAGAACACCAAGGACGAGCTGGGGGTGATCGCCTACCCCGGTGATCCGAGCGCGCAGTGGGCCCGGGCCTCGATGTACTGGTCGGTCTTCAAGGGCAGCAAGAACCGGGACGTCGCGGTCGACGTGATCAACTTCCTGAACAACGACCAGGAGGCGGTCAAGCTGCTCGGCACCGACCGCGGCCTGCCCTCCAACCTGGACCTGCGCCGGGTGGTCAGCGACGACACCACCGACCCCGCGATGAAGCAGTCGATCGCCGTCGAGGCGGAACTGACCCAGAAGTTCGGCGCGTCGCCACAGGTGCCGATCAAGGGCCACAGCAAGGTCAAGTCCGAGCTGATCAAGGCTGCCGAGAACGCCCAGTACGGCCGGGCCACCCCCGCACAGGCCGCCGCCCAGTTCGTCGAGGCGTGCAAGGCCGCCATCGCCTGACCCGCCCCAGGAGGCGAGGAGAGGAGCCGTTCGTGGCGTTGACCACGGCGCCCGACCCGACCCGACGCGGCCCCGGATCCGCCCGGACCCACACCACCCGGCGTGGGTCCGGCAGCGTCCGGCACCGCGAGGGTCTGGCGGGGTACGTCTTCCTGTCGCCGTGGCTCATCGGCCTGATGGGTGTCACGGCGGTTCCCATGCTGCTGTCGCTTTACCTGAGCTTCACCAACTACGACATCCTCACCCCGTTCTCGGAGGTCCAGTGGGTCGGGCTGGCCAACTACGAGCGGATGTTCACGGCCGACCCGTCGTACTGGCACGCGGTCCGGGTCACCCTGACCTTCGCGCTGGTCGCCGTACCCCTCAAGCTGGCCGCCGCCCTCGGCGTGGCGCTGCTGCTCAACCGCGCGTGGCGCGGCGTCGGGTTGTTCCGGGGCCTGTTCTACCTGCCGTCGCTGCTCGGCGGCAGCGTGGCGCTGGCCATCGTGTGGGTCAACATGTTCAACCGCGACGGGGCGTTCAACTCGCTGCTGAGCCTCGTCGGCATCGAGGGCCGGCCCTGGGTGAACGACCCGGACTGGGCCCTGGAGACGTTGATGGTGCTCGCCATCTGGCAGTTCGGCGCCCCGATGGTGATCTTCCTGGCCGGGCTCAAGCAGGTGCCCACCGAGCTGTACGAGGCCGCCTCGGTGGACGGGGCCGGTCGGTTCCGCCAGTTCCGCAATGTCACCCTGCCGATGCTGTCCCCGGTCATCTTCTTCAACCTGGTGTTGGAGACCATCAACGGCTTCCAGGGCTTCACCGCCGCGTTCGTGCTCAGCAACGGCACCGGCGGCCCGGTCGACTCCACCCTCATGTACACGTTGAACCTCTACATCACCGGCTTCACCGACCTGGAGATGGGCTACGCCTCGGCGATGGCCTGGGTGTTCCTGCTCGCCATCGCGGCCATCACCGCGATCTTCTTCAGCACCGGGCGGTTCTGGGTGCACTACTCCGACGGCGAGGACCGGTGATGGCGACGATCGACGTGCCGACCGCCCGGCGCCGGGCCGGTGGCCGGACCGTACTGCGGCTGCTGATCCTGGTGGCGATCGTGGCCGTGGTGCTCTACCCGCTGATCTGGATGGTCGGCACTTCCGTGAAGTCCCAGGAGGAGATCGTCAACAACGTCGGGCTGCTGCCCGAGCGGTTTACCCCGGGCAACTACACCGCGGGATGGTCCAACTTCGACGTCGGCTTCGGCCGGTTCTTCCTCAACAGCGCGCTGGTCAGCCTGCTCACCGTCGTCGGCAACGGGCTCTCCTGCCTGCTGGCCGCGTACGCCTTCGCCCGGTTGCGGTTCCGGCTGCGCGGCCTCTGGTTCGCCGTCATGATCGGTACGCTGCTGCTGCCCCAGCACGTGCTGATCGTGCCGCAGTACATCCTGTTCCGCACCCTCGGCCTGGTCGGCGGCGAGTGGCCGTACCTGCCGCTGCTCATCCCGCAGTTCCTGGCCACCGAGGCGTTCTTCGTCTTCCTCATGGTGCAGTTCATGCGGGGCGTCCCGCGCGAGCTGGACGAGGCGGCCCGGATCGACGGCGCCGGCCCGTACGGCATCTTCCGGCACATCATCCTGCCGCTGAGCCGCCCCGCGCTGGTCACCACCGCGATCTTCTCGTTCATCTGGACCTGGAACGACTTCTTCCGCCAACTGGTCTTCCTGTCCCAACTGGAGGACTACACGGTGCCGGTGGCGCTGACCCTGTTCATCGACTCGACCAGCCAGAGCGCGGTCGGACCGATGTTCGCCATGTCGGTGCTGTCGCTGCTGCCGGTCTTCCTGTTCTTCGTCGCCTTCCAACGGATGCTCGTCGAGGGGATCAACACCAGTGGCATCAAGGGCTGAACCCGTCAACGTCGGCGGTCGCCGGGACTGGCGGGACGTCGCCCGCGACGCCGCCGACCTGGCGCTGCTCGGCATCCTGCTGACCCTCGCGGCGGCGCCGCTGCTCACCGCCGCCGCGGCGGCCGGCACCGCCAGCGCGGCGGTGCACGACTGGACGCGTACCGGGAGCTGGCCGTCGGCGCGTACGACCCTGCGCCGGTTCGGCCGCTCGGCGCTGCCCGGGGTGCCGGTCGGCCTCCTCGCGCTGGCCGTGCTCGGGCTGCTCGCGGCCGACCTGGCGGCGCTGGCCGCCGGGCGGGTACCCGGCGGTCCGCCGGTGCTGGCGGTGACCGGGCTGGTCAGCGCCGCACTGGCCGGGTACGCCGGGCTGGTCGTCGTCGAGGCGGGCCGCAACGGGGGCGGGCGGTGGCGGGTCGCGGCCCGGTCCAGCGCCCGCGCCTGCCTCGACGCGCCCGCCCGGTGGGCCGCCCTCACGGGCGTGACGGCGCTGGCCGGGCTGCTCGCCGTCCTGGTCACGCCGGTGGCCGTGCCGATCCTCGCCGGCTACACCCTGGCCGCCCTGCACGCCGTCGCCAGCCGGTTGCCGGTTCCCACGGACGTCGGTCGCGCCTTCGCCGCTGACGGCGGCGGCCGCGAGCCGGCCGCCGCCCGGCCGGAGCTGCCGTGAGCACCGATCCCACCGCCGTCACCGAGGAGCCCGCGCGGCTGCTGGTCGGCGCGACCGAGGTGGCCCGGTACGTCGTCGACCCGGCGTTGGACGCGCGGCACGGGCCCCGCCCGTACCTGCACCCGGTCCGCACCCTCGGCGGCACCGTCGTCACCGACGCGCTCCCCGCCGACCACGTCTGGCACCTCGGGGCCTCACTCGCCGTGCAGGACGTCGACGGCGTCAACCTGTGGGGCGGGCGCACCTACGTGCGCGACGTCGGCTACACCTGGCGCGACGACCATGGACGGATCGTCCACACCGGCTGGTCGCGGCGCTCGGCCGACCTGCTGGCTCACCAGGCCGAGTGGCGCGACCCGCACGGACGGGTGCTGCTGACCGAGCGCCGTCGACTCGCCGCGTCGGCGGTGACGCCGGATGTCTGGCGACTCGACCTGGACTCCGCGCTCACCGCGCCGCCGGACAGATCCGTGCGCCTGGGTAGCCCGGCCACCAACGGTCGACCCGGCGGGGCCGGCTACGGCGGGTTCTTCTGGCGGGCCGCCGCCGACGGTGAGCCAACGGTGTGCACCGCCGACGCGGCGGGGGAGGAGGCGGTCAACGGCAGCACGGCCCCGTGGCTGGCGCTGGCCGGGATCGGGCCGGGCGGTGGGGCGTACACCCTGGTCTTCGCGGGCCTCGGCCCCGGCGACCGGTGGTTCGTGCGGACCGCGATGTACCCCGGTGTGTGCGCAGCCTTCGCCTTCGACCGTCCCGCGGAGATCCCCGCCGGAACCACCCGCCACGGCCGCTACCAGGTGTGGATCGCCGACGGCGCCCTACCCCCCGACCGCTGCGCGACCCTCGCCAGCGACCGTCGATCATGAAGTTGTTGTCCCGACACGCCGGGCGCGGTGACAATAACTTCATGATCGACCGGGTAGGGCGGCGGGTACGGCGGCGGCGGTGACACGGATGGCCTTGACTATCGCCGGGATCGAGCCGATCAGCAGCACCAGGCCCCAGATGATGGCGATGATCGCGAAGACCAGCGCCGCCACGTCGTCGACGATGCTCACCAGGATCACCGGCACCAGGTTGTGCAGGAATTCCAGCACGACGGTGCACAGCAGGGTGGTGATGATCAGCAGGACGAGGCCCTTGTTCTGCAGGAACCGGGGCTGGGCCAGCACCAACATCCCCGCCCACACGAGCTTGAGCAGCAGCGCCAGCCCGAGCAGCACCGCCGCGTCGCCCACCGGGAAGAAGCCCCACAGCGCCAGGTACGCCAGGGTGCCGAACGGCGCCGCCAGGAACAGCGACACCATGATCATTAGTTCCACGAACGCGATGATCAGCAGGACGAGCGAGCCCAGGATGAGCAGGATCGAGAAGATCAGCGTCGCGACGCCCTGGATCCGACCCTGCACCCGCTCGGGCACCACCAGGCTCAGGCAGAACAGGCCGGTGGTCCACACCGCCACCGCGTCGATCAGCGCGAGATAACTGGTGCCCCGGCCGGACGGTTCGCTGACCCCGGCCGCGTCCACCTGCACGCCGAGGTCCGCCGCGCCGACCAGCAGCGCGCCGGTCGCGTCGCCACCGCCGGTGAGCAGCGACGATCCCACCTCGACGAGGAGCACCAGCGTGACCGCGACCAGCGCGAGCAGCAGGAAGGGCTTGCGCAGGTCACCCATGGCGGGCCTCCGTACGGTCGAAAAGCGCGCTGCCGGGGCCGGCTGTCACTCGGCGGCGACGGTGACCGTGCATCCGACACCTCCCGGGCAGCCCAGCAGCACCGTGGCCGCGTCGTCGACGGCGATCCGAGCGACCGCCTCGCCGCCGTCGTCCGGCTCGACCTTCGAGCGCACGGTGAGGTCGGCGTCGCCGGGCGCCGGCGCGGTCACCACGAACGGGCGCGCGCTGCGCAGCACCAACGTCCGGAGTTCACCCGGGTCGGCGACCCGCACCGCGCAACCGCCGACGAAGGCGAGCACGTCGCCGGTACGGTCGCAGTCCGCCTGTACGGTCGCCGGGTCGATCGTGCCGCTTCCTCCGGCCAGCCGGCCCAACCGCTGCACGAACCCCGGCCGATCGCCCGCGCGGCCCTGGTCGCCGCCGCCGATGCCGACGGCGAGCGCGAAGAACGCCACCAGCAGCACCGCCAGGGTCACCAGGACGACCTTCTGCCGACCGCTCATCGCTGTGCGACCGCCCCGGTCACCTCGGTGAAGCGGATCTGGTCCACCCCCGCGAAGTACCTGTCGAAGCCCTGCGTCTTGCCGACGGCGACCAGGGTGAGCGTGTGCCGGCCCGCGCCGAGGCGGACGGTGCCCACGTCGGTGAAGTCCTGCAGGACGACCTTCGGGGTGAAGCCGAAGAAGGTGCTGCCGAGCTGCACGCCGTCGACCTGCCAGATGGTGTTGGCGTAGTCGAAGCTCGTGGTACGCGTGGTGGAGAACCGCCACACGGCGTCGGCGGGCAGGTCGACGGTGACGCTCACCCGGTCGCCGGGCGCCAGGCCGGTGAAGAACAGTTGCGCGTCGCCCGACCAGGTCACGTCGCAGCAGTTCGGCTGTGCCCCGACCGCCGCGGCGGTCTTCGCCGGGGACTCCACCCGAGCGCCGTCGACCAGGCTCTCCGCCTCCACGGTCACCACCCGTGGCGCGCCCGGCGTCGGTGGGCCGTCGGAGCGGGTGAGCAGGTAGCCGACCACCCCGGCGACCACCAGCACCAGCGCCGCCGCGGCGGCGATCCACGGCCAGGGCGTCCGCTTCGGCGCGGCGACCGCCCGGACCTCGTACGTCACCCGGCCGCTGGAGCGCGAACTCTCCTCCGGCGCGGTGTTCGCCGAGTACGCGAACCCGGTCATGTCGTAGCGGCGCGGCGCGGTGCCGGCCGGCACCGCGAGGCGGACCAGGAACGAGACCGATCCCGGCCCGGGCACCACCCGCTGCGGGTCGGTGACCGTGAACCAGGCCCGCTGGCTGCCCTCGCCGGGCGCCACGTCGAAGACGACGGTGTCCGGCGCGACGCCGGGGTTGGAGACGGTGAAGGTCAGCTCGCCGTGGTTGGCGGCGTCCAGGGTGAACTGCGACGCGGCGGCGGCGACGGCCCATTCGGTGGTCATGACGGCTCCTTAAGCGGACGGTGCCGGGGTCGGCTGATCCGGTGGTGGCGAGGCGGCGAGGACGACCTCGGCGGTGGTCGCCGCGGGTTTCTCCGCCTCGACGATGCGGGTGATCACGGCGAGGTGGTCGGCGGCGGCCGCCGGCACCCGCACCACGATGTGGAAGGGCCTCTCGTCGGGCTCGTCGATGGCGAAGCCGCTCACCCCGGTGGCCACCTCCAGGGCGCGGCGCATCCCGTACGGGGTGCCGCGCCAGCGGGCCAGCAGCGCGCCGTGGGCCACCAGGTCCCGCAGCCGCCCGACCGGCAGGGGTAGCGGCGCGTCCGGTCGGTGCGACGCCACGACGTGGTCCATGGCCACCCAGCGGGTCAGCCGTACGACCATGTCGTCGGGTGCCCGGTACGGGTCGAACAGGGCGTCCACCTCGGCGAGGATCGCCTCGTCCGGGGCGTGCAGCCCTTCCATCACGTCCAGCAGCGCCCAGAGCACGCTGCCCGGCACGCACGCCCGCTGGTACGCGGCGGGCAGCAGCCGCTCAATCGCCGAGCGTCGCATCCTGGCGCACCACCTCGATGTCGTGCTCGCCGGAGCAGAGCAGCCACGTGTCCGGGACGGTCACCACGTCGGCGGTGGCCTGGTTGGCGCTGGCGGTCCAGGTGACCGCGTCGGCACTGCGGTAGACGCCGCGCTCGCCGCCGGCCAGCACCAGCCGGTCCGCCGCCGGGCCGCCCGCGCCGGAGGCCGCCGGACCGCCCGCGCCGACGCCCGCAGCGCCAGGGCCGCTCACGGCGACGGCGTCCACCGGCACGAACCGGGTGCGGTCGCGCAGCGGCAGCCCGCAGTTGACCGAGACCGGTTGCCACTGCGGCTGGGCGGCCAGGGTGTCCAGCCGCAGCACCCCGCCGCTCTGCGTGGCGGCCACCGCCTGCTGCCCGGCGAACGCGAGATCCCGGCAGGTGCCGCCGAGCCAGCCGGCCTGCACCGACTGCCACTTGACGTCGGACTCGAACAGTCGGGTGCGGTGGCAGCCCTGCCCGGGTTTCTTCGGGTCCGGCTCGCCCGCGCCACTCCACAGCAGCGTGGCCGGCCCGTCGTACTGCACGGCGAGGACCCGGTTGTCCACGTTGGCGAGCCCGACGTGCGCGAAGCTGCCGGGCCGGCCGCCGGCCGTCGACAGGTACACCCCGAAACTCGCCTGCGCCGCGACCGCCACACCGGGCGCGCCACGCTCGGAGACGAAGGCGCGGACGGCGTAGAAGCCCCGGTCGGCGTCGGACGGGTCGACCAGGATCTGCAACGGCACCGCGCCGGGCAGCAGCGACACCTCGTACAGCCCGGTGTCGGTCGCCACCAGCAGCGCTCCCGCGCCGTCGCGGTCCAGCCACGCCACGTCGGAGATCCGCGAGTCCAGGTCGGCCAGCAGTGACCAGGTCTCACCCAGGTCGGTGCTCAGGTGCACCCGGGAGCCGCCGGAGGCGCGCAGCGTCACCACGGCCACCGAGCCGGGACGGGCCACGATGCCCGGCCGCACCGGCGCGGGGGCGGGTGCCACCCGCAGCACCGTCTCCTCGTCGAACCGGCCGGCCGGCTCCCAACCCGAGCCGGCGTTGCTGGACCGGAACAGCACCGGGCCGCGCCCGGCGTACCAGGTGCGCGGCTGGTACGCGTCGACGGCGAGGGCGCGCACGTCGGCGTCGGGCGCCTCGTCGACCACGAACCGCACCGACTCGACGTACCGCACGCCCGGCTCGGCCTGCTCCAACAACCGGTACACGTTTGACGCCCGCAGCGGCTCACCGAACGGCCATCCGCCCGGGTTCAGCGCGGTGGGCAGCGGGCTGAGCGTCTGGTGCAGCCGGTCGTGGATGCGCCGCCGGACCGCGTCCACGTCCTCCTCCCGCCGCACCACCACGCGGGCCCGCACCGACACCGCCTTGAACCGCGCCCAGCTGGCCCGCGAGCGGATACCGACCATCCGGCGCTGTTCCAGGTCCGCCTCGACGCGGTGCCGGGCCTCGGGCACCTCGTGCTCGCGCAGCACCGAAACCGGCAGCCGGCCGCCCGGGCGCGCCGCGGGCGGCACGTACGGCACCAGCACCACCTCGACCTCACCCGGGCGGGCGAAGCTGTAGACCGCCGAGCGGGTGAACGCGCGGGCCCGCGCCACCGCGCCGGAGCCGGTGGCGAGCACCTCGAAGTCGCGGGCGGTGACCGCGCGCTGCTGGGCGAAGAACTCGTACGGGCCGCGGAGCAGCACCGACTCCAGGGCCTCCATCTCCCGGCCGCCGGCCGCCGGGGCGGGGTTGTCGACGCGTACCCCCGGCAGTGGATCGCGCAGGGTGGTCAGCGTGCCGGCGGCGACGTTGCCGGCCGGACCGCCGCCGGCCCGGTACCAGAGGCGGACCTGCCGCCCGGCCGGCGGCACGGCCGCCACCGGCGTCGGCCCGGCGGAGCCGCCGGTGGGCGGTCGCAGGTCCAGCGCCGGGGCGAAGGTGACGGTGCCCGAGCAGCGGTCCACCAGGTACGCCTTGGCCTGCGGGCCGAGCCCGGCGAAGCTGTCCACCGGCTGCCAGATCTCGAACGTGCGGCCCTCGTGCTCGCGGGCCGCCGCCCCCAGCTCCACCGAGCCGGTCGGCACCTCCACCCCGAGCAGCAGGTCCAGCGGCTCGCCGGTGTGCGCCAGGGGGGCGCGGGCCGCGCGCAGCACCTGACCCGGCTGGCCGGTGCCGACGCCCAGCAGTTCCGCGTCCACCGGCTCGCAGTGGTGCATGCGCACGGTCACCGAGGACTCCCCGGCCGGCAGCGCCGCCGGCTCGGTGCTGACGAACACGACGGGCCTGGGGTCGGCGCCACGCGCCGCCGCGACCCGCAGCCCGGCCGGGATCCGCACCGCCGAGGTGTCCGTGCCGGTGCGGGTGAACACCACGTCCGCCCAGGCCGCGGTGGGCGCGTGCCGGGCCACCCCGAGCAGGTTCAGGAACTGCACGTACGCCTTCTCCGGCAACTGGTTCAGCCGGTAGATCATCACCTCGGTCAGGTGCGCGAACGCCTCGACCAGCGCCATACCGGGGTCGTGCGCGGACAGGTCGGTCCAGGCGGGGCAGGACTGGCGGATGCGCTCACGGGCCTCGGTGACCAGGTCGAGGAACCCGCGGTCGTCCAGGTGCGGCACGGGCAGCGTCATGACGATTCTCCCGGTTCGTCGTCGGCGGGGAGCAGGTCCACGGAGAACACCAACTGGCCGGGCGTCAGGCTGGCCCGCACCCGGTAGTCGAGCCGGATCACCAGTCGCCACGGGTCGTCCGGATCCGGTCCGGCGTCGACGTCGACGACCTCGACCCGGGGTTCCCAGCGGGCGATGGCCTGCCGGACGTAGTGGATCGCCAGCCCGGCCGTGGTGTCGTCGTTGGGCGCGAAGATCAGCCGGTGCAGCCGGGAGCCGTACCCGGGTCGCATCAGCCGCTCGCCCGGTGTCGTCGACAACAGCAGGAACAGCGCCTGGCGTACGCTCTCGTCGCCCTCGGTCATGGCCAGGCCACCGGCGGCGGTGACCGCCAACCCACCGCCCCGGCCGGCGTCGAAGCCGGCCCCGACGAACCGGAACGCCCTCACCGGTCCGCCCCCAGGAAGCGCTGCCGGGGGTCGCGGACGGTGTGGTACACGGCGTTGGGCGGGGTGCCGTCGGTGAACCCCTTGAGGTGCGACAGCACCACCCGGTGCCCGTCGACGCGGAGCCAGTCGCTGTAGCCGACGCGGACGGTCAGCGTCTTCGCGCAGGGCTTGATGGTCGGGCCGTAGTTCGGGCAGGCGACGATCGTCCGTCCCTCCGGGTCGTCGTCGACCAGCACCGGCACGGCGGTGACGGTCACCCAGCGCTGCGACGGTCGGTTCTCGACCCGGCCGTCGTGGTCACAGACGATCACCGAGTCGCGGTGGATCCACCGCATCAGCCGCCTCCTTCGTGGTGGGCGCGGGCGAGCGAACGGGCCTGCTGCGCCGCGGTGGTCGGATCCTCGGTCGCCTCGGCGTGCAGGAAGTCGACGCTGCGGGCGCGGACCACCATGGCCCGCCCCGGCGCGGAGATCACCAGGTCGGTCGCCGCGTGCAGGGTGGCCAGGTCGGGGGTGAGTTCCAGCCAACTGCCGCCCTCGGTGCCGAGCCGCAGGCTGCGCTGGACGTCGTCCACGACGATCGACTGCCCGCCGGCCGTACGCAGCGTCCAGCGCCGGGCCCGGCCGTCGTCGATGCCGGAGTCGTACGGCTCTACCGCCCCGAACAGGGAACCCAGCACGATGCCCGCGACCGGTTCGCCGCCGGGCAGCACCACCAGCACGGTGTCGTCCGGGTCGGGGAGCGCCACCAGGCCCTTGCCGCGCCCCGCGCCGGGGCAGAGCACGCCGAGCCAACCGGCGTCCAGGTCCCCGTACGCGGGCAGGGTCAGCCGGACCCGGCCCAGCCCGTCCGGGTCGGCCACGTCGGTCACGGTGCCGAGGGTGACGACCGCGCCGCCGGCCGTCGCGGGCGGCACGGCCGGCGGGACGGTCGAGAACCGGGTGAGGTGCCCGTCGCCGTCGACGGTGTGCACCACCTCGGTCAGCACGTACGCCCCCCTGAGGGGGTCGGGCACCCCGGCCAGGTCGATCCGCCGGCCCGGGCGCAGCGCCGGATCGCCCTCGGTGACCCCCTCGGCGGTGCACAACGCGGCGGCGCGCAGGTCGAGCCGCGCCTGGGCCAGCGCGGCCACCTCGTCGTCGCTGCGCCCCGGCTGGTCGACGGCGGTGCGTACCCCGTCGGCACCCACGTCCGCCGGGTCGGGACGGTCACCGGCCGGCCGGCCGCACCGTGCCTCGTCGGCCCGCTGGCTGATCGGCTCGGCCCGCTGGGGGTGCCACCCCAGGGCGGCGCTCCCGCCGGCGGCCCGGTCCGCGTTCGTGGCGAGCCGCAGGGTGTGCACCCCCGCCCCGAGGGTCAGCGGGACCGGCTCGCCGTAGCCGGCGAGGGTGACCAGTCGTACGCCCTCGCCGTCGGCGACCAGGTGCAGACCGGCCCGCCCGGCGACCTCGCAGAGCAGCTCCAGGTCGCTGTGCCGGTGCTGCACCAACCGTTCCAGCCGGGGGCCGTCGTCCTCGGCCGTAACGCTCAGCCCCACCGCGCCGCACAACTCCCGGGCCAGCTCGGCGGCCGTCACCGAGGTGAAGACCCGCAGCTCCTGCCGTTTGCGCAGCCGGTGCACCGCGTCGTACGCCCGCAGCCGCAGCACGGCCGCGCCGTCGGCGGCGTACTCGACCTCCACACCTGTCACCTCCCCGCCGAACAGCGCGTCGGCGTGGTCGGCGAGCCGCACGTCGAGGGTCGTGCCGGGGCGTACGGCGGGGTCGAGGGCGGCGACGCCGGCACCGGTAGCGAGCACCAGTTCGGCCTGGGTCGGCTGGTCGAGCCGGGCGGCCACCCGCAGCGAGCGGATCCGCTGGCGGGCCACGGCGGTCAGCTCGACGCCGTCCAGCAGGACGGTCAGCGCCCGGGGCGCGACGCTGGTCACGGCGTACCCCCCGGGCCGGCTACGCCGCCGCTCGACGCGGTCCCGCTCGCGGCGGCCGGTCCGGTCGGGCCGGGCCAGGTCGCGGCGGCCGTTCCGGCGGGGCCGGACCCGCTCGCGGTCGGGCCGGGCCAGGTCGCGGCGGCCGTCTCGGCTGGGCCGGCCCCGCTCGCGGCGGCCGTTCCGGCCGGGCCGGGCCAGGTCGCGGCCGCGATCGAGGCGGCCCAGCTCGCGGCGGTGGCGACGGTGGCGTCCACGAACGACCCGCGCGCCCGCGCGGTCGTGCCGAGCGTGGACTCCGGGCCGCCCGCGTCGACCGGGGGAACCGCGAGGGTCGTACCGGCCGGCACCGCGAGCGGGTCGGTGATCCGGTTGTGTTCGGCCAGCAGCCGCCACCGCAGCGGCGACCCGAGCGCGTCGTTGGCCAGCAGGTCGAAACGCACCCCGGCGTGGCCCGGCTCGGTGGCGCCGTCGCCGGCCGCGACCACGGCGCTGCCCGGCGCGGCGGCCGGTGTGCTCGCCGCGGCCAGCTCCTCGGCGAAACCGGCCTGCGCCTGGTCGGCGGTCTCGGCGGCCCGCACCAGCTTCAGCCGCAGCCAGGAGCGCCGTGGCGAACCGGTGCCGGTGAACGCGTCGAACCGCTCGGCCACCGCCACGATCACGCCCGGCACGTTCCACGTCTTGCCCCAGACCAGCCGGACCAGCGGCGGACGCAGCCAGCCGTGCTCGGCGGCGGAGTTCTCCGCCAGCATCCACAGCGGCCGGGTCAGCATCCGTACGTCGGTGGGTCGGGCCTGGGCCTGGACGAAGTCGACGTCGAAGAGCAGGTCCAGCACCAGTTCGGTGCGGCCGCCGCCGGTGAAGACCAGCGGGTCGTCGGCCAGTCCGGAACCGGTGAGCTGCGCGGCGCCCGCACCCCGGTGGCGTACGCCGGCGAGCCGGGTCACCTGCACGGTCTCCGGGTTGAGCAGGCAGTCCACCCGCTCCCCGGTGGAGTCGACGAGGAAGGCGACGCGTTCCATCAGCCGCCCGCCTGCTCCCGGTCGAGCCGGCGCTCGTGGTCCGCGTCCAGCGCCGTGCCGGGCACCGTCCACAGCGGTCCGTCGTCCGGAAGCGCCGGCCACGGGTCCACGCCGGGCCGGCCGGGGGCCGACGGGAACGCCGCGTCCACCGGCCACCGCCCGCCGTCGTCGACCTCGGTCACGTCCGTCCCGTACGCCGGTGGACCGTCCCACCACCCGACCTCGCCGCCGCGCTGCCCGAACCGCACACCGGCGTGCCGGTCGCGGTCTGGCCGGGCGTGGTGCGGCAGGGCCTCCGCCGGCCCCCGATACCGGTCCGTCCGCTGCTGGTCAGGGAGCCGCCGGGCGTGCTGCTCCGGCAACTGGCCGGAGGAGTCGTGGGGGTGGTGGTCGGCGACTCGCTCCCGGTCGGCCTGCAGTTCGGGGCGCTGCCGGCCGTGCTGCTCGGGATGCCGGTCGGGGTGCGACCGGACGGGCTCCTCGCCGGGCCGGCCCTGCCTGGCCGGCTCGCCCGGCAGGGCGGGCCAGGATGATCCGCCCATCCTCCCGTCGCCGCGCGCGGGCCGCGTCGCCGTCACGTCCAGAGTGGATCGGGCCGGACGTCCGCCCTCGTGGTGGGGACCCGGCACGGTCTCGCCGGGTGTGGGGGGCAGGTCTGTCGCGGTCTGTTCACCTCGGTCTCGGGTGGCCGGGCTGGACGTCGCCGTCCCGGGGTGGGCGACACCGGGCATTCGGAACGGCCGGCCACCGCTCGCCGAACTGTCCCGCCCGTTCGCCGCCGTAGAGCCGGAGGAGCGAGTCGTCCCGCTCGACGGCTCCGAGCCGACCGGGGCCGCTGGTCGAAGGACTGGAAGCCGTCGTTCGGACCCGCCGTCCGGGCGTCCGGGACCGGCGGTCCGGGGATCGGGCTGGGCCTGCGCACCGGCGCCGCCCGACCGGGCGTGCGGGTGCGGGTCGCCGGACCGGCGGTGAGCGGCGGCAGCCGGCCGGTCGGTCCGGCCCGCGCGGTGCCGGGACGCCGGACCGACCGGGCCGAGCGGGTCGACTGGGCCGCCCGGACTGTCGGTGCGGTCCGGCCGTCGTTCCGGGGCCGCGCCCGGCGGAGTCTCGTCCCGGGCCGGCGCGGCCTGGTCGAGGTCCAGCTCGCGGAGCAGACCGGGGGCGTGCGCGGCGACCAGGTCCACCCAGTGCTGCGGCGGCTCGCCGAGACGACGTGGCACGTCCGCCGGACGTGCCGGCTCGGCGGCCGGGTTGTCGACGCGTCCGGCGAGGCGCTGCACCGCGCCGGCCGCCGCGCGGAGGCGACCGGCCAGCCAGCTACGCGGGCGTCGGCGCGGCGGCACCGCCGGCCTCCAGTTCGAGGCCCTCGTAGCGCAGCGTCAGCGACGCGATGGCGATCTCGTGGCTCACCGTGTTGAGGTGCGCCCCGCGCCACCGGGTGGGCCACGCGTCGATCAGGTTCCAGCGCAGCACCTCGGCGGTGCCCGCCGCGTCCAGCAGCACCACCGAGACGTTGCGGCGGTTGAGGGTGCCCTTGGCGGTGGCGTTCACCCAGTCCCACAGCTCACGCGACGCGGTGAGGCCGAAGTGCAGGGTCACCGGCTCGTACTCGGCCTGGCCAGGGACGATCCGCGTCGGTCCGGGGCCGTGCTCCCGGTACGGCTGTCCGGGGATGTTCACCTCCAGCCCGCTCATCTCGGTGAAGTGGCCGTTGGTGACGCCGTTGATGAGCAGCCGGAAGTTGTACGCCCGGTACGGGTCGACGGGCGCGCCGGGCTGCGGGGTGGCGGGGGTGGCCATGTCAGCCTCCGATCGTCTCGGTCTCGGTGCCGCCGGCCCACTGGCTGAGCTTGAACACCACGAATTCGGCGGGCTTGACGACGGCGATGCCGATGTGGGCGATCACCATGCCGGCGTCCCGGACGTCCGGCGGGTTGGTCTCCTCGTCGCACTTGACGAAGAACGCCTCCTCGGGGCTGCGCCCGAGCAGCGCGCCGTCGCGCCAGACGCGGGTGAGGAACGCCCCGATGTCGCGTCGGATCGAGCGCCAGAGGGTGAAGTCGTTCGGTTCGAAGACCATCCACCGGGTGCCGTTGGCGATGGCCTGTTCGATGGCGATGCTGAGTCGCCGGACGTTCAGGTAGCGCCACTCGCTGGCCTCGGCGGCGAGCGTACGGGCGCCCCAGACGCGGATGCCCTCGCCGGCGAAGTAGCGGATCACGTTGACGCCCTTGGGGTTGAGCACGTCGTGCTCGGGGCGGGTGACGCGGTAGCCGAGGTCGACGGCGCCCCGGACCGGTTCGTTGGCCGGCGCCTTGTGCACGCCGCGCAGGGCGTCGGTGCGGGCCCAGATGCCGGCCAGGTGCCCGCTCGGCGGGGTGAGCTCCAGCTCCCCGCTGATCGGGTCGCGGACCTGCACCCAGGGGTAGTAGAACGCGGCGAACTCGGACTGCCGGGGTCGGTACGCCGGCCCGTCGCCACCGCCGGACCCGCCGGGCTGCGCCGGGCCGCCACCCTCGGCGGGTTTCGGGGGTTTCCCGGACGACGGGGTGGCGACCCGGGTCAGCGCGGAGATGTCGTCGATGTCCGGGGCCGGGTCGCAGATCGCCACCATGGTCCGGGTCCGCTCGGCCATGCTGAGCAGCGCCTCGTGGGACACCGGGTCGTGAAAGCCGGGGGCGGCGATGATGGAGATCTCGTCGACGGCCTCCAGCAGTTGCAGGCCGCCGCGTTGCTTGCCGGTGCCGGTGATCGCGCCGCCCTCGCCGACGTTGACGACCCAGCAGCGCGCGCCCCCGTTGTCCAGGAAACCGAAGACCGCTCGCGCGAGGGGGGTGCTCTCGACCTGGTCGCCGTCGGCGAAGAGTCGCAGGAACTCGGTCCAGTTGTTGACCGGTACGGCCTTGCCCAGGTGGGCGCCGCGGTTCGGGGCGACGCCGACGAACGCGGCGATGCTGGTGCTCACCGGTCCGATCGGTCGGGCGCCGCTGGGGACCTCCTCGACGTAGATGCCGGGGGAGAAGTAGCTGGGCATCGGTCCTCCTGTGCGGGGTGGGCGTCAGTGGGTCGGTGGCGCGCAGACGATGACGATGTCGTCGTCGTCCGCGTCCACGTCGGCGGTGAGCACGAGTCCGCGACCGCTGAGCCGCAGCCGTACCGGACCGGGGTGTTCGGGGTCGTGCGGCACCCCGGCGATCAGGAAGCGGCCGTCCGGCCCGGTGCGGGTCGCGGACGCCGTGCCGGGCACCTCGACGCGCATGGCGGCGAGCGGCTGGTCCTGCGGGCCGACGACCCGGCCGGCGAGGGCGCGGACCGCGACCTGACGCAGCCGCAGCGGTCGCAGCACCGGCGGCGCGGCCGGTGTCGGGTGGTCCACCTGAGCCGGTACGTCGATCAGCAGCGCCGGGCGGGGCGCGGCGTCCAGCGCGCTCCACAGCGCCGGCGCGCCGGCGTCCAGCACCACCGGGTAGCGGCCGTCGCGGGTCGCGGCGGCGAGCACCCGGTCCAGCGCGGCGAGCCCGGCCGGGCCGGCCACGCAGAGCAGGTAGCGGACCGCGAACCGGTACGGCTCGCGGACCGCGCCGCTGGAGCGGGTCTGCTGGGCGGGGCGCAGTTCGAGGGGCCACAGGGTCAGCCCGGCGGCGTCGGCGTCCGTCCGGGGTGGACCGATCGGGACGGGTTCCCCCGCCGCGCCGGTCAGCCATTCGACCAGCTCCGCGGTGGCTGTCTCGATCGGTCCGCGCCCGTCGACGGTCATCGCGGCGGCGTCCCCTGGATGCGGTACGCGATGGCCTCGTTCCAGACGTGCGGGTAGACGCCGATCTCGAAGTAGCGGGTGAACCGGTTGATCGGCGCGTTGGTGTGGTCGTGGTAGAGCAGCCAGACCGGCGCGACGGTGAAGAGCACGTAGTTCGCCAGCACCAGCGGGATGTAGAGCGGCCCGAGCAGCCGCGCCTGGAAGATGTGCACGTCCTCGTGGCGCTGGATGCCGGAGGTGGCGCCGGCGCAGACGGTGCCGATGGTGGTGGCGTAGCGCGGGGAGACCCCCTCCACCACGCAGACCCGGCCGCTGGCGGCCGACGTGGGCCGGTCCAGCGAGTGCCCGAAGACGAGGTGCACGGTGAGGTAGACGGCCCCGACCACCGTGTTGAGCAGGCTCCAGGTGTGGTCGACGACGAAGAGGAGAATGCCGCGGGCGTCCGGGGCGTACACCCCGGCGGAGGTGACCGCCCAGCCGAACACCGCGCCGACCAGCAGGCCCACGACGGCCCCGACGAGCAGACCGATCGGGCCGCCGGCCAGGAGGCCGAGGACCGCGCCGACGGCCATCTGGATCACCGCGCTGAGGATTCCGAAGATCATGACGGCATCCCCTCAGACCCAGGAGCGGAAGACGCGGGGCTCACGACCGCTCGCGAGCTGGGTGGGTGTCGCCTGCCGGTTGCCGGGCGGGAACTGGTTGACGCCGAGCGCGGCCGAGAAGATCACCAGCGCGTTGAAGAACGCGATGACCCACTTCTCGGCGCCGACGTCGTCGGCGAACGCCGCCGACACGTAGGACAGCAGCAGCGCGATGGCGATGGCGATCCACTTGCGGAGCTTGTCGCCGCTCGGGCCGATCAGGCCGCCGATGACGTTGGTGGCCAGCAGGGTGGCGGCGCTCGCGCCGGCGAGGCTGCCCAGAGCTGCCCAGGTGAAGAGATCGTTCACGGCGATCCCCCCTTTTCTGCGATGGTGCGACCGGGGATGTGGTGGTGGTGCGGCCGGCGCTCCGCTCGGGGAGCACCGACGCCGGTCGCCGTCGCGGGGCGGCCGGGGCCGGGACGTGGCCGGTGTGCGCCGGCCACCGGATGGATCAGCCGGGCCCGGGCGCGCCGGCGGGCGGCCCCGGCGGGGTCGGGTCGGGCGGGGTCGGGTCGGGCGCGGCCGGACCGGTTGCCGCCGGCGCCGTCGGGCGACGGCGACGCAGCAGCAGGAGTACGACCACCGCGGCGAGCACCAGCAGCAGGAGTACGCCGCCGACGACCAGCGGCCAACCGAGACCGCCCGAGTCGCTGTCGGCGGCGGCCGGTGTGGTCGAGGGGCGGGCCGGCGCCTCGGCGACGGCGCGCAGTTCGAGGGGCTTGTCCTGGTTGGCGTCGACCTTCCAGGTGACCGATCGGCCGTTGACGGTGCCATTGGTGTCGATCACCCGTCCGGGAAACGTCACCGAGATCTCGAACGACATCAGCTTGAGGAATGCCTGCTGCTGTTGAGGATTCTGCTGGGCGATTTTCCCGCCGTATTTGTTCGGGTCCAGCGGTAACGTGAAACGGTAGAAGTCGCCGTCGCGGACCAGTTTGAGGCTCTCGCTGTCGAAGCTCGCCAGCGACGCCTTGCGGTAATTGATCTGGGTGCCGAAGAGCTTGCCGTCCTCGTAGCCGGTCTCCTCGCCCGGAGGCAACGCCGGAATGTTCTGCCGCAGCTCGGCGAAGGCGGCCGGGATGTTCTTGTTCCGGGAGCTCAGCAGGGACTTCTGGGCCGTCAGCAGCAACTGCCCGTCGACCGTGTCGTCCGCGTTCACGGTGAGGCCGATGTTGAGTTGCATGCAGCCGCTCAACGCGGCGAGAAGAAGGAGACACACCGCCACGCGGAGTGCCCTGCCGCGGTTGACGCTCCTGTTCATGCGCTCAGTGTGTGTGATCCAATTCACCACGGGCAGTCAGCGATTGGTCACAAGGCAGTCGCCGATTGTACCGGCACTCTGTCGTATCCGGCCGAGGTCGGCAGCGGTCCCGAAGAATAGACTGGAATTTTGCGGCCGGTCCACGTCCGCCGCCTCGGAACCGCATCCCGGAGCGCGGCGCCGGCGGGGCGTCGGCGATGCTGTGGACGTGCAGTACGTGTCCAGAGTGCCGCAGCCGCCGCTGGACGGGCTGATCGACGACCTCTACTACTTGGAGGGCACGTCGCCGTACGCCCGGCTGACGCTGCCGCCGATGCCGGCGGCGTTCCTCGTGCTCAACCTCGGGGCGCCGTTCCGCATCCGCGCCGGCACCGACACCGAGGCCGTCGAGTACGCCGACGGTTGCGTGGTCAGCACGCCCACCCGCGCCGTGGAGTTCGGCTATCCACGCTGGACCCGGTCCGTCGGCGTGCACTTCAAACCGTGGGGGCCGGCGTCGTTCCTGCCGATGCCCGCGGCGGAGCTGTGTGACCGGCCGGTGACGGTCGAGCAGGTGTGGGGCCGGCCCGCGACTGCCGAGCTGCGCGACCGCTTGGCCTCGGCCGACGGACCGCAGGAGATGCTGACGCTGCTCGAGCACGAGTTGCTGCGGCGGCTGTGCGACCGCGCCGGCCTGGGGCTGGTGCGCCACACGAGCGGCGTCCTCGAGGCCACCGGCGGGGTGGTGGCGATCGGCGACCTGAGCGCGTCGGCCGGCGTCAGCGGCACCCATCTCGCACAGCGGTTCAAGGAACTCGTCGGCGTCACGCCGAAGCGGCTGGCCCGTACCTACCGCTTCGCCGCCGCCGTGTTCGCCATCGACCCCGCCGGCCCGGTCGACTGGGGAGAGGTCGCCGGTGGCGCGGGTTACTTCGACCAGGCCCACTTCGGCCACGAGTTCCGGGCGTTCACCGGGCTCACGCCGACGCGGTACCTCGACGTCCGGCGGCGGTTCCTGCGCGAACATCCCGGCCACACGCTGGACGGTTGGCCGCTGCCGGCCGATTGATTTCGTACAAGACCGGCGGCTCTCGGCCCGCTACCGTGAGGGCACCCAAGGCGGAGGAGGCCCGGTGGGCGCGGTGGTCCTGTACAGCTCGGTGTCGGTGGACGGGTTCGTCGCGGACGACAAGGACCAGCCCGGGCCGCTGTTCGACTGGTTGACCAGCGGTGACGTGCCGTTGGACGACAGCGGCGTGCTGAGGGTGTCCCAGACGTCCTACGACTACACCAGGCCGCACTGGGACCGGATCGGGGTGACCGTCGTGGGCCGCCACGTCTTCGACCTGACCGACGGCTGGGGCGGCGAACCGCCGAGCGGGATCGAGCATGTGGTCGTCGTGACGCATCGTCCGGCGCCCGAGGGCTGGAACCCCGAGGCGCCGTTCCACTTCGTCGACGGCGTCGAGGCGGCCGTGGCCAAGGCGCAGGAGCTCGCGGGTGACCGCATCGTCGAGGTCGCCGCCGGCGACGTCGGTGGCCAGGCGCTCGCCGCGGGTCTGGTCGACGAGGTGCGGATGGACGTCGTACCCGTGGTGTTCGGTTCCGGCAAGCGCTACTTCGGGTCGGTCGACGCCCAGCACCTGCTGGAGGACCCGGACGTGGTGATCCAGGGCGACCGGGTGCTGCACCTGCGCTACCGGGTGCGCCGCGCGGACCGACCGTAGCGACCAGCATCCGGTGAGCCGGCGGGACCGTTGCGGTTCGGTGCGCTGCCACACGCCGTAGTCGACCGAAGGTGTGGGCCAGGGATTGCGGTCGCTGTCTCTGCCTGATCGTGGCTCGCCGTGATGGGTCGAGCGGTCGCCCGCTCAGCCTACCGGTGGTCGCCAGTCGACCTGCCGGGTCATGCCGCGCAGGACGGCGCTGGCCGGGATCAGTCGCAGCGCGGCGTCGCGTACGGCCAAGGCGAGCGGGTTGCGCAGTTGCTGGCCGTACCGACCGGCGCGCAGCGAGGCTCGCGCGATGGCCTGGCTGCGCGGGCGGCGCTGCTGGTCGTACGCCGCCAGGGCGGCCGGCAACCCCCGCGCCCCGCCCGAGCAGGCCACGCCGAGCACGACGGCGTCCTCGATCGCCTGGCCGGCGCCCTGCCCGAGGTTCGGCGTCATCGCGTGCGCCGCGTCGCCGAGCAGCGCCACCCGGCCCCGCACGTACGACGGCAGTGGAGTGGCCAGATGGTGGATGTCGTTGCGCAGCACCGCCTCGGGTGGGGTGGCCGCCAGCAACGCGGGGATGGGGGCATGCCAGGCGCCGAAGTGCTCCCGTACGGCTGCCTGTTCGTCGGGGGCCTGGCCACCGGGTGGGGCGTTGCGTGCCGCGTACCAGTAGACCTGGCCCGCGCCGAGCGGCACCATGCCGAACTCGGCGGCCGGGCCCCAGGTGATCGCGGTCGGGACCGGGTCGGGGAAGGCGATGGCCGCCCGCCAGGCCGTCGAGCCGGCGTAGACCGGGGCCGGGGTCTCCGGCCAGAGTTGGGCGCGCAGGCGGCTGTGCAGGCCGTCGGCGCCGACGATCAGGTCGGCGTCGAGCGTTTGTGGGCCGTCTGGACCGTGGTAGCGCACCGTGGCGCGGTCGGCCTCGGTCTCGACGTGCTCGACCTCGGCTCCGGTGTGCAGCGACGTCGCGGGCAGCGCCTCGCGCAGGATGCGGTGCAGGGTGGCCCGGTGGATGCCGAGCGCGGTGGTGCCGAGCTGTCGGGCCATCTCCGCCGCGTCCATCCGGGACAGCCATCGGCCGTGCCGGTCGCGGATCCCGCCGGGGGCCTCGGCGTGCACGCTGGACCGCAGCGCCGGGCTCAGGCCGAGGGTGTCCAGCGCGCGCAGCGAGTTGGCCATCAGGGTCAGCCCGGCGCCGACCTCGCGCAGTTCGGCGGCGCGTTCCAGGACGGTGACCCGCCAGCCGCGCCGGTGCAGGGCGAGCGCCGCGCTCAGCCCGCCGATGCCGCCGCCGACCACCACCGCGTGCGAGTCGCTCATGTCGTCCGCCCTTCTACATCTGTAGAAGAGCGATACTACATCCGCACCTAGGGAAGGAGGAGAGCCCTGTGACGGCCCGCGCCCACCGGATCGCGCGCCTGACCGACGCGGCCATCGAGCTGATCGCCGACGGCGGCATGCGGGCGTTGACCCACCGGGCCGTGGACGCCCGCGCCGAGCTGCCGCCCGGCACCACCTCGGCGTACCTGCGCACCCGCCAGGCGCTGATCGAGGCGGTGGTGCAACGCCTCGTCGAGCGGGACCGGGTCGACCTGGCCGCGTACGACCTGCCGACCGAGCCGCCCGCCCCGCAGCCCGGCCCCCGCCTCGGCAGCGACGACCTCGACCAGCTCGCCGCCGGGGTGGCCGAGGTGCTCGACCGCTGGCTGAGCGTCGGACGCAGCCGCACGCTGGCCCGCTACGCGTGCCTGCTGGAGGCGGTCCACCGCCCCGAACTGCGCGGCATCCTGCAACACGGCACCGGCATCCGGGCGCAGTCCCGCGATCTGCTGACCCGCGCCGGCGCCACCGACCCGGACCGGCAGGGCGACCGGTTCGTCGCGTACGTCGACGGGCTGCTCTTCGACCGTCTGGTCGGCGCGGGCGCGCTCACCGCACCGCCCCCCGGCACCCCGGCCAGCCGTGCCGACCTCGCGGACGCGGTCCGTACGCTGCTACGCGCCCTGACCGGGAGCTGAGCGGGGGATCGTGCGACAGGCGGCCCGGTCGGCGGGTCCGCCGCGCGATGGTGGACGATCGCGGGAGGGCGAGCCGGCGGACGCCGGTTGTCGCTGATCGCCCAACAGGGCGTCGGTCGACCGGTGGGAGGTGGCGATGGCGTGGTTCGACGGCCCGCGGGTCGCCGGTCACCGGTTGCGGCAGGGGTGGCGGCCGGTGCTGGAGGCGACCGTCGCGGCGACCGTGGCCTGGCTGCTCGCCACCCGCCTGCTCGGGCACCCGCAGCCGTTCTTCGCGCCGGCCGCCGCGCTGATCGTCCTCGGTCAGGCCCGGGGCAGCGCATCCGGCGGGCCGTCGAGGTCGTGCTCGGGGTGGCCGCCGGAGTGCTCGTCGCGGACCTGGTCGTGCAGGCGCTGGGCCCCGGCAGCACCTGGACGGTCTGCACCGTCATCCTGCTCACCGTCCTGCTCGCGGTGGCCTTCGGCGCCACCGGCGTCACCCTCGTGCAGGCCGCCGTCTCCGCGCTCTACCTGGTGGTGGTCGCCCCGCCGGACGGGTCGCTGGTGCCGTTCCGCTTCGTCGACGCGCTGGTCGGCGGCGCGGTGGCGCTCGCCGTCAGCCTGCTCGTCGACGCCCGGCACCCGCTCGCGCCGCTCGCCGCCGAGGTGCGGCGTACGTTCGACGAGCTGGCCGGTCTGCTGGGCGAGATCGCCGACGCGCTGGACGGGCGCGACGAGCCGGCGGCGGTGGCCGCCCTGACGCGGGCCAGGGGCATGGACGCGCGGGTCGACGGACTGCGCGACGGGGTGCTCGCCGCCGGCGAGGCGCTGCGGCTCAACGTGCGCCGGCGCCGGCACATCGGCCGGCTGCGGTCGGTGGACGAGTCGGTCCGGCAGATCGACTACGTGGTCCGCAACGTCCGGGTGCTGGCCCGCGCGGGCGTGACGCTCAGTCGACTCGGTACCTCCACCCCGTCCGAGTTGGGCGACGCGCTGCGCTGCCTGGTGGCGGCGGTCCGGGAGGCCGGCGCGGCGCTCGCCGCCGACCTGGACGGGCAGGAGGAGGTCGCCGACCGGCACGCCCTGCGGGCGGACGAGGCCGCGCTGGACGCCGTCCGTACCGCCGGACGACTCTTCGGCTCGACGCAGACCCTCCCACTGGCCATGATCATCGGTCAGGTCCGGGCGGCGGCCATCGACCTGCTGCGGGGCGTGCACCCCGACGACGACGTCGCCGTCCTGGCCCGGGTGGACGCGGCCCTCGGCCTCCCCGCCGTCTGAGCGGCGATCACCCGGTGAGCCACCCGGTGGCCTTCGCGCGGACCGGGGCGGGGAGGTCGTGGCCGCCCGGGAACTCCTCGTAGGTGACGTCGTAGCCGATCCGGCGCAGGTGCGGCACGAAGCGGCGGCTGCACACGTCGATGGGCAGGACCCGGTCGTCCACCCCGTGCGAGACGAAGATCCGTGGCCGGCCGCGGATGACCGGCGGCGCGGCGAAGCCGGGGGAGAACGCCAGCACCGCGTCGACCAGGTCGCCGTTGGCCAGGCCCAGCGAGAGCGCGTACGACGCGCCGTCGGAGAACCCGCCGAGCGTCACCCCGCCCACCGGGTAGCCGTCGAACGCGCTGGCCAGCAACGCGTCGATGTGCCCGACGTCCACCCCGAGGCCACCGGCGATCAGGTCCCAACTGGTGGCCGACGACTGCGGTGCGATCAGCAGCAGCCGGTGCGTGTCCGCGACCGGCAGCAGCAGGTCCAGCCCGTG
Organism: Micromonospora sp. bgisy143; assembly: GCF_057708145.1. Classification (NCBI taxonomy): domain Bacteria; kingdom Bacillati; phylum Actinomycetota; class Actinomycetes; order Micromonosporales; family Micromonosporaceae; genus Micromonospora; species Micromonospora sp. bgisy143. The sequence continues at coordinate 124,695 of NZ_JBYIRN010000006.1, forward strand.
CCGGGCGGAACCACCCGCCCCGTGCAGCAGCACCACCAGCCGGTACGCCGCACCGTCGGCGGCCGGCTCCGGCACGTACGCCATCGCGGGACGGCCGCCGTCGCCACCGGGCAGCGGCACCAGGCCGGTGGGCCCGGTCAGCACCGGCGGATGCGGGCGGGTGGTCAGCCGGCCGTCCCGGGAACCCTGCGCGGGCGCCCGGCTCGGCGGCGCGGGGTCGGACACGGGCCACCAGCTCCTCGTGGTCGACGAGAGGTGCGAGGCGGTTACCCGGCCGGCGGCCCGTTAACCGGCGGGCGCGCTCAGGCGCTGTCGCGGGCCACCAGGTCGGACGGGAAGAGCGTCACCGGCGCTCCCGGGCGACCGGCCAGCACGGCGGTGGCCGCCGCGGCGGCGATCCGGCCCACCGGGTGACTCGCGGTGGTGAGCGCCGGAGCGGTCATGCCGGCCAGCGGGATGTCGTCGAAGCCGGCCACCGCGACATCGCCGGGCACCCGCACGCCGTCCTCGCGCAGCGCCGCGATCACCCCGAGGGCCGCCTCGTCGCTGATCGCGTAGATCGCGTCGAGGTCCGGCCAGCGGCGCAGCGCCTCGCCGGCCGCCTCGCGGCCCCGCGCCGCCGTGAAGTCTCCCGGCACCACCCGCTCCGGCAGGCCGGCCTGGCGCATCAGGTCGCGGTACGCCCCGACCGGCCGCTGCGCGCACGGCAGCCAGCGCGGACCGGTCACCAGGGCGATCCGGCGGCGACCCGTCGCGTACAGGTGACGCAGCACCGCGTCGGTGCCGGCGGCGTTGTCGACGTCGAACGACGGCACCGTGGCCGAGCCGATGCCGATCGAGGCGACCCGGCCGTGCAGTGCCCGGGGGACCGCCGCCAGCAGGTCCTCGGTGGTGTTGACCAGCACGACGCCGCAGACGCTGCGGTCGGCGGCGAGCTGGTCGAGCCCGTGCGGCTCGTCCAGCGGCAACCAGTGCAACGCCACCCCGACGCCGGCCGGCGCGCACACCCGGGCGGCCGAGCCGACCACCCGGTGGACGTACGGGTCGTCCAGCACGGCGGCGCTGGACGACAGGGCGGCCACCACCAACCGCACCCCACCACCGCGGACCAGCGCCCGGGCGGCCGGGTTCGGCACGTAACCGAGCTGGCCGGCGGCCGTCGCCACCCGAGCCCGGGCGTCCGGCGAGGCGAACCCCGTGCCGGCGATCACCCGTGAGGCGGTGGACCGGGACACTCCGGCGGCCCGGGCGACGTCCTCCAGAGTTGCCGGGCGCTGCGCCGCTGCCGTCATCGTTCCTCCCCGACGGCGTACGCCCGCCGCGGGCGTACGCCTGCCAGGAATCATCCCCCGACCTGCGCGCTCCCGGTAAGGGGCACCAGCCCGCTTGTGGTGGTAGCGCTCTCAGGTGTGCGATCGTGCCAGGAGATCACCCCTAGGAAGAGGAAACCCCCTTGAGTGCCCCCACCAGTCCCGCCGTCGCCCCGGACACCACCGTGTCGGCGCGGGCAGTCCGGCTCGCCCGCAACGGCGTCGCCCTCACCTTCACCCTGAACGGCCTCGCCGTCGGTAGCTGGTTCTCCCGGGTGCCGGCCGTCCGGGAGGCGCTGGACCTGTCCGCCGGCCGCCTCGGGCTGCTGTTGCTGGCGCTGAGCGTCGGCGCGTTGCTCGCCATGCCGACGTCCGGGCTGCTCGCCCAGCGTCTCGGCTCGGCCCGCACGGTGACCCTCGCCACCGTGCTGGTGGCGGTGGGCCTGGTCGTGGCCGGGTTGGGCGCGACGGTCGCCGGGTCGGCCGTCGTCGTCGCGCTGGGGATGGTCGCCTTCGGCTACGGCTCCGGGGCCTGTGACGTGGCGATGAACGTCGAGGGCGCGGCGGTGGAGCGTCGGTTGGGGCGTACCGTCATGCCCCGGTTCCACGCGGCCTGGAGTCTCGGGTCGGTGGCCGGCGCGGGCGTCGGCGCCGGGGCGGCCCGCCTGGACGTGCCGGTCGGCGCGCACCTCGCTGTGGTGGCCGTGGTGGTCCTGGTCGGCACCTTCCTCGCGTCCCGGGCGTACCTGCCGCAGCCGGTCGGGGACGCGGCCGACGGGCCGACGGACACCAGCCCGGCCGCCCGTCGGCGGGCTCAGCTCGCCGCCTGGCGCGAGCCCCGCACCCTGCTGATCGGGCTGTTCGTGCTGGTGGCGGCCTTCGCCGAGGGCAGCGCCAACGACTGGCTGGCGGTCGCGTTCGTGGACGGCCGGGACCTGAGCGAGGCGGCCGGGGCGGCGGTCTTCGGCGTGTTCGTCGTCGGCATGACGCTCGGCCGGACCGCCGGCACGGTCGCGTTGGACCGTTGGGGGCGGGTGCCGGTGCTCAGCGGCACCATCCTGCTCGCCGCCGCCGGCGCGACGCTGGCCGTGCTGGCCGGCTCGGGACCGGTGGCCATCGTCGGCGTCGCGCTGTGGGGGATCGGCGCGTCACTCGGCTTCCCCGTCGGCATGAGCGCGGCGGCCGACGAGGAGGCGCACGCGGCGGTACGGGTCAGCGTCGTCGCGGTGATCGGCTACACGGCGTTCCTGGGTGGCCCGCCGTTGCTGGGGCTGCTCGGCGACCACGTCGGTGTCCTGCGGGCGCTGCTGGTGGTGCCGCTGCTGCTCCTGCCGACGCTGGCCCTGGTGCCGGCGCTGCGCCCGCCGCGCGCCGCCGAGCAGGCTCCGGCAGCACAGAAAAACTAACCCGGATCGGGGCGTACCGGTATCGGGCGCGCGGCCGAGTGCGCCGCGCGCCCGAGCTGGCTACGGTCGCCCGATGCCAACCGACGAGATCACCGCCGCCGCGGCGGGCAGCTGGACCCTGGGCGACCGCCCGGTGCGCCGGATGGGCTTCGGCTCGATGCGGATCACCGCGAACCCCGACCCTGGACCCGCGGTGGCGCTGCTGCGCCGCGCGGTGGAGCTGGGCGTCAACCACATCGACACCGCCGCGTTCTATGTCTCGCCCGGCGGCACCCTGCGGGTGGGCACCGGTCCCGCCCGGTTTGCCACCGAGCTGATCCGGGCAGCTCTCGCCCCGTACCCCGAGGATCTGGTGATCGCCACCAAGGTCGGCTTCGGCTACGACCCGGTGGCGGGGTTCGGCGAGGCGGTCACTCCCGCGCAGCTCCGCGCGCAGGTCGAGGAGAACCTGCGTCGCCTCGGCCGCGAGCAGCTCGACGTGGTGAACCTGCGGCTCGGCCGGGGGGCGGGTCCGGCGCCGCTGGCCGAACGGTTCGGCGCCCTGGCCGAGCTGCGCGCCGCCGGCCTGATCCGGCACCTCGGGCTGTCCAACGCGCGGCCCGAGCAACTGGACGAGGTGGCCGGCATCGCGCCCGTGGTCTGTGTGCAGAACAACTACGGGGTGGACGCCTACCGGGAGCAGGACGCCTTCGTCCGGGCCTGCGGTGAGCGGGGGATCGCCTACGTGCCGTTCTTCGCGCTGGCCGGAACGGGCCGGGAGAAGGGCGCGACCGCCGCGCCGGGCGCGGCCGTCGAGGCGGTCGCCCGCGAGCACGGCGTCACGCCCCAGCAGGTACGCCTGGCCTGGACCCTGCACCAGGGCCCCCACGTCCTGGCCATCCCCGGCACCGGCGACCCGGCACACCTCGAGGAGAACATCGCCGCCGCCGCCCTCCGCCTGACCCCGGATGACCTGACCCGCCTGGGCTGACCGACCTCGTTCCCGGTGATCATGAAGTTATTGCCGTCGATGCCGGCGTGTCGCGCCGATAACTTCATGATCGCCGGAGCCAGACGCGGAGCGGGCCCGCCGGGACGAAGCCGGCCCGCAGGGGCGGGGGGAGGTCCGGCGCGGACTCGTAGCCGACCAGGGGCACGCCGGGCCGGGTGGCGACGACCGCCCGCCAGATCTCGTCCAGGTCGGCAGTGTGCGCGAACACGTTGGAGACGCCGCACGGATCGTCGCCGCTGAGCACCGCACCACCGACGACCGTGCCCTCCGGGTCGTGGCGGGCCAGCACCGCGACGCGTGGATCGGTCAGCAGCGCTGGTCGGAACAGGCTCCCGCCGCCGTGCGCGCTCGCCCAGGCCGCCAGCTCGTACGCGGTGGTGACGCGGGTGAGCGGCGGGCCGGGCGGCGGATCGGCCGGTGGGCGGTGGATCCACTGCGCGTCGAAGAGCACCCGGAACCCGTACGGCGTCAGGTCGAGGTCGGCGAAGCTGTCCTTCACCGACGCGCCCGCCCCGGCGTCGATCCGCGCCAGCAGCGCTGCCGGGTCGACGTCGGGGCGCAGGGTGACCGCGTCCGGATACCACTGTGGGGAGCGGCGGGGCACCGACCACGCGTCGGCGTCGATCCGGCCGGTGAGTCCGTGGCTGGCGCACATGGCGGCGCACCAGCGCGCGTTGTCGCGGGCCGCCGCCTTCCGCACATCGTCCGGCACGTCCGGCAGCCTAATCGGTGAGGATGACGAGTTGCCGGGTCGCGCGGGTCATCGCCACGTACCTGTCGACGGCCCCCTGGACGCCCGCGCCGAACAGGTGCGGGTTGACGAGGACGACCAGGTCGAATTCGAGCCCCTTGGCCAGCTCCGGGGTCGACGACCGGACCCGGTCCGTGGGCGTGAACGTCGGGTCGCCGATGACGCAGGCGATCCCCTCGGCGTGCTCGGCGAGCCAACCGTCCACGATGGCGTCCCGGTCGGCCACCGACGCGTGGATGACGGGGACCCCGTTGCCGCGGATCGAGGTCGGCACGTTCGCGTCCGGGAGTACGGCCCGGATGACCGGTTCGGCCTGCGCCATGACCTCCCGGGGCGTCCGGTAGTTGATGGTCAGCGAGGTCAGGGTCACCCCGTCGAGGCCGACGCGGGCGAGGCGTTCCGCCCACGACCCGGCGAACCCGTGCCGGGCCTGGGCCCGGTCTCCGACGATGGTGCAGCTGCGCGACGGGCACCGCGACAGCAGCATCTGCCACTGCGCGTCGGTCAGCTCCTGCGCCTCGTCCACCACGATGTGCGCGAACGGACCGGCCAGCAGATCCGCGGCGACGCCGGGCAGGACGGCCTCGTCGACAAGCGCGTCCTGCAGGTCCAGTTGACGCAGGCTCGACAGTACGCCCTCGCCGTCGTCGTAGGTGTGCGCCTCGATCAGCTCGTCGACGACCGTCGCCATGCGCGCGCGCTCGGCCGCGAGGGTGGCCGCGCGACGGCGGGTACGACCGGATGCCTCCGCGTCGCCGAGCCGCTGCCGTGCGGCGTCCAGCAGCGGCAGGTCGGACACCGTCCACGCGCGGGCGTCGGCGCGCTGGAGCCGGCGGACGTCGTCGGGGCCGAGCCAGGGGGCGCACCGGCGCAGATAGGCGGGCACCGACCACAGGTCCGCCACGATGTCGGCCGCGTCGAGCAGCGGCCAGGCCCGGTTGACCGTGGTACGGAGTTCCGGGTCGCGCCGCAGCGCCGCGCGTACCAGGTCCTCGGGCTCGTCGCCGTCGTACCTGCCGAGCAGGATGCTCAGCAGTTCGTCCCAGATCTCGTCGCGGGCCTCGTTGTGCGGGGTTCCCGGTCCGGGTGCCTCGAACGCCTGGGCCCAGTCGTCGGCGCTCAGCCGCAGGTCGGTGTCGCCGGCCGGTACGGTCAGCGCCGTCGTCGGCGGTTCCTCGTAGAAGCGCACGGCCGCGTCGACCGCCCGTACCAGCTCGGCCGAGGACTTGAGGCGGTCCACCTCCGGGTCGGTCTCGACGGTCGCCGTGGCGCCCTCGGGTACCAGGTCCCGCAGGGTGCAGGTCTGCACGTCCTCCTCGCCGAGGCTGGGCAGGACATCGGCGACGTACGCCAGGTAGGGCTGGTGCGGCCCGACGAACAGCACGCCGCCGCGCCCCTGCCGCAGGCGCGGGTCGGAGTAGAGCAGGTACGCGGTGCGGTGCAGGGCGACGACGGTCTTGCCGGTGCCGGGACCACCGTCGACGACGAGCGCGCCGCGTGATCCGGCCCGGATGATGGCGTCCTGGTCGGCCTGGATGGTGCCGAGCACGTCACGCATCCGGGCCGACCGGTTGCCGCCGAGGCTGGCGATGAACGCCGACTGGTCGTCCAGCGCGGCGTGCCCCTCGAACCCGTCGGGGGTGAACACCTCGTCCCAGTAGTCGCTGATCCGGCCGAGGGTCCAGCGGTACCGGCGTCGGCTGGCGAGGCCCATCGGGTCGGCGTGGGTCGCCCCGAAGAACGGCGCGGCGGCCGGTGAGCGCCAGTCGAGCAGCAGCCGCCGGCCGTCACCGTCGCTGAGGCCGAACCGTCCGATGTAGACGGGCTCGGGGTCGTCCGCGGGCACGATGCGGCCGAGGCACAGGTCCAGACCGAACCGCCGCAGCGCCCGTAGGCGGGCGGTCAGCCGCCGGACCTCCTCGTCCCGGACGACCGCCTGCCGACCCTTGCCGGCGGGTGCCCGGCGCTCGGCGTCGAGGCGGTCGGACAGGTCGACGATCGACTGCTGAAGGCTCGCCGCGATCGCGGCGAAGTGCTGCTCGTCCCGGGCGATGAGCGCCGGGTCGGCCTTGGCGGCCAGGTTCTCGGGAAGGTCGAACACGCTGGCCGCCGCCGACGACACGTTCATATTCAGGGCTCCCGTTTCCGCAGGTCATGGCCGTGGACGGGCCATTCTGCGGCACGGCGGGGGCCTTGCCGCAAGTCCCCCCATGCGGTATATGTTGGATATGGCGGAAGGTCCTGTTCCCCGTCGTCAGGGCTTCCGTTCGGCGTAGACAAGATCCATCGTGTCGGTGCGCCCGGCCCAGCTCAGGTCGAGACGCCAGCAGCCTGCTCGGGGCATGTCGATGATCGACGGCCCTGGCCCTCCGGCGACCTCGTGGGTCACTCTCGTGTCGGTGCCGTCCAGCGTGGCGGTGATCTTCAGCGTGGTCGACGCGTCCGCGGCCGGCGAGGTCGTGGCGGTCCGGGCCACCCAGAGGATCTTGTTGCTCGACCCGTCCGGCCGGACCTGCGCCAGCGGATGGCCGAACAGCACCGCCACGATCTCGCCTCCTGCGCCGAAGACGTGCGGCATGCGGGTGTCCCCGTGGAACCCCTCGTCCGCCCAGTCGGGCAGCGACCCCGTCTCGACGCGCCCCGCGCAGCCGGTCGGTGTGGTGGAATCCCGGTCCGCCGCAGGAGCGGCCGGCCCCGCGACCGTGCAACCCGCCAGCAGCAGGACCGTCCCCAGCAGAAGCCTGCCCCAGGTGACCATGGCGTTACCTCTCGACGACGTGTGCCCCACACCAGGAAGACACCACCTCGGTCGAACGGGTTCCTCTCCGCGACGTCGCCGGACCGCACGCCGGCCGTGTCCCGAACTGTTCCGCCCACCGGTTGGACAGCGACCGACCGGGGTTGCGCACGAATTCCGCGACCCGGACCATGAAAAGAATGGTTGGCGGGGGGCCTGACGGAGCCCGCGACGCGGCGGAGTTCGTGGGTCTGCTCCGTCGGTTGAAGGAAGACTCGGGCTGCACCTACCGGCAGTTGGAGCAGCGAGCGGCCCGGCGCGGAGTGGTGCTGGCCCGCAGCACCATCGCCGACACCCTGCGCCGCGACGCACTGCCCCGACCGGACACGTTGATCGCCTTCGTCCGTGCCTGCGCGCCGGGCCAGGACGTCCATCCCTGGCTGGCGGCCCGCAACCGGCTGGCCATGGCGTCCGCCGCGACCGCCGACCTGGACAGCGGCAGTGTGCGGGCGCCGGTGCCGCGACAGTTGCCCGCCCCGCCCGCGCTGTTCACCGGCCGAACCGACGAGTTGCGCTTCCTCGACGCCACCATCGGCCAACCGCACCCGTCGAGCCGGACGGTCCTGATCTCCGCCGTCGGCGGTGCGGGCGGGATCGGCAAGACGTCGCTGGTGTTGCAGTGGGCCCACACCAACGCCGACCAGTTCCCGGACGGGCAGCTGTACGCCGACCTTCGCGGGTTCGGGCCGGACCCCACACCGGTGCCGGCCACCGTGACGCTGCGGGGCTTCCTCCAGGCCCTGGGCGTGCCGCCCGGCTCCGTACCGGACCCGGTGGACGCACAGGCGGCGTTGTTCCGCAGTCTGGTCGCGAAACGCCGCATGCTCGTCCTGCTCGACAACGTCCGCGACACCGATCACGTCATCCCGCTGTTGCCCGGCAGCCCGACCTGCACGGTCCTCATCACCAGCCGGCACCAGCTCCGCGGCCTGGCCGTCACCCACGGCGCGAGGACACTCACCCTGGACAAGCTGTCCGAGACCGAGGCGCGGGACCTGCTCGGCGCCCACCTCGGCCCAGGCCGGGCGGACCAGCACCGCCAGGCCCTCGACGCGCTGGTGCGGCACTGCGGCGGCCTGCCGTTGGCGCTGGCGATCGTGGCGTCCCGGGCCGCCAGCTATCCCGACCACCCGCTCGACGGTGTGGTCCGTGACCTGCACGACAGCAGCGTCCGCCTCGACGCCCTGACCACCGGAGAGCTGCGGGCCGACCTCCGCGCGGTCTTCTCCTGGTCGTACCGGGCACTGAGCCCGCCGGCCGGCGCGTTGTTCGACCTTCTCGGTCTGGTTCCGGCGGTCGACATCAGCCTGCCCGCCCTGGCGAGCCTGGCCGCCACCTCCACCCAGCGGGCACAGGAGTTGGCGCGGGAGTTGGAGGACACGGCGCTGCTCCGGCAGCACGCGCCCGGCCGCTTCCGGATGCACGACCTGGTCCACCTCTACAGCGCACAGCGGGGCCGGGCCCGACCCGGTGGCGAGGACCAGGAGGCGGTACGCCGGCTGGTCGACTTCTACCTGCACACCGCCTGCGCCGCCGACCGGCTCCTCGATCCGCGCCGCCATCCACTCGTCCTCGGCCCACCGTCGCCCGGCTGCACGCCGGTGGCGCTGACGGACGCGAGTGCGGCCATGTCCTGGTTCGACGCCGAACACGAACGCGTGCGCGAGAGTCAGCGCCTGGCCATGGAACGGCAGTGGTTTGCACAGGTGTGGCAACTGGCCCGGACGTTGGTGACCTTCCACGCCCGCCGTCGGCAGGTCACCGACCAGCTCGCGGTGTGGCGCATGGGCCTCGCCGCCACCGAGCAGAGCGACAACATCTCGGCGAGCGCCATGGCACACCGCTATCTGGGCCAGGCCCACAGCCAGAACGGCCAGCACGACGAGGGCGTACGTCACCTGCGCCTGGCCGTCGACCGTGCCCGCGAGGCCGGCGACGCCGCCGAGCTGGCCCGGGGCCACTACGCGTTGAGCGTCAGCGCGGACCGCGTCGGTGACCCCCGTCAGGCGCTGGTGCACGCCCATGAGGCGTTGGTCGAGTTCCAGGATCTCGGCGACATGGTCGAGGTGGCGCGGGTCCTCAACGCGATCGGCTGGGAGTGCGCCCAGTTGGCGCGCTACGAGGAGGCGCAGGACAGCTGCACCCGGGCCCTGACCCTGTTCCGGGAGCACGGGCACCCCGACGGCGAGGCGGACACCCTGCACAGCCTCGGCCTGATCGCCGGCAACACCGGCCAGCAGCACTCGGCGTTGGCCTACTACCGGCAGGCGCTCGCGGTCTACCACGACGTCGGCAACACCCGGGGCGAGGCGGACTGCCTGGAAAGCCTGGGGGAACTGCACGAGAGCCTCGGGCAGCACGGCGACGCGCGCGACGCCTGGCAGCGCCTGGTCGTCCTGCTGCGCGTGCAGGGCCGCGAGACGGAAGCCGTCCAGGTCGAGCACCGGATGGGCCTGCCGCCGCGTTGAGATCCCGGAAGGGCCACGGTGGTCAGGGAAGCGACCGGGCGATCTCGAGCGCCTCGGCCATGTCGCGGGCACCCTCCAGCCGGTAGGTCACGCCGGCCTGCTCCCAGATCAGGGTCGACGCGGCGAGTCGGGCGGTCTCCCGGCGGATCTGGCCCGACCGGTCGACGTAGGACAGCACGTGCGGACCGTCCACCCAGACGGCTAAGTCGCCCTCGACCTGCGTCCACTCCACTCCCGGCCGGCTGGTCCTCTTGTGGAAGGCCAGGTCGAGGCGACCGTCGAACGCGTCGAGGCGGACGCCGCCACCCTGGTAGAGCAGCGTCGCGACCCGGTAGGCGCCGGCGCCGTCCGGGTCGGCGACCGACACCCGCTCCGGTGGGCCGAGCGCGGCGGGCACCCGGACCGGGAAACGTACCGCCCGGCGCGCCTCGTCGAGCCCCACCGTCCGCAGCGACGGCAGGGGTGACGGCTCGTCCTGCGGCGACGACGGCGTGGACGACGTGACGATGCCGACGCCGGCGAAGCGCAGCACCTCGCCGACCGCGTCGGCGACGGCGGCACGCGTTGGCGGCAGCGCCGCGACCAGCAGGGCCGCCAGCGCCGCCGCGGCCAGGGAGCGCCACCGTCGCCATCTGGGTACGCGTCCGACGAGCCGATCGTGTACCCGTGCGGTGACGTCCGGCGCGGCGGGCGTCTCCAACCACCCGCCCAACTCCCGCAGCTCCGCCTCGAGGTCATCCATGGTGCACCGCCTCGTCGGTGAGCAGGGCCCGCAGCTTCGCCAGTGCCCGTGAGGTACGCGACTTGACCGTGCCCCGGGGCCAGCCCAGCATGACGCCCGTCTCCTGCTCGCCGAGATCGAGGAAGAACCGACAGACGATCACCTCGCGGTCGCGTACCGGCAGTTGCCGCAGGGCCGCCACCAACGCGGCCCGACGCTCGCCGGCCAGGACCGCGCCGACGGCATCGTCCTCGGCGATCTCGGGTGGGGGGTTCGCCGCCGCGCGCAGGACCAGGCCGTCGCGGCGCGTGCGGGAGCGGTGCAGGTTCCGGGTCTCGTTGGCGACGATCGCGAGCAACCAGGAGCGGAAGGACGACTCGCCCCGGTAGCGGGACAGCTTGCGGTAGCCCTTCACGAACGCCTCCTGGACGACGTCCTCGGAGTCCGATCCCGCGCCGAGCAGCACCGCCGTCCGGTACGCGGACGCGGTGTGCCGGGCCACCAGGAGGTCGTACGCCTCCAGGTCGCCGGCTCGGGCGCGGGTGACGAGCACGTCGTCGTCCAGGGGAACCTCCGGTCGGACTCGCACTGATGACACCACCCGCCCGCGTCGGGTTCCGCCCCGCGGGAGTCAGATTTCTCCCACCCGGCGTGCAGCGGATTGCCAGGAATCGGTGCTGAACTGGGAGTGGCGTCGAGGAGAGGGGCAGGGCATGGGCTGGTTCAACCGGCGGTCTCGCAGCGGCGAGGGGACCCCGACGAAGCTGGACCGAGAGGCCACCCGGGACGACCTCGCCGCGCTGGAGGCGTTCGTCGCCAGTCGGCGGGGTGTGGAGTTCTACCTGGAACCGGAGACGACCGCCACCGACACCACGGTGGTCGCGATCGCCCACGACGGGGAGTGGATCCGGCGCCGTACCGGCACGCCCCGCGCGGCGGGCGACATCGCCCGTAAGCACGCGGTGCCGCTGTACGAGGCGGCCCGCACCGGCTACCCGGAGCGGATGCGGGTGTGGAATCGGGCACACCCGGAGCGCCACGCCCGCTGAGATCCGCCCCGCACGGTCCACCGCACCACCCTTGCTCCCGGCGGAGCCGCCGAGCGCCGACGGTGCCCGGCCTGCGCGGTTGCTCCGTGCCGGCGATCGCGCAGCCCAGGGCGTGTGTGGCCTCCTTTGCTCTGCTTACCTATAGGCAACGGTTAGACGCCGTCACTGTCGCTCATAGGTAAGCAGAGCAAAGGACGCCGAGCAGGGATCCGGGGCGTCGCGGCGTGCCGCTACGCGGTCGCGTCGCCCGCCCAGGTGTCGGTGGGTCACGCCCGTGCGGCGGGCCGGGGCGGCGTTGACCGGCAGCGCAAGGGTGTGGCAGCATTCGCGGCCTGACGGCAGTGAAGGAAGTCGGTGCGAATCCGACGCGGTCCCGCCACTGTCACCGGGGAGTGATCCCCCCTCGTGAGTCACGGCCGTGTGTCTGCGGTTGGAAGGCCGGGGGAGAGCATCGATCCGGAAGCCAGGATACTTCGGCCGTCGGGACGTACCCCAGGGCGTGGACACCCGAGGAGGACCCGATGACGCATGGCGTCTCCATCATCGACGGCCGCTGCCGTCTCACGTATCGCGACCGTGCTGTCGCCGCGATCGGCATCGTCTCCGTTCCCCGCTGAGGTCCGCACCACGCCACCCGTCGCCGCCGGCCCCACGCCGGTGAGCGGTCGCGGTGCCTGCTGAACCCCGCGCCTACCCGCACGTCGTCGCCCAATCGCTGCCGCGAGCGCGTCGACGTTACCGTCCGGAGCCTGCCGTGCGCATTCTGCTGCTCTCCACCGCCGACACCGACCTGCTGGCCGCCCGCGCCAGCGACGCCGACTACCGGCTCGCCAACCCCGCCCGGGTGGCGGCCGACGCCGTACCCGCCCTGCTCGATGGGGTCGACCTCGCCGTCGTACGCCTGCTCGGCGGTCGGCAGGCGTGGCCGGACGGCCTCGCCGCGGTGCTCGCCAGCGGCGTACCCGCGGTCGTGCTCGGCGGCGAGGCGGTGCCCGACGCGGAGCTGATGGCGGTCTCCACGGTGCCGTCCGGCGTCGTCGCCCAGGCCCTCGCGTACCTGGTCGAGGGCGGGCCGGACAACCTGGGGGAGCTGGCCCGGTTCCTCTCCGACACGGTCCTGCTCACCGGCGAGGGGTTCGCCGCGCCCACGCCGACCCCGGCGTACGGCGTGCACGGCGCGCACCCCGGCGAACCCGACCGGCCGACCATCGGAATCGTCTTCTACCGGGCGCACGCACTGGCCGGCAACACCGCCTTCGTCGACGTGCTGGCCGAGGCGGTCCGCGCGGCCGGCGGCAACCCCCTGCCGATCTTCTGCGGCTCGCTGCGCGGGCTGACCGCCGGCGCCGGCCCGCTCGGGCTCTTCGCCCGCTGCGACGCGCTGCTGGTCACCGTCCTCGCGGCCGGTGGCGCGGTCGCCGCTGACGCCTCCGGAGGCGGCGACGAGGACGCCTGGGACGTCGGCGCGCTCGCCGCCCTGGACGTGCCGGTCATCCAGGCGCTCTGCCTGACCAGCACCCGCGAACAGTGGGCCGGCAGCGACGCCGGGCTGTCCCCGTTGGACGCGGCGATGCAGGTGGCCATCCCCGAGTTCGACGGCCGGATCGTCACCGTGCCGTTCTCGTTCAAGCAGGTCGACGCCGACGGCCTCTCGGTGTACGCCGCCGACCCGGAGCGGGCCGCCCGCGTCGCCGGCATCGCGGTCCGCCACGCCCGCCTGCGGTACGTGCCGAACCCCGACAAGCGGATCGCCGTGGTGCTCAGCTCGTACCCCACCAAGCACTCCCGGGTCGGCAACGCCGTCGGGCTGGACACCCCCGCCTCGGCGGTCCGGCTCTTCGCCGCGCTCGCCGAGGCCGGCTACGACCTGGGCCACGCACCGCCGCCCACCGACGGTGACGCGCTCATCCACGCGCTGATCGCCGCCGGCGGGCACGACGTGGAGTGGCTCACGCCGGAGCAGTTGGCCGCCGCCGAGGCCCGGATCCCCGGGGCGACGTACCGGCGGTGGTTCGACCAGGTGCCGGCGCAGTTGCGCGAGCGGATGCGGGAGCACTGGGGTGAGCCGCCCGGCGAGCTGTACACCGACGGCGGCGACATCGTGCTGGCCGGGCTGCGCTTCGGCAACGTGGCGCTGCTGATCCAGCCGCCACGCGGCTTCGGGGAGAACCCGATCGCCATCTACCACGACCCGGACCTGCCACCGAGCCACCACTACCTGGCCGCGTACCGCTGGCTCACCGCGCCGGTCGCGGACGGCGGCTTCGGCGCGGACGCCGTGGTGCACCTGGGCAAGCACGGCACCCTGGAGTGGCTGCCCGGCAAGGGTCTCGGCCTGGCCGCCGACTGCGCGCCCGACGCCGTCCTCGCGGACCTGCCGCTGGTCTACCCGTTCATCGTCAACGACCCCGGTGAGGGCACCCAGGCCAAGCGGCGGGCGCACGCCGTGGTCGTCGACCACCTGGTGCCGCCGATGGCCCGCGCCGAGACCTACGGCGACCTGGCCAAACTGGAGCAACTGCTGGACGAGTACGCCACCGTGCAGGCGCTCGACCCGGCCAAGGTGCCCACCGTGCGGGCGCAGATCTGGGACCTGGTCCGCGCCGCCGAGTTGCATCACGACCTGCACGCCGAGGCGATGCCCGACCCGGACGACTTCGACGACTTCGTGCTGCACCTCGACGGTTACCTGTGCGAGGTCAAGGACGTGCAGATCCGCGACGGCCTGCACATCCTCGCCGACGCGCCCACCGGTGAGCCCCGGGTCAACCTGGTCCTCGCGGTGCTGCGCGCCCCGCAGGTCTGGGGCGGCGCGTACGCCCTGCCCGGCCTACGGCAGGCCCTCGCCGCCGCGTACGCCCTCGACGAGCAGGCGCTGCTCGCGACGCCCGGGCAGCGGATCGCCCTGCCGGCCGCGCTGACCGACGCGGTGGACGGCCCGGCCGGTACGGCCGCCGACGCGATCGACCTCATCGAAGGACTCGCCCGGCGGCTCGTCGTCGGCATGGAGACCCTCGACTGGGCAGCCGACGCGGCCGAGGTGGTGGTCGCCGAGGTGACCGGCCAGCCGATCCCGGACGCCGCGGCGGTGCTGCGCTTCGCCGCCACCGAGCTGGTACCCCGACTCGACCGCACCACCGACGAGCTGCGGAACACCCTCGGGGCGCTGGACGGCCGGTTCGTGCCGCCCGGCCCGTCCGGCTCGCCCACCCGGGGTCTGGTCAACGTGCTGCCCACCGGCCGGAACTTCTACTCCGTCGACCCGAAGGCCATCCCCAGCCGCAACGCCTGGGACGTCGGCGTGGCCCTGGCCGACTCGCTGCTGGCCCGGCACCTGGCCGACACCGGCGCGTACCCCCGTTCGGTGGGGTTGACCGTGTGGGGCACCAGCGCGATGCGCACCCAGGGCGACGACATCGCCGAGGTGCTCGCGCTGCTGGGCTGCCGGCCGGTGTGGGACGAGCGGTCCCGGCGGATCACCGGCGTCGAGGTGGTGCCGACCGCCGAGCTGGGTCGGCCCCGCGTCGACGTCACGGTCCGCATCTCCGGCTTCTTCCGGGACGCGTTCCCGCACGTCGTGGCGCTGCTCGACGACGCCGTGCGGCAGGTCGCCGCGCTGGACGAGCCGGACGAGGAGAACTACCTGCGCGCGCACGTCGCCGCCGACGTGGCCGAGCACGGCGACGAGCGGCGGGCCACCGCCCGGATCTTCGGCTCCAAGCCCGGGGCGTACGGCGCCGGACTGCTGCCCCTGATCGACGCGCGGACCTGGCGCGACGACGCCGACCTGGCCGAGGTGTACGCGGTCTGGGGCGGGTACGCGTACGGCCGGGGCCTGGACGGTCGGGAGGCGCGCGCCGACATGGAACGCTCCTTCGCCCGGATCGCCGTCGCGGTGAAGAACCAGGACACCCGCGAGCACGACATCGTGGACTCGGACGACTACTTCCAGTACCACGGAGGGATGGTGGCAATGGTCCGCCACCTCACCGGCACGGCACCGGCGGCGTACGTGGGTGACTCGGCCATGCCGCACGACGTGCGCACCCGCACCCTGGGCGAGGAGACCCGGCGGGTGTTCCGCGCCCGGGTGGTCAACCCGAAGTGGATCGCCGCGATGCGCCGGCACGGCTACAAGGGCGCGTTCGAGCTGGCGGCCACCGTGGACTACCTGTTCGGGTACGACGCCACCGCCGGAGTCGTGGACGACTGGATGTACGAGCACCTGGCCGCCGCGTACCTCTTCGACGACACCACCCGGGAGTTCCTCAGGCAGTCCAACCCGTGGGCACTGCGGGGGATCACCGAGCGCCTGCTGGAGGCCGCCGACCGAGGGCTGTGGGCCAAGCCCGAGCCGGCCACCCTCGACCGGCTCCGCGACGAGTACCTGGCCAGCGAGGGCGACCTGGAGGATCGGGCATGACCACCTACCCGTTCAGCGCCGTGCTCGGCATGGCCGACATGCGGCTGGCGCTGCTGCTCAACGCGGTGTCCCCGGCGATCGGTGGGGTCCTCGTCCGGGGCGAGAAGGGCACCGCCAAGTCCACCGCCGTCCGGGCCCTCGCAGCGCTGCTGCCGCCGGTGCGCCGGGTCGCCGGCTGCCGCTTCGGCTGTGACCCCGCCGAACCCGACCCGGCCTGCCCGGACGGCCCGCATCCCGCCGCGGCGGCGGCCGAGACCGGGCCGGCGCGCCTCGTCGAACTGCCGGTCGGCGCCGCCGAGGACCGGGTGGTCGGGTCGCTGGACCTGGAGAAGGCGCTCGGCGAGGGCGTCCGCGCCTTCGAACCGGGCCTGCTCGCCGCCGCGCACCGGGGTGTGCTCTACGTGGACGAGGTCAACCTGCTGCACGACCACCTGGTCGACCTGCTGCTCGACGCGGCCGCGATGGGCCGCAGCCACGTCGAGCGCGAGGGCGTCTCGGTCAGCCACGCCGCCCGGTTCCTGCTGGTCGGCACCATGAATCCGGAGGAGGGGGAGCTGCGTCCGCAGCTGCTCGACCGGTTCGGGCTGACCGTCGAGGTGAACGCCAGCCGGGACCCGGAGATCCGGGTCGAGGTGGTCCGCCGCCGGCTGGCCGCCGACGCCGACCCGGCCGGGTTCGCCGCCCGCTGGGCCGCCGCCGACGCCGAGATCGCCGCCCAGGTCGCCGCCGCCCGCCGCCGGCTTCCCGGGGTACGCCTGCCCGACGCCGCGCTGCGGCAGATCGCCGAGGTCTGCGCGGCGTTCGACGTGGACGGGATGCGCGCCGACATCGTCACCGCACGGACCGCCCTCGCCCACGCCGCTTGGCACGGCCGGGACCGGGTCACCAGCGACGACGTCCGGGTGGCCGCCCGGCTCGCCCTGCCGCACCGTCGCCGCCGCGACCCGTTCGACACACCCGGGCTGGACGAGAAGCGCCTCGACGAGGCCCTGCAACGGGCCCAGGACGCCCACCCCGACGACCCGGACGACGGCCCGCACGACGGCGGCCCGTCCGGTCCGCGCCCCGACGGCCCGTCCGGGCCCCGCCCTGACGGCCCGGACGCCGGCTCGGGCGGCGGTTTCGGCGGCCCGGGTGGCCCGGGCGACCTCGACGGTGCGGGCGGTCCGGGCGGTGCGCACCACCGCGACGGGTACGGGCCGGACGCTCGTGGCCGTGACGCCGGTGGCGCCGCCCGCGACTCGACCGCGCTGGGCGGTCCGGAACGACACGGCTCCGCCGGCGGGGACGAGCGCGACGCCAGCGGGGACGAGCGCGGCACCGGCGGGGACGAGCGCGGCGACGGTCCCGAGCCATACGCCGCCGACGCCAGCGTGGACGGGTCCTCCGATCGGTCGCCGGCCGACAGCCGGGGCATGCGGCGTCGACGGGCCGGAGGCGCGGGGCCGAGCGACGCCGGCGACGATCGAGACTGGGAGGGCGGGAGCGTGGCCGTACCCCGGGGTGGCCTGCGGGCTCGGCTGCTCACCGCGCCCGGCGTCGGTGACGGGGTGCCCGGCCGACGGTCGCGTGCCCGGACCGGGCGTGGCCGGACGACCGGGGCGCGCCTGCCGGCGGGCCGGGTCGGCGCGCTGCACCTGCCGGCCACCGTGCGTGCCGCCGCGCCGCGCCAGGCGTCTCGGGGAAGGCTGGCGGGTCCGCTGCTGCTGCGCCCGGACGACGTGCGCGAGGCGGTCCGGGAGGGGCGCGAGGGCAACCTGGTGCTGTTCGTGGTGGACGCCAGCGGGTCGATGGGCGCCCGGCAGCGGATGACCGCCGTGAAGGACGCCGTGTTGGCGCTGCTCACCGACGCGTACCAGCGACGGGACAAGGTCGCCGTGATCGCCTTCCGGGGCACCGGAGCGCGAACGCTGCTGCCGGCCACCTCTTCGGTGCTGGCCGCGTCGACCCGGCTGACCGAACTGCCCACCGGCGGGCGGACGCCCTTGGCCGAGGGCCTGCTCGCCGCCGTCGACCTGCTGCGCGTAGAACGCCTACGGGATCCGAAGCGCCGCCCCCTGGTCCTGGTGGTCACCGACGGCCGAGCCACCGCCGGCCCGCGCCCCCTGGACCGCACCGCGGCAGCCGCGAGAGTCCTGGCGGCAACAGGTGCCCCCTGCGTGGTCATCGACTGCGAGTCCGGCCCGATCCGCCTCAACCTGGCCGCCCGCCTGGCCACCCAGCTCAAGGCCCCCCGACACCCCCTGGACACCCTCACCCACCCCCGCGATCTTGCAGTTTCTGTCGCGGCATAAAGGACTCAAGGACACAAATGACCAACAGAAACTGCAAGATCGCGGGAACCACGGCGGCGGGACGCGCGGCCGCGGGACGGGAGGCGCGCTGATGCCGCAGGGACAGCCGAGCCACGTTCCCGCCGACGGGTTGACGACCCGGCAGCGGCGGAACCGGCCGCTGATCATCGTCCACACCGGACAGATGAAGGGAAAGTCGACGGCCGCCTTCGGGTTGGCGCTGCGGGCCTGGACGGCCGGCCTGCCGGTCGGGGTGTTCCAGTTCGTCAAGAGCGCCAAGTGGCGGGTGGGGGAGGAGACCGCCTTCCGGGCGCTCGGCGAGGTGCACGAGCGTACCGGCCAGGGTGCCCCGGTCACCTGGCACAAGATGGGCGAGGGCTGGTCCTGGATCCAGCGCGGCGGTGAGGCCGACCACGCCGCCGACGCTCTGGAGGGGTGGCGGCAGATCCAGCGTGACCTGGCCGCCGAGCGGTACGGGCTGTACGTGCTGGACGAGTTCACCTACCCGATGAAGTGGGGCTGGGTGGACGTGGACGAGGTGGTCGCCACCCTGGCCGAGCGGCCCGGCTTCCAGCACGTCGTCATCACCGGTCGGGACGCCGACCCGCGCCTGGTCGCCGCCGCCGACCTGGTGGCCGAGCTGACCAAGGTCAAGCACCCGATGGACGCCGGCCAGAAGGGCCAGAAGGGCATCGAGTGGTGAGCACACCGTGGGCGCTGCCCCGGGTGGTGGTCGCCGCGCCGGCCAGCGGCCACGGCAAGACGACGGTCGCCACCGGCCTGCTGGCCGCGCTGCGCCGGCGCGGCCTGACCGTCAGCCCGCACAAGGTCGGCCCGGACTACATCGACCCTGGATACCACGCTCTCGCCGCCGGCCGGCCCGGCCGCAACCTGGACCCCTTCCTGGTCGGCGCCGAGCGGATCGCCGGCCTGCTGCGGCACGGCGCGAGCGTCCCCACGCCCGCCGACATCGCCGTGGTCGAGGGCGTCATGGGTCTGCACGACGGCGCGGTGGGCCGCCGCGACTTCGCCTCCACCGCGCACGTCGCCCGGCTCGTCGACGCGCCCGTGCTGCTGGTGCTGGACACCACCGCGCAGGGTCGCTCGGCCGCCGCGCTGACCCTCGGCATGGCCGCGTTCGACCCGGCCGTGCGGATCGGCGGCGTGATCCTCAACCGGGTCGGCTCGCCCCGACACGAAACGCTGCTGCGCGACGCGCTCGCCGAGGTGGGCGTACCGGTGCTCGGGGCGGTCACCCGCGCCGCCGAGGTCGCCGCGCCGGCCCGGCACCTCGGGCTGGTGCCGGTCGCCGAACGGGCCCCCGAATCGCTCGCCATCGTCACCGCGCTCGCCGAACTGGTCGAGGCCACCGTGGACCTCGACGCCGTCCTCGACCTGGCCCGCACCGCCGGGCCGCTGACCGTCCCCGCGTGGGACCCGGTCCAGGCCGTCGGCGGGCCGGCGGGCATCGGGCGGCCACGGGTCGCGCTCGCCGGTGGTCCGGCCTTCACCTTCTCGTACGCCGAGACCACCGAACTGCTCACCGCCGCCGGCGCGGACGTCGTCACCGTCGACCCGCTGCGCGACCGGTCGCTGCCCGCCGGCACCCGCGCGGTCGTCGTCGGCGGCGGCTTCCCCGAGGCGTACGCGGAGGCGCTGGCCGGCAACGGCACGCTCCGCGCCGAACTGGCCGACTTCGACGGGCCGATCGTGGCCGAGTGCGCGGGGCTGCTCTACCTCGGGCGGTCGCTGGACGGCGTACCCATGTGCGGCCGGCTGGACCTGACCGCCCGGATGACCGGCCGGCTCACCCTCGGCTACCGCGAGGCGTTCGCCGTCACCGACTCCCCGGTGGCCCGGGCCGGCGAGCCCGTACGCGGGCACGAGTTCCACCGCACCACCACCGACCCCGGACACGGCGAGACGCCGGCGTGGCGCTGGAACGACACCCCGCACGGCTTCGTCAGCGGCCGGGTGCACGCCTCCTACCTGCACACCCACTGGGCCGGGTACCCCGTGGCCGCCCGCCGCCTCGTGGAGGCGTGCCGATGACCGCCACGTTGACCGGGGTGGGCGTCGGCCCCGGTGACCCGGAACTGCTCACCGTCCGGGCGGTGCGCGTCCTGCGCGCGGCCGACGTGGTCCTCGTACCCGTGATGGCGGACCGGCCCGGTGCGGACGCCGGGCGGGCCGAGACGACCGTGCGGGAACACGTCCCGGCGGACCGGCTGCGGCGGCTGCCGTTCGCCCTCGACGACCGGGGTGGGGTGACCGCCCGCCGCGCGGCGGCCTGGGACGACGCCGCCCGGACGGTCGTCGAGGCGATCGACGCGGGCGCGGAGTCGCTGGCCTTCGCCACCATCGGCGACCCGAACGTCTACTCCACCTTCGGCTACCTGGCGCAGAGCGTCCGCGCGCTGCGCCCGGCCGTGCGGGTGGCGACGGTGCCCGGCGTGACCGCCATGCAGGAACTGGCCGCGCGCAGCGGCGTCCCGCTGGTCGAGGGGCGCGAACCGCTCACCCTGCTGCCCGCCACCGCCGACCCGGCGCTGTTCGCCGACGCCCTGGCCGGCCCCGGCACCGTGGTCGTCTACAAGGGCTGGCGGCGGCACCCGGAACTGCTGGCCGAGCTGCGCCGGCAGGGTCGACTGCCCGACGCGGTGCTCGGGCGCGCGATCGGCCTGCCCGGCGAGCGGATCGGCCCGGTCGACGAGGCCGGGCCCGACCTGCCGTACCTGTCCACGCTGCTGGTCCCGGCCCGCCGCACCCACCGAGGAGGAAAGCTGTGACCAGCGACGGCAAGGTGTGGTTCGTCGGCGCCGGACCGGGCGCGGCGGACCTGCTGACCCTGCGGGCCGCCCGGGTGATCGCCACGGCGGACATCGTGATCTGGGCGGCCAGCCTGGTGCACGGCGACGTGCTCGACCACGCCCGCCCCGACGCGGAGATCATCGACTCGTCGCAGCTACCCATCGAGGGGGTGCTGCCGCTCTACGAACGCGCCGCCGAACGCGGGCTCACCGTGGCCCGCATCCACTCCGGCGACCCGGCGCTGTGGGGCGCGGTGCAGGAGCAACTGGACCTGTGCCGGGCGCTCGGCCTGGCCGTCGAGATCGTCCCCGGGGTGTCGTCGTTCACCGCCGTCGCGGCACTGGTCGGACGGGAGCTGACCGTGCCCGAGGTGGCCCAGTCGGTGATCCTCACCCGCCTCGAAGGCGGCAAGACGCCCATGCCGCCCGGTGAACGGGTCCGGGACTTCGCCCGGCACGGCACCACCATGGCGCTGTTCCTGTCCGCCGCCCGCTCCGGGCAGGTGCAGGCCGAACTGCTGGCCGGCGGCTACCCGGCGGACACCCCGGCGGTCGTGGCGTACCAGGCCACCTGGCCCGACGAGCTGGTCGTGACCTGCACGGTCGGCACCCTGGAGGCCACCGTCAAGCAGCACAAGCTGTGGAAGCACACCCTGTTCCTGGTCGGTCCGGCCCTCGCCGCGACGGGCACCCGCTCCCACCTCTACCACCCGGGCCACTTTCACACCTTCCGTCGCGCCGAACCGGCCGCCCGCGCCGAACTGCGCCGCGCCCGCGCCGGAGAAACCGGAACCCCGTGACGTACGCCGAGCCGCCGCTGCGCGAACCGGACCTGCCGCGTACGGCGAAGGTCCGGCCCACCGCGCTGCGGACCGGCTGGACCACCGGCGCGTGCGCCACCGCTGCGGCCAAGGCCGCCGTGACCGCCCTGGTCACCGGCGAGGTCCAGCCGGAGGTGGAGATCGGCCTGCCGGCCGGGCGACGGGTGCGTTTCCCGGTGGAGCGCTGCGAGGTGACCGGCACCCCACCGGTGCGCGCGGAGGCGGTGGTGGTGAAGGACGCCGGTGACGACCCGGACGTCACCCACGGCGCCGAGCTGACCGCCACCGTGGACTTCACCGACGTCCCCGGGCTGCGGTTGGCCGGCGGCGCGGGCGTCGGCACCGTCACCAAACCCGGCCTCGGGCTCGCCGTCGGTGGCCCGGCCATCAACGACACGCCCCGGCGGATGATCGGCGAGGCGGTGGCCGAGGTCGTCGACCTCACCGAGGTCGGCGTACGCGTGGTGATCAGCGTGCCCCGGGGCGAGATCATGGCCCGCAAGACCACCAACCGGCGGCTCGGCATCCTCGGCGGCATCTCGATCCTCGGCACCACCGGGATCGTCCGGCCCTTCTCCACCGCCTCCTGGCGGGCCAGCGTCGTGCAGGCCGTGCACGTCATGGCCGCCCAGGGTGAGCGGACCGTGGTGCTGTGCACGGGTGGGCGTACCGAGCGGGCCGCCCGGGCGCTGCTGCCCGACCTGCCCGAGGTGTGCTTCGTCGAGGTGGGTGACTTCACCGGCGCGGCGGTCACCGCCGCCGTCGAGGACGCGATGACCGGCGTGGTCTTCGTCGGCATGGCCGGCAAGCTCGCCAAACTCGCCGCCGGCATCCTGATGACCCACTACACCCGCTCCACGGTTGACCTGTCCCTGCTCGGCGCGATCACCGCCGACGTCGGCGGCGACCCGGCGCTCGTCGCCGCCGTGACCGAGGCGAACACCGGGCGGCACGCGTACGAACTGTGGGAGGCCGCCGGTCTGCTCGGCACGGCCGGGGATCTGCTCTGCCAGCGGGTCCAGGCGGTGCTGCGCCGCTTCGCCGGGCCGACGGTCACCGTGGACGTGGCGATGGTCGACTTTGCCGGCGCACGCGTCGTCGCCTCCTCGGGCCGGTGGCCGCGATGAGCCGACCCACCGGGACGGACCGGGACGCGCTGGTATCGGACACGCCGACGACGGGCCCCACACCGGACGCGCGGGGATCGGCCGCACCGGCGGCCAAGCCCGCCCCGGACGCGCTGGTGACAGTGGTCGGGCTGGACGCCGCCGGGGCTCCGCCGCACCCCGCCCTCGCCCCCGCACTGACCGGCGCGGGCCTGGTGGTCGGGGCGGTCCGGCACCTGGCCGCGGTGCCCGTACCGGCGAGCGCGCAGACCGTCGTCCTCGGGCCGCTCGCCCCGGCCCTGCGCCGGCTGGTTGACGCCATCGCCAGCGGGGTGCCGGCCGTCGTGCTGGCCAGCGGGGACCCCGGCCTGTTCGGGATCGTCCGGCGGCTGCGCGCGGCCGGGCTGCCGCTGCGGGTGGTGCCGGCGGTGTCCAGTGTGGCCGCCGCGTTCGCCCGCGCCGGACTGTCCTGGGACGGCGCCGCCGTGGTCACCGCGCACGGCCGTGACCTCCGACCGGCGCTGAACGCCTGCCGGGCGTTGCCGCTGGTCGCGGTCCTCACCGCGCCGGGCGCCGGTGCCGCCGAGCTGGGCGCGGGTCTGGTCGGCTGGCCCCGTCGCCTGCTGGTCGCCGAACACCTCGGCACCGACGCCGAACGGGTCCACGTGGTGACCCCCGCGCAGGCCGCCGCCGGCACCTGGCCCGACCCGCACGTCCTGCTCAGCATCGCCGAGCCGCCGCCCACCCCGCCCGCACCCGTCGTGCCGACCGCGAAGCCGCTGCCCGTCCCGCCCGCACCCGCCGTGCCCGTCCCGCCCGCACCCGCCGTGCCCGCCCTGCCCGCACCCGCCGTGCCCGCCCTGCCCGCACCCGCCGTGACCGCGCCGCCCGCACCCGCGCCGCCCGCGCCCGCCGCCACGCCGGTGACCGTCGTGCCGACGGTGCCCGCCGTGCCCGCGCCCGACCCGGTCGCGGTCGGTGGGATGCGCGTCGACAACCAGCCGGCCGCCGCGCCGGCCGGTGGTTGGGCGCTGCCGGAGAGCCGGTACGCCCACCGCGACTCCATGATCACCAAGTCGGAGGTGCGGGCCCTGGTCGTCGCGCGGCTGCGTCCCCGACTGGGCCGGCTCGTCTGGGACGTCGGCGCGGGCAGCGGCTCGGTCGGCATCGAGTGTGCGCTGCTCGGCGCGGCCGTGCTCGCCGTCGAGCAGGACCCGGCGTCCGCCGCGACGATCCGGGACAACGCCGCCACACACGCCGTCGACGTGCGGGTCGTCGTCGGGCGCGCCCCGGCGGCGCTGGACGGGTTGCCCGAGCCGGACGCGGTTTTCGTGGGCGGCGGTGGCGTCGACGTCCTCGCCGCCGTGCTGGCCCGTCGGCCCGCACGGGTCGTGCTCACCCTGGCCGCGCTGGACCGCGTCGCGCCGGCGGTGCACCTGCTGCGCGCCGCCGGCTACTCGGTCGAGGGCAGCCAGCTCGCCGCCGCCCGCCTCGCCGACCTGCCCGGCGGCTCGATCCGACTCGCGGCCACCAACCCGGTGGTCGTCCTCACCGGGGAGCGCCCGTGAACGACACCACCCCCGCCCGGATCGGCCTGGTGGCGGCCACCGCAGCCGGCCGCCGGCACGCCGACATCCTCGCCGCCGCCTGGCCGCACGCCCGGCCGGTCGAGGCCGCCAGCGTCGCCGACGCGCTACGCGCCGCGTGGGCCGACTGTGACGCGGTGGTCGCGTTCCTGGCCACCGGCGCGGTGGTCCGCGTCCTCGCGCCGCTGCTCGGCGACAAGCGCACCGACCCGGCCGTGGTGGTCGTCGACGAGGCGGCCCGGCACGCGGTGGCGCTGCTGGGCGGTCACGCCGGTGGCGGCAACGACCTCGCCGAGCGGGTCGGCGCGCTGCTGGACGCCCGACCGGTGGTCACCACGGCCACCGACGTGGTCGGGCTGCCCGGGCTGGACACCCTCGGCTGGCCCGTGCAGGGCGCGGTCGCCGCGGTGTCCCGGGCCATCCTGGACGGCGAACCGGTCGAGCTGGTCGCCGACGCCACCTGGCCGCTCCCCGCCCTCCCGCCGAACGTGCGTGTCGTCCACCCCGACGCCACGGCCGAGGGCCGCTACCGGCTGCTGGTCACCGATCGGGTGGTGCCGACCGACGCGCGGACCGCCGTGCTGCGCCCGCCGTCGCTGGTCGCCGGCGTCGGGGCGAGTCGGGGCGTACCGGCCGCCGAGGTGGCCGAGTTGCTGCACCGGGTGCTGGCCCAGGCCGGCCTCGACCCGGCGAGCCTGCGCTGCCTGGCCAGCGCCGACATCAAGGCCGCCGAGGCGGGCATCCGCAGCACCGCCGACACGCTTGGCGTACCCCTGGTGACCTGGCCTGCGGCGCGCCTCGCGGCGGTCGACGTGCCGCACCCCAGCGAGGTGGTCCGGGCCGCGGTCGGCACGCCGAGCGTGGCGGAGGCCGCGGCGCTGCTCGGCGCGGACGGCCGGACCGACGACGCGACGCTCCTGGTGGGCAAGACCGCGACGGCGATGGCGACCGTGGCGGTGGCGCGGCACGCGCCACGCGGCCGGCTCGCCGTCGTCGGCCTCGGGCCGGGCGCGGCCGACCTGCGCGCCCCGCGCGCGGCGGCCGAGCTGCGCCGCGCGTCGGTGGTGGTGGGCCTGGACCAGTACGTCGACCAGGTCCGTGACGTGCTGCGGCCGGGTACCCGGGTGCTCGCCAGCGGACTCGGCGCGGAGGAGGCGCGGGCCCGCGCCGCCGTGGCCGAGGCCGCCGCCGGCCGCGCGGTCGCGCTGATCGGGTCCGGCGACGCCGGGGTGTACGCGATGGCCAGCCCCGCCCTGGAGTACGCCGACGAGCGCATCGACGTGGTGGGTGTGCCCGGGGTGACCGCCGCCCTCGCCGCCGGTGCGCTGCTCGGCGCGCCGCTCGGCCACGACCACGCCTACGTCAGCCTCTCCGACCTGCACACGCCGTGGGAGGTCATCGAGCGGCGGGTGACCGCCGCCGCCGAGGGTGACTTCGTGACCGTCTTCTACAACCCGCGCAGCCGGGCCCGGGACTGGCAGCTCGGCAAGGCGCTGGGGATCCTCGCCGCGCACCGGCCGTCGGACACCCCGGTCGGTGTGGTACGCAACGCCAGCCGCCCCGGCGAGCGGGTGCACCTGGCGACGCTGGCCACGCTCGACCCGGCCATCGTCGACATGTACAGCGTGGTCGTGGTCGGCAACAGCGACACCCGGCTGGTCGCCGGGCGGATGGTCACACCCCGGGGGTACCGGTGGCGCTCGTGACGATCGACGCCTGCCAGGGCTGCGGCGCGTGCCTGCGCACCTGCCCCACCCACGCGATCCGGCCGGTCGCCGGCGGCCTCACGGTACGCGCCGACCGCTGCACCGGCTGCCTGGAGTGCCTCGAGATCTGCCCGGTCGACGCGATCCGCGTGACCGCACCCGAGCACAATGGAGGGACCCGATGAGCCGGGCCGTGCACCCGATCGAGGTCGAGTCGTACCGCATCCTGCGTGAGCGCGTCGACCTGTCGCACCTGCCGCCGCTGAGCCGCGCGGTCACCGAGCGGGTGGTGCACGCCAGCGCCGACCTGGCGTACGTCGACGATCTGGTCTGCGACGAGGCGGCCCTCGAATCGGGGTTGGTCGCGCTGCGCGCGGGCGTACCCGTGGTGACCGACGTGGCGATGGTCGCCGCCGGCATCACCCGGGCCGGTCTGGAGCTGGTCTGCCCGGTCGCCGAGCCGGCCGCCGCCGAGCTGGGCCGCGCGGCTGGCATCACCCGCTCGGCGGCGGCCGTACGGATCGCCCTGGACCGGGTCGGTCCCGGCGCGGTCTGGGTGGTCGGCTGCGCGCCGACCGCCCTGGTCGAACTACTCACCCTGGACGCCGCGCCGGCGCTCGTCGTCGGTCTGCCGGTCGGCTTCGTGGGCGCCGCCGAGTCGAAGGCGGCGCTGCGGGCCAGCGGCCTGCCCGGGGTGTCCAACGTGGGCGAGAAGGGCGGTTCGGCGGTCGCCGCCGCCGCCCTCAACGCCCTGCTCTACACCGAGGAGAAGTCATGACCGGTCTGGTCATCGTCGGGCACGGCACGCGCAGCGCGGCCGGGGTCGACCAGTTCGCCGCACTCGTGCAACGGGTCCGTCAGCGTGCGGACATCGGCGACGTCGAGGGCGGCTTCATCGAGCTGTCCCGCCCGCCGCTGACCGACGCCGTCGGCGCGCTCGTCGCGCGTGGACACCGCGCCCTCGTCGCGCTGCCGCTGGTGCTCACCGGCGCCGGGCACGGCAAGGGCGACATCCCCGCCGCCATGGCGCGCGAGCAGCAGCGGCACCCCGGGCTGACCTACCGCTACGGGCGTCCGCTCGGCCCCCACCCGTTGCTGCACACGGCCCTCGAGGAGCGCATCGACGCCGCGCTGGCGGGCGCCGACCGGGCCGGCACCTGGGTGGCGCTGGTCGGACGGGGGTCCACCGACCCGGACGCCAACGCCGAGGTCGCCAAGGTCGCCCGGCTGCTCTGGGAGGGGCGCGGGTACGCGGGCGTCGAGCCGGGGTTCATCTCCCTCGCCGAGCCGTCGGTGCCGGCGGTGCTGGACCGGCTGCGCCGGCTCGGCGCGCGGCGGATCGTCGTCGCACCGTACTTCCTGTTCGCCGGGGTGCTGCCGGACCGGATCGTCGCCCAGTCGGCCGAGTTCGCCGCCGCGCACCCCGACCTGGACGTCCGCGTCGCCGAGGTGATCGGCGACTGCGACGCCCTCGCCGACCTGGTGCGCGAACGCTATGACGAGGCGTTGGGCGGGGACATCCGGATGAACTGCGACACCTGCGCCTACCGGGTGCTGATGCCCGGCTTCGCGGACAAGGTGGGCCGCCCGCAGCAACCGCACGACCACCCCGACGACCCGGTCGGCCACCACCATCACCACCATGGGCACGGGGTGATCGCGGTGGCCACCGGGCCGTAGGTTCACTCGCTGCGGGCCGTCTCCGGACCGGTGACGCGTTCCAGCA
Organism: Micromonospora sp. bgisy143; assembly: GCF_057708145.1. NCBI lineage: Bacteria > Bacillati > Actinomycetota > Actinomycetes > Micromonosporales > Micromonosporaceae > Micromonospora > Micromonospora sp. bgisy143. The sequence goes on from NZ_JBYIRN010000006.1 coordinate 152,660, forward strand.
GCGGCATGGTCGAGGCGATCACGCCCAGGCAGGCGGCCAGGCCGATCACGACGATCACGGCGAAGCGCGGCGGCGGCGCGACAAGCGTGTAGCCCATCTGTGCCCGCAGGAAGAGGTGCGCCGCGAGCAGGCCCATCCCGATGGCGACGGCGGTGACGGCGAGCATCGGTACGGCGCTCTCCAGCGCGACGACCCGGCGCAGCATCCGTACCGGTGCGCCGCTGAGGCGCAGCAGGCTGAACGGCCGCCGCCGTTCGGTCAGGCCGCCGATCACGCTGACCGCGAGGCTGCACCCGCCGAGCGCAAGGCTGGCGATGATGACGACGTTCGCCAACTGCTCCCAGCCGCGCAGCGTGTTGGAGAAATTCGTCTCGTAGTCGCCGGGCACGTTCGGCCCCACCCAGAAGGTCGGGAAGGCGATCTCCAGCACGGTGCGGACCCGCTCGACGGCGGCGGCGGAGCCGTCCGTGCCGACGACCATCGCCCCTACCGGTAGCCGTTGGAGGTCGTCGAGGGTGAGCGACGCGGCGGGCCAGACCGTGGCGGACGACGCTGATTCCCGCCAGCGGCTCAGGCCGTACGGCACCTCGATGACGCTCGCGCCGTCGGCGCACCGGCCGTACGCGCTCGGCAGGTCGGCGCAGGCGATCACGCCGACCTCGCCGGAGGCCGTCACCTGCGGGTTCTCCCGGATGGCGGTCGCGGACCGCACCCCGTTTATCGCCTTCAGGTCGGCGAAGAGGGTGTCCGGCACCGTGGCCCTCTTCTCGTCGAAGACGGTGGTCACCGTGCTGGCGTCGGTGGAGCCGACCGGGGCCGGGCCGCGTTCGTCGACGATCGTGGTGATCACACCGACGGCGACGCTCGTGACGAACAGCGCGAGCATGATCCCGCTGATCGCCCGGAAGCCGGCCTTCGGGTTGTCCGCGAGCCGCCGGGCGGCGATGAGCGTGGCCGGGCGATCGGCACGCCGGGCCAGGATCCGCGCGCCGACCATCGTCAGCCACGGTCCGGCGACGACCAGGCCGGCCATGATGAGCAGCAGACCGGGTAGGAACATCGCCGTCTGCCCGTCGGCGGTCGCGGGCCGATAGCCGAGGGCGGCCACCAGCACGGCCACTCCGGCGAGTGCCGGGATCAGCCGGTACGCGCGCGGCGCCCGTGGGGTGACCCGCCGGGTGACGCCCAGCGGCGAGATCCGTACGCGGCGCAGCGAGATCCGGGCGGCCACCGCCGCGCCGGCCGGTACGCCGAGCGCCACGGCCAGGATGTCCCACACCCCGAGCGACAGGTCGCCGGGGAAGAACGGCATGCCGGTGAACGGGATGGCCGCGAGTGGGTCCCGGAAGGCGAGGAACAGGCCGAAGCCGACGGCGGTGCCGGCGACGGCCGCGACGGCCGACTCCACGGCGGCGACCGTGGCGATCTGCCGGGGCGTCGCGCCGACCAGGCGCATGGCGGCGAAGCGTTGCTCCCGGCGGGCGGCGCTGAGCCGGGTGGCGGTGCCGATGAAGATCAGCACCGGGAAGAGCAGCCCGCCGGCGGCCACCCCCAGGATGAGGTTCACCGTGGTCTCGGGGAGTGCGGGCGTCTCGCCGACGCTGCGGACCTGCCTCGCGTTGGGCAGCGCGGAAACCTGCTCGGGTGTGCCGCCCACGATGGCCAGGAGGGTGTCCGGTGAGGTCAGCCCGGCCGGGCCGACCACGCCGACGTCACGCCCCGGGTAACGGTCGGCCAACTCGACGGCCGGGTGGGCGGCCAGCAGGTCACGCAGCGCGGGCGAGGCGTAGAACTCGCCCGGCCCGGGGGTGCCCGGGACGCCGACCGGGACGGGCGCGCTCGGCCCGCCGGCGGCCACGTCGATCCGGATGATCTGTCGACCCTGGAAGTAGTCGTCCCGGGTCGACCACCAGAGCGGGTCGGCGGCGCCACCGCCCACGTCGCTGGGGTAGATCGACGCGTACCGGGTGAGCTGGGAGTTGGTGGCGTTGACCCCGGCCAGGGTGGCCAGCAGCAGCCCGCTGCCGACCGCGACGGCGGCGGCGATGACGAGCAGGCGGGTGAGCGCCTCCCGGCCGCCCGCCACGGCGAGGCGCAGCGCGAAGCCGATCACGACGCGATCCGCTCCGGCGCGGTGACGCGCCCGTCGCGGACCATGACCTCGCGGTCGGCGTACGCGGCGATCCGGGGTTCGTGGGTCACCAGGACGACCGTGGTGCCCTGCTGCCGGGCCGCGTCGACGAGCAGGTCCATGACGTGCTCGCCGGTGAGGGAGTCGAGCGCGCCGGTCGGCTCGTCGGCGAAGAGCACCCGCGGCTCGGCGACCAGACCGCGGGCCAGGGCGACCCGCTGCGCCTGCCCACCGGACAGCTCACCCGAGCGTCGCTCCTGGAGGCCGTCCAGGCCGAGGCGCGCGAACCAGGCTCGCGCCCTGGCCAGCGCCGGTGTCCGGCGCACGCCGCTGAGCAGCAGCGGCAGGGCGACGTTCTCGACCGCGGTCAGCTCGGGGACGAGTTGACCGAACTGGAAGACGAAGCCGAAGCGGTCGCGGCGCAGGCTGCTGCGGGCGGTCTCGGCCAGGGTGTCGACCCGCGCCCCGTCGAAGAGGATCTCGCCGGCGTCGGGCACCAGGATGCCGGCCAGGCAGTGCAGCAGGGTGGACTTGCCCGAGCCGCTGGGGCCCATGACGGCGACGATCTCACCGGCGTCCACGGCGACGCTGGCGCCGCGCAGGGCGGGTGTCTGTCCGAACGCGAACGTCACGTCGCGGGCCTCGATGACGGCGCTCACGGCCGTACCTCCTTGCGTAGGGCGTCCAGGCGGGCGCCGGTCATCTCGATCCATCGGAGGTCGGCCTCCAGGTGGTACAGGCCGTGGTCGGCGAGCAGCGCGTCGACCAGGTTGCCGGCGCGCTTGATCTCGGTCAGCTCGCGCATCCGGCGCAGGTGCGCGCGGCGCTGGGTGTCGAGGTACTCGTCGGCCGGACGGTCGGTCATCAACGCGAGCACGACCTTGGCGAAGAGCACCGTCTGGAGGTGCGGCTCCGGGTCGACGGGCTGGGTCAACCACTGCTCGACCTCGGTCGCGCCCCGGTCGGTGATGACGTAGCGCTTGCGGTCCGGGCCGGCGCCGGGTGCGACGTCGCTGATCACCACCTTCCCGTCCCGGGCCAGTCGGCTGAGGGTGGAGTAGACCTGGCCGAACGGCAGCGGCTTGCCCCGGCCGAAAAAGGCGTCGTAGTCGCGCTTCAGGTCATAGCCGTGGCTGGGCTCTCGTTCGAGGAGGCCGAGCAGGGTCAGTGGCACGCTCATGCTGAGGAGAGTACACCGAGGGTATACCTCGCGTATATACGCTCGGGGTGTTCGTCATCGCCCCCTGGTCGGGGTCCGTTGGAGGAGGGGTCAGGCCGTCAGGGCGTGGGTCAGGACGTAGCCGGCGCTGGCCGCGGCGAGCCCTGCGGCGACGCTGCCCGCCACGTTGGCCAGGGCGAGCAGCCGACGGCCGCCCCGGGCCAGCCGCAGCGTCTCGTAGCTGAACGTGGAGTAGGTGGTCAGCGCTCCGCAGAATCCGGTGCCGAGGAGCGCGCTGGCCGCCGGCCCTGCCGGTACGCCGACGAGAGCGCCGAGCAGCAGCGAGCCGACCACGTTGACGGTCAGCGTGCCCCACGGGAACGCCGAGGTGTGCCGGGACTGCACGGCCCGGTCGGTGAGGTATCGCAGGGGCGCGCCGACGGCCGCGCCCAGGGCGATGAGCAGAACGGTCACCGGGCCGCCCCGCCGCGCAGGAGTCGACCGGTGACGGCGTCGCCAAGCGCGACCGCGACGAGCGCCCCGAGCAGCGTGGCGGCCAGGTAGGCCAGCGCGGTGCCCGGAGCGCCCGCGATCAGCGCCTGCTGGATGTCGACCGCGTAGGTGGAGAAGGTGGTGAAGCCGCCGAGGATCCCGACCCCGAGGAACGGGCGCGCGAGCGGGTGGCCGCCACCGAGGTGCCCGAGCGTCGCCATCAGCACGCCGATCAGCAGGCAGCCGGTCGTGTTGACGCCGAAGGTGGCCCACGGGAAGCCGGTCGGCGGGTGCGGGGCGAGGTGTTGCAGGCCGGCCCGGGCCAGCGCGCCGAGCACACCACCGGTCGCGATGGCGGCGAGGACGGTCGCCGGGTGCGCGGTCAGCTCACCCCGGTCGGCGGGGACCCGCAGGTCGACGTCGGGGTCGGTGCGCGGGTCGAGTGGTTCTGCCACGGGTGCTCAGCGTACTGTCGCCGGTCGGGCCTCAGCGCACTGCCGCCGCTCCCTGCTTCAGCGTACGGCCACGACGGCCGCGTCCACGCCGCCTCGCCAGAGGGTGCCGACCTCGGTGAAGCCGGCCGCCGTGAGGGCGGCCAGGTGCCAGGAGACCGGGGGGTTCCACTCGGGGCTGTGCCCGGTCGGGTAGATGCTCTGCCGCTGGGCGACCAGCGGGGCGAGCGCGGGGTCGGCGCCGGCCCGGGCCCACCAGTCCGACCAGGACAGCACCGAGCCGGCGGCGTAGCGGGCGTCGCGCCGCTCGCGCGCCCGGTCCAGCAGCCGCTTGGTCAGCTCCGGGAGCGCGTCGTCGGGCATGTGGTCGGCGTTGACGAGGACGCCACCCGGGCGCAGCACGTCGCGCAGCTCGGCGTAGAGCTGCCCGAGCCGGTCGGCCGGCAGCCAGTGCAGGGCGGTGGCGGTCAGGACGGCGTCGTACTCCCGGTGGGGGAGCGCGGCATGCCAGTCGGGCGCGCCGAGGTCGCTGGTGACGATGGTGGCGCGACCGCCCAACGTGGCGCGGGCGATGGCGAGCAGCGCCGGGTCGAGGTCCACCACCGTCACCTCGGCGGCGGGGAAGCGGGCCAGCGTGCGCAGCGAGATGGTTCCGGTGCCGCCGGCCAGGTCGAGCACGCGCGGCGGTCGGCCGTCGACGACCGCGTCGGCGGCGTCCAGCATGGCGGTGAACCGGTGTTCCCGGTCCGGCAGGTACGCCTCCTGCTGACGGTCCCAGCTCTCCTGCCACGCCCACGGATCGGTGATGTAAGGACTCATAACGAGGAGGCTAGTTACCGCGCCGGAGCGGTGTCCAGACCTTGTTGCACATATTTTGCAATTGCGAGAAGATGGCAGAGCGATGATCGAAGCGACGCCGGGTCGGGCCGACGCCTGACCCGGCGTCGTCGTGTCGGCGGTCGGAGCGTGCCCCGGCCAGCTCCGCGTCGGCCGCCCGCTGACCGGCGGGTCAGCCGGGCGGCGACCGGCGTACGGTACCGGCAGCCCCACCGGGACCGCCGCACCAAGGAGGCACGCGATGCAGGACCGCACCCCGTCACCGGAGGAGCTGGAGCCCATCGAGCGCGCCGGCGTGGACGAGCTGCGCGCCCTGCAACGCGATCGGCTGCGCTGGTCGTTGCGGCACGCGTACGACAACGTGCCGCACTACCGCCGGGCCTTCGACGCCGTCGGCGCGCACCCCGACGACTGCCGCGACCTCGCCGACCTGGCCCGTTTCCCGTTCACCGGCAAGGCCGAGCTGCGCGAGAACTACCCGTTCGGCATGTTCGCCGTGCCCCGGGAACAGGTGGCTCGCCTGCACGCCTCGTCCGGCACCACCGGCCGGCCCACCGTGGTCGGCTACACCCGGGACGACCTGCGTACCTGGGCCCGGTTGATGGCCCGGTCGATCCGCGCCTCCGGCGGACGGCCCGGTGACCGGGTGCACGTCGCGTACGGCTACGGACTCTTCACCGGCGGGCTCGGCGCCCACTACGGGGCCGAGGAGCTGGGGTGCACGGTCATTCCGGTCTCCGGCGGCATGACCGAGCGGCAGGTCATGCTGATCCGCGACTTCGAGCCCGAGATCATCATGGTGACGCCCAGCTACATGCTCGCCATCGTCGACGAGATGCGGCGCCAGGGCGTCGACCCGCGCGCCACCTCGCTGCGGGTGGGGATCTTCGGCGCGGAGCCGTGGACCGAGGACATGCGCCGCGAGATGGAGCACCACCTCGACATCCACGCGCTGGACATCTACGGCCTCTCCGAGGTGATGGGCCCGGGCGTGGCGACCGAGTGCGTCGAGACCAAGGACGGGCTGCACCTCTGGGAGGACCACTTCTATCCGGAGATCATCGACCCGGTCACCGGCGCGGTGCTCCCCGACGGCGAGCAGGGCGAGCTGGTACTCACCTCGCTGACCAAGCAGGCGATGCCGGTGGTGCGCTACCGCACCCGCGACCTCACCCGGCTGCTGCCCGGCACCGCCCGTCCCATGCGGCGGATCGAGAAGATCACCGGCCGGACGGACGACATGATGATCGTGCGGGGGGTGAACGTCTTCCCCACCCAGATCGAGGAGCTGATCCTGCGGACGCCCCAGCTCTCGCCGCACTTCCAGTGCGTCCTCGACCGCCGGGGCCGGCTGGACACCCTCACGGTACGGGTCGAGCGGCGCGCCGACGTGCCCGCCGACGCCGCCGAGCGGGCCGGCGTCGCGCTGGTGGAGCTGGTGAAGAACACGATCGGGGTGAGCGTGGCCGTGGACGTGCTCGCCCCGGACGCGGTGGAGCGGTCGATGGGCAAGATGCGCCGCATCGTCGACCAGCGCGGCGCCGGCTGACCCGCCGGTCACCGGGACATCGGTCCGACCGGTGTCGACATAGGATCGCGGCCATGCGTGTGCTGGTGGTCTCCGCCCCGCTGGTCGGGCACGCCTTCCCGCTGGTGCCGCTGGCGGTCGCGCTGCGCGACGCCGGCCACGACGTGGTCCTGGCCACCGGTGGCGGCGCGCTGACCGCCGCCGACGCCGGGCTGGCCGTACACGACATCGCGCCGGGCTTCGACTTCGGCCGGATCGCGCTGCGGGTCTTCCCCCGCCACCCGCTGATCGCCCGCGCCGAGCTGGCCGGCACCGCGGGCACCCGGGGCGCGGGTCTGCTCTTCGGCGCGCTCAACGACCAGCTCACCGACCCGGTCGTCGCCCTGGCCGAGCGATGGCGACCGGACCTGGTGCTGCACGAGCCGTTCGCGGTCGCCGGGGCGGTGGCCGCCGCCCGGCTGGACGTGCCGGCCATACGGCAGGAGAACAGCCTCTTCGACGGCCGCGAGCTGGTCCGGGCCACCGTCGCCCGGCTCGACGCCGCGCTGCGCCGGCACGGCCTGACCGGGCTGCCCGCCCCGGCCGCCGCCCTCGCCGTCGCGCCGCCCAGCGTCGCGACCCAGCACGGTTGGCCGATGCGCCACACCTCCTACGTCGGCGGCGGCACGCTGCCGGCCTGGCTGCGCGAGCCGGGTCCGCGACCGCGCATCCTGGTCACCCGCAGCACCCTGACCGGTCCCGGGGACCGGGGTCCGATGCCCGCCGTGGTCGCGGCCGCGCCCGACGTGGACGCGGAGATCGTGCTGGTCCGACCCGACCGACGTACGACGGCCCGACCGTTGCCGGCCAACGTCCGGGTGGTCGACTGGATCCCGCTCGACGAGGCGTTGCCGGCGAGCGCGGCGCTGGTCCACCACGGCGGCGCGGGCAGTGCGCTCGGCGCCCTCGCCGCCGGCCTGCCGCAGCTGGCCGCCACCGGGCCGGGGGACCGGCGGCACAACGCCGATCTGGTGGCCCGCCGGGGCGCCGGTATCGCGTCGCGCCCCGCCGACATCACCGCGCGCACCCTGACCCGGCTGCTCACCGACGAGACGCTGCGGACCGCAGCCGTACAGGTCAGCCAGGAGATCGCCGCGATGCCGCCGCCGTCGGCCCTGGTCGCCCGGCTGGCGGCCCTGGTCTGAGCCCACCCCCGCGTGTCCCCGCCGGTCGGCGGCCCGGCGGCGGCAGGATGACCGGATGCGACACGTCGTGCTGTTCCACTCCGTGTACGGGCTGCGGCCGGCCGTCCGCGCCGCCGCCGACCGGTTGCGCGCCGCCGGGCACCAGGTCACCACCCCCGACCTGTACGGCGTCCCCGCCGCCGACACCGTCGAGGAGGGCTTCGCCCTGCTCGACAAGATCGGCCACGAGGTGGTGCTCGACCGGGCGCGCGCCGCGCTGGGCGACCTGCCGCCGCAGGCGGTCCTCGCCGGCTTCTCGATGGGCTCCGGGGTGGCCGGGGCGCTGCTCGCCGAACGCCCCGACGCCGCCGGCCTGCTCCTGCTGCACGGCACCGGCGGCGCGCCGGACGTGGTCCGGCCCGGCCTACCCGTGCAGTTGCACGTCGCCGACCCGGACCCGTACGACGCGCCGGACGAGGTGGACGAGTGGCAGCGGACGATGACCGCCGCCGGCGCCGACCTGACGGTGTTCCGCTACCCCGGCGTGGGCCACCTGTTCACCGACCCGGATCTGACCGAGTACGCCCCGGAGGCCGCCGCTGCGGCCTGGCCCCGGGTGCTGGCCTTCCTGGCCGACGCCTGACCGCGCCACCCCCTCGTCGGCATGGTCGCCTGCACCAGCCGACCGTTCACCTCGCGTTCGCGCCGATGCGCGGAGGCGTGGCCGTGCCGTGGACGCGCTTGGCGTACGTGCGGTAGAGGCGTGGTGCGATGATCGGCATGAGCAGCCGTGCCGGCAGCGGGGCGTGCGAGAGCACCGCCTTGATCACCGCAGGGTCACCCTCGTACATCCCCATCCCGAAGATCAGCGGCAGGTCCTTCTTGGGGGTGTCGTTCAGCCCGTGCTCGCCGAGCTTGGCCCATTCGGCCGCGGTGACGTACCGCTGCGCCAGCGGCAGGATCTCGGCCTCCTCCAGGGCCATGTGCTCGACGGCCGCAGCGCGCAGCTGCTCCATGGCGTCGGCCACCGCCGCGCCGTCCTGTCCGGTGTGACGCCATGCGGGGAGCAGGGCGACGACCGCCTCGTACGCCTGCTCGATCGCGTGGTGCTGGGCCTGCATCGCGGGAACGACGGCCGCCGCCTCCGCGCCACCGCGCTCGGCGAGCAGCGGCCAGAGGAACAGGTCCTCGCCCTCGTGGTGCAGGTGCAACTGCCGGCACAGGAGCGCGGCGTGGGCGCCGACGAGGTCCGCGCGCTTCGCGTCCCCCGGCCGTACGCCGCGGACGAGCTGAGGGAGCAGGCCGAGTTCGCGACGGAACATGATGTGCACCATGTACATGTCGCGGACGTCGGCCATCGCTTCCTGGTGGGTCTGGTTCACGGTGCCCTTTCCAAGGGTTCGGTGGGTCGAACAGGACGATCATTCGCGCCGCCACTTGACAACCACTTGAAACCCACTTGGAGAACCGGTGCCAGTCAGCCGGCCAGCGCCGTCGTCGCCTGGGTCAGCCAGTGCGGCGACCCCCATCGGCGGGCCAGGGTGGCCGCCAGCTCGAAGTGCCGGACCGCCTCGTCAGTGCGACCCGTCAGCCGGAACAGCTCCCCGAGGGTCAGCGCGACGGGTCGCACCACGGCCGCCGTGGTGGAGAGCCCGGCCAGTTGATCACGGAACGGGAGCAGCGCGTCGATCACCGGCTGCGCCAGATCCCGCCGGCCCAGCGCCACGATGACCATCGCCCGTACGCTCAGCAGGGACGACTGGAAGTAGTCGGGGCGGTAGGTGTGCCGGCCGATCGGCATGGCCCGGGCCTCGTCCACCCGACCGCTCTCGATCAACGCCAACGCCAGCAGGTCGTCCACGATCGGCCCCAGCGACGGCCGCATCCGGCGGGTCGCCTCCACGTGCTCGCCGAACCGGCCCTGGCTCATCAGCAGGGTCGCCACGGCGAAGTAGTGGAAGGCCTCGGCGTGCAGCGATCCCTGCCGCCGCATCTGCTCGGCGACCTCGTCGTAGTGCCGTCGCGCGGTCCCGAAGTCACCGGCGACGTGCGCCAGCACGGCCAGGGAGCACAGGTGGAGAACCTGGGCCTCCTTGAGCTGGTACGTCTCGGCCAACCGGCCCTGCCGGACGACGCTGGCGGTCAGCTGCTCCGGATCGTTGAGCGCGGCGGCGCAGTGCCCGACCAGCTGCTCGGCGACCCAGCGCCAGGTCACCAGGCCGTGCGCGTCGGCCAGGTCCCGCAGCTCCCGCGCCAGCTCCAGGCGCTGCGGCGCCGCCAGCTCGTAGTTCAGGGTGCGGGCCCGGGCGGCCAGGCCGAGGGCCCGTAGCTCGGGGTCGTCCAGCCGCCGGGCGATCGCCAGGGCCTCCCGGCCGGCCGCCACGCCGCGCGGGTCCGCCTCACCGTCCAGCTCGGTGGCGAGCGCGTCCAGCAGCCGGCACCGGGTGACCGGGTCCAGGTGGTCGGTGCGCAACAACCGCGTGAGCAGTTCGACGGCGGTGTGGTCCACGGCGCCGTACTGGTGGCGCAGCCAGGGGCTCGGGACGGTCCACGCGGTGAAGGCCGCGACGAGCAGCTCGTCGCGGCCGGCCGCGACGGCGATGTCCACGGCCCGGGTCCGGCTCTGTTGGGCGGCGGCCACGGCGCCGGCCCGGGCCTGGGCGCGCAGCAGCCGGCCCAGCAGGTCGACCCGGAGCGCGTCCCGGTCCCCGGGCACCGACGCGGCGGCGTCGACGGCGTTGTCGAGCAGTTCGATCGCGGTGTCGTACGCGTACCGGCGTTCGGCCAGCTCGGCGGCGCGGACGGCGTACTCGACGGCCAGCGGCGCGGTGTCCGGCGACGCGGCACGCGAGTAGTGGTACGCCAGGGCCGGATAGTCGTCCGGGTGCAGCCGGCGGGTGACGGCCGCGATCCGGGCGTGCAGGCGGGTGCGACGTAGCTGCGGCAGGTCGCGGTAGATGGTGTCGCAGACCAGACCGTGGACGAAGCGGACCCGTCCCGGCGCCGGCTCGGTGAGCAGTCCGGCGCTCAGCCCGGCTTCCAGCCCGCCCAGCACGACGCTCTCGTCGCTGCCGGCGGCGTCGACGAGGGTCCGTACGTCCGCCTCCCGCCCCACGGTCGCGGTCAGGCGCAGCACCGACACCGCTGCGGACGGCAGATGGGCGAGTCGCCGGCGCAGCACGTCGCGGACACCCTCGGGCACCTCCGAGGTGGCGACCAGGGTGCCCTCGGCGGCGAGCAACCGGGCCGACTCGCGGACGTAGAACGGGTTGCCGCCGGTGCGTTCGGCCAGCGCGGCCACGGTGTCCGGGTCGACGGTGGTCCGGGCCAGCGCGCCGAGCAGCCGTTCGACCTCGGGTGTCGTCAGACCGCGCAGCGCGATCCGGTGGGGTGACCGGCGGGCCAGGACGGCCATGGTGTCGGCGAGTCGTTCGGTGTTGTCGGCGGGTCGTAACGCCGCCACGAACAGCACCGCGCCCACGGTCGTCCCGGTCACGCTGGTCAACAGCAGCAGCGTCTCGGCGTCCGCGGCGTGCAGGTCGTCGAGCACGACGGCGACCGGCCGGCCGGCGGCCGCGGCGTCCAACCAGGCGGCGACGGCACGGTGCAGCCGGAACCGTCCGGCGGTGACGTCCCCGCCGAGGTCCCCGTCACCCTCGGCCAGCAGCGGCGCCAGCGCCGGCGCGAGCGCACCGGGCGGCGTCTCGCGGGCGAGCTGGCGCAGCGCTTCGACCCACGCCCAGGCCGGTGGGGCGCCCTCGACCTCGGGGCAGCGGCCCAGGGCGACCAGCCAGCCGGCGGCGGTCAGGTCCTCGGCGAACCGGCTGAGCAGCCGCGTCTTGCCGGCGCCGGCCTCCCCGCTGACCAGCGCGACGCGCGGCCCACGCGCCCGCGCCTCGGCGGCTGCCTGCCCGAGAGCCGCGAGTTCGGCCTCCCGCCCGACGAACGTCTCCTCCGGCCGTCCGGCGTCCGCGGGCGTCGTCGCGGCAGCCGGCGGGAGCAGGTCCAGGCGTTGGCCCAGGATCGCGGACTCGACCTCGGCCAGCGCCGGCCCCGGGTCCAGGCCGAGCTGGTCCGCCAGGGTCGCCCGGGCCCGCCGCAGCGCGGCGAGGGCGTCCCCCTGCCGGCCGGTCCGCCACAACGCCAACGCCAGCAGCCGCCAGCCCTCCTCCCGCAGCGGCGCCTGGCGGGTCAGCGCCTCGGCCTCCGGCACCGCCTCGGCGGGGTCACCGCCGCGCACGGTCACGTCGACCAGCAGCTCCCGGGCGACCAGGCGCAGCTCCTGAAGCCGCATGACCTCCGGCTGCGCCCACGGCTCGGCCGCGAACTCGGCGTACGCCGGGCCGCGCCACAGGTCGAGCCCGGTGCGCAACAGCCGGCGTGCGTGCTCCGGGTCGGTGCTGCCGACCGTACGGGCCTCGGTCAGCAGCGACTCGAACCGGCCGGCGTCGACGGCGTCGGCCGGCACCCGCAGGGCGTACCCGGGTGGCACGGTGACCAGGTACCGCGCCGGCGCGCGACGCTCGCGGGTCGGCTCCAGCACGCGCCGCAGGTGTGAGACGTACGCCTGGAGGGAAGCGATCGCCCGTGGCGGCGGATCCCCCCGCCACAGCAGCTCGATCATCCGGCCGACGGAGACGACCTCGCCGCGGGCGGCCAGCAGCAGCGCGAGCACGGCGCGTTGACGGGGGCCGCCGAGGTCGGTCGGTCCGCCGGTGTCGACGTCGACCTCGAGCGGCCCGAGCACCCGTAGCAGCATGACTGCGTCAATCCTAGTCACCGGCGTCGGGCGATCCGCCGTCCCCACCGAACCCCCGGGACTCCGTTACGGTGGGGCACCGTAACGATCCATGGGGGTACGGCTGTGGCGACGACCGCCTTCGACGAGCACGAGCGGCGGCGGTGGGCCGGGCGGGCGGTGGCGTTCGACGGCAGTTTCGCGCTGCTGTGCGCGCATCCCGCCCGATCGTTGCTGGACGCCGCGGGCGTCGGCGTCGGCAGCCGGCTGCTCGACGTCGGCACCGGATCGGGGACCGTCGCCGCTCTGGCGTGCGTGCGCGGCGCGCGCGTGGTGGCGGTCGATGCGGAGCCCAGCATGGTGGACCTGGCGCGCCGTCGCCTTCCGGACGCCGAGCAGGTACGCCTCGCGGCGCTGCCGCGCCTCCCGTTCGGCACCGGCCGGTTCGACGCGGCGGTGGCGAACTTCGTGATCAACCATGTGGGCGATCCGGCCGCCGCGATCACCGAGCTGCGGCGGGTCGTGCGGTCCGCGGGTCGGATCGCCGTGACGACGTGGCCGCACCCGCCGCCGCAGGCGCAGCGGCTGTGGGGCGAGGTGTTCGCCGCCGCCGGGGTGGCACCGGCCGCGCCCGTGCCGACGGTCGACCCGGACCGGAACTTCCCCCGTACCGTGCAGGGGTTGGCGGGCCTGCTCGACGCGGCCGGCCTCGCCGACGTGCGCTGCGAGACGGTCACCTGGGTGCACCGCACCAACCCCGAGGCCTGGTGGAGCGGCCCGGCGAACGGCATCAGCGGACCGGGGCTGGTGATGGAGGCCCAGCCGCCGGCCGTGCTCGCCCGCATCCGTGCCGCCTACGACGAGCTGACCGCCGCCTACCGTGGCGCGGACGGGCTGCTGGCCCTGCCCACCGCCGCGCTGCTGGCGTCGGCCTCGGTGCCGTAGCACGGCGGCCCGCCACCGCCGGGGACGTCGCCGTCAGGCCGAGGCGGCCAGGTCGCCCGGGGAGAGCGTCACCGCCCGGCCCGCCGTCAGGCCGAGGCGGCCAGGTCGCCCGGCGCGAGCGTCACCGGTAATCGGAATCCGGTCCGGACGCCGCTCGCGCGGATCGCCGCCCGGTTCTGGCCGACGGACACCTGCATGCTCGGCCGGGTCGGCGGCCCGTCGGCCCCGGTGACCACGCGTAGTCGGCGACGGACCGGCGGGCGGTCGACCGCACCGGTCGGCGCGGCGGGCCCGGCGGCCGGGGCGGCCCGGAGCGGCCGGAGCACCGGCGGGCGGTTCGGCGTCGCCACCGCCGGGGTGGACACGCGCCGCTGCTGACCGGCTGCCGGCAGCGCCACGAGAGCGCCGGTGGCGTCGGACGCCGCACTCGCGCCGGCCCGCCTTCTGAGCACGGCGCGCATCGCGTGGGGAAGGCGCTCGGCGGCGACCTGACGCAGCGCCGGCGCGACGAACGCGTAGCCACGGGCGCGGTCGTCGCGCAGCAGTCCGGCGGAGACGAGGGCGCGCAGCAGGGGAGCGGACCGCCCCGGCACCCACCCGAGAGCCCGGTCGACGGTCGAGCCGGAGAGCGGACCGGTGAGGGTGCCGGCGGCCATCAGCACCGCCCGGCCGTCACCGCCGAGCCGGTCCAGTTCGGCGCTGGCACTGCGACGTACCGGCTCGGGCAGAGTCACCGGGTCCGCGCCCGACGTGATCGAGGCGACGTACGCGGCAGCGTGCCCGGGCCGGCCACCGACCAGCGGTAACAGTCGGTCGACCAGGGCCACCGGCTGCCCGGCGCGGGCCAGCAGGTGACGCAGCAGGCGACCGGACTGGACGGCGGCCAATGGGCGGATCGGCACCCGCCGGGCCGGGCCCGGCCGGGTGTCGGCCCACTGCGGCTGGTGCACGGTGAGCACAGCCAGCGGCACGCCGCGCGCCGTGGCCGCGCCGAACAGGTCGTGCAGGAAGCGGCTCACCGCCGGAGCGGCACGGTCCACATCGTCCACCGCCACCACCAGCGGCCGGTCGGCGGCCAGCCGCAGCAGGACGTCGCGGCAGAGCGCGGCGGCGGCCACCGCCTCGGCCGAGGCGTCCGGGTTGGCCAACAGCCCGTGCAGCGCCGGCACCGCCGCCGCGACGCGGTCCGGCGGGTACAGCGGCGTCAGAGCGGCGGTCAGGCGGGCGCGGACCGCCGCCGGGCCGTCGCCGGGACGGATTCCGGCCAGGACGCGGACCAGTTCGGCGACCGGAGCGAGGACCTGATCGGGGTACGGCGGGCAACCCACCACGCACCAGCGCACCGGTACCCCGTCCACCGTGCGCAGCGTCCGGCTCAGCTCGTGCAGCAACCGGCTGCGGCCGCTGCCGCTCGGGCCGACGAGGGAGACCCACAGCGGTTCGCGTGCCCGCAGTGCCCCACCCACCTGCTCGCCGATGCCGGCCAGTTCGCGGCGACGCCCGATGAGTGGACCGTCGTGCCGGTCCGCGCCAGGTCGGGCGGGACCGGTGGCGTGCCACACGGGCATCGGCGCCAACCGGCCGGCCACCGGCATCGGCGCGAGTTGACGCTGGACGATGAGTCCGGCGGTGGCCCGCGCGGTGGCCGCGCACAACGCGACGCCGCCCGGTGCCGCGTACCCCTGTAGGCGGGCCGCGGTGGTGATCACCGCGCCGCTGGCCACGCCGTGGCCGCCGCTGACCGCGTCGGCCAGGTCGACCACCACCTCGCCGGTGGCGATGCCGACGCGTACCCGCAGGGTGATGTCGCCGAGGATCGGCCGGCGGTCCAGCGCGGCCTGGATCTCCAGCCCCGCCCGCACCGCCCGGTACGCGTCGAAGCCGTCGGAGTGCCGTGCCCCGAACAGCGCCATCACCGCGTCGCCGACGTACTTCTCGACCACCCCGTGCCAGCGGCGCAGCACCCCGGCGACCCGCTCGAAGTAGGCCCGTTGCAGCGCCCGGACGTCCTCCGGGTCGAGCTGGTCGACAAGTGCCGTGGAGCCGACGATGTCGGCGAAGAGCACGCTGACCGTGCGTCGTTCCTCGGGCACCGGCCAGTGTGGGCGGTCGGTCCGTGGCGGGTCGGCGACGATAGTGATCATGGGTGGCGCACCCGACCTTCCCAGGTGATGGGCTGATGACCCTCGGAGATTGGCATCCCTGGGCTGACGGGGGATCGGCAGAACGACGTATGTCGGCCACCCGCAACCTTTAGTCGCAATGTCGACGCGAGGAGTACCACAAGCGGCAGATGGCCGTAGAACGGTCCGGGGGCGTGTGATTAGGCTGCGTGCCATGGCCAGCGATGTGGACACCGCACCGCTCGTGGGCCGGACCGAGCTGGTGCAGACGGTTCGGTCGG
This sequence comes from Micromonospora sp. bgisy143, assembly GCF_057708145.1. Lineage (NCBI taxonomy): Bacteria > Bacillati > Actinomycetota > Actinomycetes > Micromonosporales > Micromonosporaceae > Micromonospora > Micromonospora sp. bgisy143. The sequence continues at coordinate 168,509 of NZ_JBYIRN010000006.1, forward strand.
CGCTGCTCGGTGACGTGGCACAGGGACAGACGGCCGCCGTCTTCCTGACCGGCGAGAGCGGTGTGGGCAAGACCCGGATCCTCGGCGAGGTCGGCACCCGGCTGCGCGAGACAGGCGCGCTGGTGTTGACCGGCAGTTGCCTGGACATCGGCGACGCCTCGCCACTGCACCCGCTGCTCCAGGCGCTGCGGCGCTTCGACGCCGACCTGACCGCCGCGCAGGCGCGCACCTCCTCGGCCGTGCGTGGGCTGTTGCAGGTGTTCGCCGACGAGACCGGCGGCCCGGACGGCGCGGGCACCCTGCTGGAGCGGGTCTCCCGGGGTCTGCACCTGATCGCCGAGGGACGACCGCTGGTGCTGATCCTCGACGACCTGCAGTGGGTCGACCGCAGCACCCGGCAGCTCCTGCTGTACCTGCTGGCCGGCCTGGGTGACCTGCAACTCTCGGTGTTGGCCGCGGTCCGCGCCGAGTCGTTGCAGGGCGCGCATCCGCTGCGCCGGGTGCTCACCGAGCTGCGTCGGCTCCGGACGGTCCGGGTGCTCGACCTGTCACCGCTGGACCGTGCCGGCACCGAACAGCTCGCCGCAGCCGTGGTGGGCCGGCCGCTTCCCGTCGAGGCGGCCGAGCAGGTCTGGCAGCGCAGTGGCGGCAACCCGTTCGTCATCGAGGAGCTGGCCCGCGACCTGCGCGACGGGCGGGACGGGCTGTCCGAGACGCTGCGGGAGATCTTCCTCGACCGGGTCGACGCCCTGCCGCAGCACGCGCACGCCGTGGTGCACGCCGTGGCCGCCGGTGTCGAGCCCGTGCAGCACTGGCTGCTGGCCGAGGTGCTGCGGCTTCCCGACGGCGAGCTGATCGAGGCCGCCCGGGCCGCGGTCGCGCACCGGTTGCTGGTCAGCGCCGACGACGGCTACCGGCTGCGGCACCGGCTCGTCGCCGAGGTGCTGGCGCACGAGCTGCTGCCCGCCGAACGCTCCGGGCTGCACCGCCGCTACGCCGAGGCGCTGACCGCGGCGCCGGGCGAGCTGCATCAGGCCCGGCTGGCGCATCACTGGCGGCTGGCCGGCGAGCCGGCGCGGGCGTTGCCCGCCGCGGTGGGCGCCGCGCAGGAGGCCGAGCGCCTGCACGGTTACGCCGAGGCGCACCGGCACTGGACGGCCGCGTTGCAGCTCGCCGGCGACTCCGCCGCGCCGGAGGTGGACCGGGTCGAGCTGCTCGGCAACGCGGCCGAGGCGGCCCACCACAGCGGTGAGCACGCCCGGGCGTTGGCGTTGCTGGAGGAGCTGGCCGCCGTGCGGGGCGGCGGGCCGAGCTGCGCGCTGCACATCCGCCGGGCGCGGTATCTGGCCGCCGCGGGGCGTTCCGCCCTCGCGGAGAAGGAGTACGAGCGGGCCCTCGACGCGGCGGACTGCTCCCCACGGGACCGGGCCACCGCCGCCGCTCGGCTCGCCGAGTTGTTGCTGCACCTGGGCCGGTACGCCGACGCGGGCCGGCGTGCCCGGGAGGCGCTGGCGTTGGCCGCCGAGGTGGAGGGGTCCACCACCGAGGTGGTGCTCGCCAGCTCGGCGCTCGGTTTCAGCGACGCGTACCTGGAGGACCCGGACGCCGGGCTGGCCGTCGTGCGCCAGGCCCTGGAGACCGCCGAGCGTTCCGGCCAGCCGGAGGACGTGGCCTGCGCGTACCTGCACCTGGCGGAGTTGTTGACCGGGCCGCTGAACATCCTCGAGGAGGGTGTGGTGGTGGCCCGCCGGGGTGCCGAGCGGGTGGCCGAGCTGGGCCTGGGCCGTACCTACGAGACCCGGCTGTTGGCCATCGCCACCAACGGGTTGTTCCGGGTGGGCCAGTGGGCCGAGGCGGAGAAGGTGGTGGCGGCGGCGCTGCGGCACCGACCGTCCGGAGCGGACGCCGTCGAGCTGCTGCTGGCCCGCTGCCGGCTGTCGGTGGGCTACGGCGACATCGCCGCCGCCGACCGGGACCTCGACGCGGTGGCGACCGTGCTGGCCGGCGGTGGTGCCCGCCACGTCATCCCGCTGCTCACCCTGCGCGCCGGCCTGTCGATGTGGGAGGGCCGGCACGACGTGGCGCGGCAGGCCGTGCAGCGGGGTCTCACCGAGAGCCGGTCGGACGACGTGACGATCCTGTCCGCGCTGGTCTGGCACGGGTTGCGCGCCGAGGCGGAGGCGCACGCGAGTCGCACCGTCGAGGTGGACCCGACGGCGGTACGTCGCCTGCGGGACGTGGCCGAGCGGGTCGCCCGCAAGAGCGCGTCCGCGGCCCGCCCGGTGCGGTCGGTGGTGGACGGCTTCCTGGCCCTGTGCGCCGCCGAGGTGAGCCGCCTCGATGGCAGCGACCCGGAGCTGTGGGCCGCCTCGGTCGCCGAGTGGGACCGGCGTAACCACCCGTACCCGGCGGCGTACTCGCGGCTGCGTCAGGCCGAGGCCCTGCTGGCCCGGCGCAGCCGGGTGGCCACCGCGGGCAAGCTGCTGCGGGAGGCGTACCGGGTGGCGCAGGGGCTGGGTGCGGTGCCGCTGACCTCGGAGATCCGCGAGTTGGCCGGGCGGGCCCGGGTGTCCCTTGAGGAGCGGGACAGCGCCGACGGCACGCGCGCCGCCGGGTCGGTCGAGCCCGCCGACGACGAGTTGGCGACGCTCACCGCGCGGGAGCGGGAGGTGCTCGCGCTCGTCGCCGAGGGGTTGACCAACCGGGAGATCGGGCAGCGGCTGTTCATCAGCGAGCGGACCATCGGCGTGCACGTGTCGCACATCTTCGACAAACTCCAGGTCCGTACCCGCGTGCAGGCCAGCGCGATCCACCTGCGCAACGCACGCGGCTGACCACACCACTACGTATCCCCGGCGCCGGTGTGCGCCGGGGATACGTCGTTCTACTGATCCCGGCGGCGGTTGCCGGCTGAAAGGCTGTGCCCCGTCGACGGCGTCGCGGGGGCGCAACGACCATGATGGAGGAGAGATGACCGAACCGGTCTGGGGGCCCGTGCACCGGGACATCGTCGACCTGCTCGCCGATCACCCGGCGGACGTGCCGGCGGTGGTCGACCATCTCACCAAGCTTCAGGATCTGCTGGTGCGGTTGCCTCCGTTGGAGGAGAGCTGCCCGCTCGCCGACTTCAACAAGCTCTACCTGACGATCACCAGCAGTGTGCTGGACGGCCTGTACGACGACCGGTTCGTCGACCCGGTCTTCCTCTCCCGGCTGGACGTCGAGTTCGCGGCCCGCTACTTCGACGCCCTGCGGCTCTGGACCGACTCCAGCCCGGGGACGCCGAAGGCCTGGTCGTGTCTGTTCGAGCGGATGCGCGGGCCGGACGCCCGTCCGCTGCCCTCGGCGGCGGCCGGTGTGAACGCGCACATCAACTTCGACCTGCCGTTCGCGTTGGTGACGACGTTCGACCATCTCGAGTCGGAGCCGGTCGACGGGACCGACCAGCACCACGACTACCTCGAGATCAACAACATCTTCGCCGACAAGATCCCCGGTCTGCGCCGGGGTTACCTGGAGCGGTGGCAGCTGCTCATCGACATGCTCAACGGCGACATCGACGACTGGTACCAGGGGGAACTGGTCGAGTACACCCGCGATGTCGCCTGGCGCAACGCGCAGAAGATCTGGCGGTGCCGGCACGATCCGGACGCCCGAGAGTGTGAGCGTCTGCGGCTGGACGACAACGCCGCTGCGCTCGGACGGTTGCTGCTCTCGCCCCTCGGGGCGTTCCTGCAGTAGCCGGGACGGGGGGTCCCCGCGCTCCGCCCGTGGGGGCGGCGGAGCGCGGGGGCGCAATCCGCCCCGCCCGCTCCACCTACCCGCGCGGCCCGTCGGCACCCACCGGCGGCGGCCTGGGAAGTCAGCCGGTCGGCCCGGGGGGGTGTCGACCGTCTGCCGTCGTCGGCCGGCCCGGGGGGTGCCGGCCGGCGGCGGGGGAGCGGCGGGAGCGGAACATCCACGGGTGTCGGCCGGCGTGTTCCGGGTACGCCCGCGCCATGACCGTCCTGGCCCGGCGTCGTCCCGCCGCCCGACCTCGTCCCGCGCGGCCCGGTCCGCTGCGCCCGGGGGGCCCGGTGTCGCGGCCCGCTGCCCGGCCGGGCGCCCGATGACCGACGCTCCGGTCCGGTTCCCGTTCCGGTTCGACGTGGCGTTCCGTCCGGTACTGGCGCTGCTGGGGGTCCGGCCGGCGACGGCCTGGGTCGCCGTCGACGACCGGGACCTGACGATCCGGTACGGGCCGTGGCGGCTGCGCACCGGCCGGGACAACGTGCTCGGGGTGGAGGTCGCCGGGCCGTACCGGTGGTGGCGGGTGATCGGCCCGCACCTGTCGCTGGTCGACGGCGGCGTGAGTTTCGGCAGCAGCACCGCCGCCGGGGTCTGCGTGCGCTTCGGCGTACCGGTGCCGGCCCTGGCGCCCGGCGGCTGGCCCCGGCACCCGGCGGTCACGGTCACCGTCGCCGACCCGGCGGCCCTGGCTCGGCTGCTCGCCCGACCGGACCTGCCCTGAGCCGCCCGGTTACCTGCTCGGTTCGGCCGCTCGGGCCGTGGGCTGGCACCTACGGTCGGATCAGGACCTGCGAGGGTGGGACGGGCGATGGCTGACGAGCACCGGGCGAGACCGCGACGCTGGGGCGGACGACGCCACACGCCCAGCGGGCCGGACCCGGCGCTGCGCGCGGCCCGCGACCCGGCCCGGCCGCACCCGGGCGGTCGGCAGGGCGTCGTGGTGCCGGAGCGGGTGGACAGCCCGGCCCGCGCGACGCCGCCGGCCAGCCCGCTGCGGCGGTGGCTCTTCGAGCATCAGGTGCAGCCGCCGGGCCCGGAGACGAGCGAGGGGCAGAACCGCAGGCACGCCTGGTGGCAGGTGATGTGCCTGACCGGCGTGGACTACTTCTCCACCCTGTCGTACCTGCCGGGCATCGCGGCGGTGGCCGCCGGCGCGCTGTCTCCGCTGGCGACCCTGCTGATCGTCGCGCTGACCCTGTTCGGCATGTTGCCCATGTACCGGCGGGTGGCCCGGGAGAGCCCGCACGGGCAGGGTTCGGTGGCGATGCTGGAACGCCTGCTGCCGTTCTGGCGGGGCAAGATCTTCGTGCTGGTGTTGCTCGGGTTCGTGGCCACCTCGTGGATCATCACGATCACCCTGTCCTCGGCCGACGCCACCGTGCACCTGCTGGAGAACCCGTACCTGCCGGACGCCCTGCACGGCCCGGCGGTGCCGGTGCTGGTCACCGTGGCGCTGCTGCTCGTCCTGGGTGGGGTGTTCCTGCTGGGCTTCCGGGAGGCGGTGGTGGTCGCCATCCCGTTGGTGGCCGTGTTCCTCGTGCTCAACGCGGTGATCGTGGTGGTCGCGCTGGCCCGGATCGTGGGCGACCCGGGCATCGTGTCGGACTGGACGACGGCGTTGACGGCGGACGGCGGTGGCCCGGGCGGTGTGCTGCTCACCGCCGTGTTGGCCTTTCCGCTGCTGGTGCTGGGGTTGTCCGGCTTCGAGACCGGGGTCAGCATGATGCCCCTGGTGGCGGCCGACGGTCCGGACCGGCAGGCCCGGCTCGCCGCCCGGATCCGGAACACCCGGCGGTTGCTCACCACCGCCGCGCTCATCATGTCGGTGTACCTCATCTCGACGACGTTCGTGACCACCGCGCTCGTTCCGGCCGCCGAGTTCCGGCCGGGTGGGGCGGCGAACGGGCGGGCGCTGGCCTATCTGGCGCACACCTACCTCGGTGAGGTGTTCGGCACCGTCTACGACCTGAGCAGCGTGCTCATCCTGTGGTTCGCCGGTGCCTCGGCGATGGCCGGGTTGATCAACATCGTGCCCCGCTACCTGCCCTCGTACGGCATGGCCCCGGAGTGGGCCCGCGCGGTGCGCCCGGTGGTGATCGTCTACACGGTCGTCAGCGTCGCCATCACGGTCGCCTTCCGCGCCGACGTCAACGCCCAGGCCGGCGCGTACGCCACGGGCATCCTGGCGATGATGGTCTCCGGCGCGGTGGCGGTGGCCATCTCGGCGGTCCGGAGCCGCCAGCGCGGCGGCGCCATCGGGTTCACCGTGCTGACGCTGGTCCTGGTGTACGCCCTGGTGGAGAACGTCATCGAGAAGCCGGACGGGATCACCATCTCGGCGCTGTTCATCCTCGGCATCATCGCGGTGTCGCTGGTCTCGCGGGTCACCCGGACCACCGAGTTGCGCGCCGAACGGATCGAGTTCGACGAGGCGGCCCGCCGGTTCATCACCGAGTCGCTGGCCCATGACGGGCAGTTGCACCTGATCGCGAACAAGCGCCAGGGCGGGTCGCAGAAGGAGTACACGATCAAGGAGCGGGCGCAGCGGGGCATGAACCCGGTGCCCGGCGCGTCCGACGTGCTGTTCCTGGAGATCGACGTGGTGGACCCGTCGGGGTTCAGCCAGGTGCTGCGGGTGCACGGGGTCGAGGTGGGCGGTTTCCGGGTGCTGCGGGCCAGCAGCGCGGCCGCGCCGAACGCGATCGCCGCGATCCTGCTGGCGCTGCGGGACGCGACCGGGGTACGGCCGCACGCGCACTTCGAGTGGTCCGAGGGCAGCCCGATCACGCACCTGCTGCGCTACCTGATCCTGGGGCAGGGGGACACCCCACCGGTGGTGCGGGAGATCATCCGTCGTACCGAGCCGGACCCGCTGCGCCGTCCCGGCATCCACGTCGGCGGGTGACGGCGTCTGAGCCGTCTGGCACCGAAAAAGATGAATGGCAGCACTATTCACGTTCACGCCTTCTTGTCCGTATTGCGGTCATATCGTGGCTTCTGGTGGTCGGCGGCACGTCCGGCCCCCCGCGCCCGAATGGGCCGCGGTCACGGCACGTACGCAGGAAGGTAGGAACCGGATGTCCACGTACCGACCAGGAGACGGCCCAGCTCGACCTCGACGGCGGTCCCGATGGTTCTTAGCCGGCGGGCTCCTGGCGGGGAGCCTGGTGGTGGGGGCGGCCGGGGTGGCCGGCGTCGCCGCCGCCGCCGACCGTGAGCTCTCCCTCGGGGTCCTGGGCCGGTTGACCGCCGCCGACCGCGACGACGACCGGCGCTCCGGCGACCGGTCGACGCCGGAACGCGACGGGGAGGACGCCGAGCGGACCCGGCCGACCTCGCCGGGCACCGGCAAGCGCGGCGTGGTCGAGGTGCCCTGCGACGCGGCGAAGCTGGTGGCCGCGTTGGTGTCCGCCAACGCGGAGGGCGGCGGCGAGCTGCGGCTCGCGCCCCGGTGCCGGTACACGCTGACCGAGGCGTTCCACGAGACCGACCAGTACGACGGCGGGATCCGCGACGCCCGGGAACAGGCCGACGCCGCGGAGACCCCCGGGGACGCCGACGCCCCGCCGCACGACCCGGCCGACGACACGGCCGGCCTGCCGGTGATCTACCAGCCCATCACCATCGACGGCGCCGGCGCGACCATCGCCCGCGACGCCCAGGCCGAGGCGTTCCGCTTCTTCACCGTCCGCGACGGCGGTGAGCTGACCCTGCGCGACGTCGAGCTGCACAACGGCCGCTCGGCCATCGAGGGCGGCAGCGTGCACGTCGTGCACGGCGCGACGGCCGTGGTGGAGCGGGTCACCGTCACCCAGAGCACGTCGCTGTCGCCCGAGGGCGGCGGCGGTGGGATCTTCAACGACGGCAACATGGTGGTCACCGACTCCACGTTCATCGGCAACAGCGCCTCGGGCGCCGCGGGCAAGGGCGGGGGCCTGCTCAACGGCGGCGTGCTGACGCTCAAGCGTTCGGAGTTCCACCACAACAGCGCCAACGGCTACGGCGGCGGGCTCGGCAACTACCGGGGCGCGGCCGACGTGGAGAGCACCAGCTTCGCGCAGAACAGCGCCGGACAGGGCGGCGGCCTGGCCAGCTTCTCGGCCCGGACCAAGGTGTACGACACCGAGTTGCTGAACAACACCGCGCAGGTCGGCGGCGGCGCCGCCAACTCCGACGCGGTGCTGGTGATGCGCAAGATGACCATTCGTGGCAACACCTCCACCGTCAACGGCGGCGGCATCTCGACCGTCAAGGGGCTGCTGCCCCTGGACGACAGCGTCGTGGCCGGCAACACCACGCACGGCATCGGGGCCGGCATCTACACCGAGAAGTCCAACCTGCTGGTGCGCGGCAGCGACGTGACCGGTAACGAGGCGGTCGGCGCGACGTCCAAGGGCGGCGGCATCTACGCCACCGCGGGCGCGGTGGCGCTCTACACCAGCAAGGTCACCCACAACGCGGCCACGGTGAAGCCGGGCGGCATCTTCGCCGAGCACGCCCAGGTCAAGATCGACGACGAGAGCGTGGTCGTCGAGAACGAGCCGACCAACTGCGAGGGCAGCGCCGTACCGATCGCGCACTGCTTCCGCTGAGTACCGACCTGCTCGTCCATCCTGAGCGCTCCCGCCCGCCCGGACAGCCGTCCGGGCGGGCGGGCCCGTGCCGCGTGCACCGCGGCGTGCCGCACAGGGTTCGCTCAGCCCAGCGCGCGCAGCCGCCCGGACAGGTCTGCGGCGAAGAAGTCGAGGAAGCCGTCGGGATCCGGGCCGGCGTTCTGCAGCACGATGTGGTCGAACCCGGCGTCGACGTACGACCGGACCTTCGCCACGTGCGTCTCGGGGTCGGGGCCGACGGCGAACAGCCCGCGCACGTGCTTCTCCTCGACGTGCGCGCTCGCCGCGTCGAAGTTCACCGGGTTCGGCAGTTCGCTCATCACCTTCCAGCCGGTGACCATCCAGCGGCTCTTCTGCAACACCGCGTCGACCGCCTGCTGGTCGTCGGTGGCCCAGGCCAGCGGCACCTCGGCGTAGCGGGGGCCCGAGCCACCGGCGCTCCGGTAGTGCTCGACGATCGTGGCGTCCGGATCGGTGGCGAACAGCCCGTCGCCGAGTTCGGCGGCGAGCCGGGCGGACGCCTCTCCGCTGGCCGCGACGGCGATCACGGGTGGAGTGTCCGGCAGGTCGAAGACCTGGGCGTCCTCCAGGTGCAGGTGCCGACCCTCGTACGACTGGTAGCCGCCCTGCCAGAGCAACCGGATGATCTCCAGTGCCTCGCGGAGCCGTTCGTGCCGTCCCCGGACGCTGGGGAAGCCCTGCCCCACGACGTGTTCGTTGAGCCGTTCACCGGCGCCGACGCCGAGGGTGAACCGCCCGTCGGAGATCAGCCCCATGGTCGCCGCCGCCTGCGCGATGATCGCCGGGTGGTAGCGCACCGTCGGGCAGGTGACGCCGGTGGCGAGGCGCAGCGTGGTGGTACGCGCCGCGATCGCGCCCAGCACGCTCCAGGTGAAGGACGAGTGGCCCTGCGCCTCCAGCCAGGGGTGGTAGTGGTCGCTCATCTCGACGAAGTCGAAACCGGCCTGCTCGGCCCGGACGGCCTGCCGGATGATCTCCTGTGGCCCGAAGCCCTCCGAGGCCAGCTTGTAGCCGATCTGCATTGACGCGCCCCCGATCCGTCCCCGCCCTGACGGCAGTCGGTTCCCGACCGCAGGACCGACAAACCAGCCCCAGGGGGCCCGCCGTAGTTTTCCGATCAGAAACAACGGCAAGCAGTTGATCTGTTGCTGGCCCGGTTCCGGCCCCGATGCTCGCGTCGGTGAGCGGATGGAAGGTCGAAACCGGTCACGTCTTTGTTGCCGGACGGGGTCATGCGTCGAACTTTGGTCCATCTTTAGATTTACGAGTATCGATCAATTCGATCACTGGCTGTTAGTAGCCTGCTGCGGACCGTCCGGTCGAATGTCTCTCGTGCTCAGCAATCGATGGGAGAAACAGGCGTGCAGAAGAAGAAGTTGTTCATCAGCAGCGCAGCGGCACTATCGGTCAGCGGTCTTCTGCTGGTCGTTCCTCTGAGCGGGGCGAACGCGGCTGACACCAGCCCCGCCGCGAGCAAGAAGCCGTCCGGGATGACCGCGCTGTCGCAGACGACGGGGACTCCCGTAACAGTGGCGGCGGGCGCGAACAGCATCTCCTTCGCCACCTGCCCCGCTGGCACGATCGTCACCGGAGGAGGCGGACAGACATCCGCGTTCGACATCTTCCTCACTGACTCGTTCGCGTCCGGCAACGGCTGGGCGGTACGAGGCTCCAACCGGGGCACCACGGCTCAGACCCTTACGGCCGTCGTCACCTGTCTCGGGTAGACCAGTTCGCAGATGGGCCCGTTACCCCCGCTGCCGGGGGTGACGGGCCCGCGGTCATCGCGGGCGTTGACAAGGCCCCGGGCTGGTATGCCACAGGCACCGGCCGCGGTGTGCGACCAGCAGTGTCCTAGGACGCTTTAGGGGGTGTGGGTGGGGGCACCGAGCCGGCCTCGGGTCGAGACGAAGTGGTAACTCATGACGGCGAACCCCGGGTCACGGACGAGTCGACGGAAGGCGGCGAGCTGCTGCGGCGAGAGCCCCGCCGCCAGCAGGTCCGGCTCCAGCTGGCGGCAGTTCGTCGCGTAGAGCGACGCGCCGGTCGACCCGCCGGCCCAGCTCTGCGAGTGGGTGATGGTGTCGACATCGGTCAGGCCGGCGAGGGTCATCTCGGTGTGCACGTCCTGCGCCCATCCCAGGTCGGCGCCGTGGTCCTGGAGCACACCCATCATGGTGTCCATCACCTGCGCGAACAGCTTCGCCGCCTCGTCGCTGGGCGCGGTCAGCACCCGCGGCGGGGTGGTGCAGTCGAACTCCTCCACGACCAGCCAGCCGTCGGGGGCCAGGGCGCCGGCGAGGGTACGCAGGACCCGGCGGCGCTCGGGCAGGTGCAGCAGCACCAGGCGGGCGTGGATCAGGTCGAACGCTTCGCCGGGCGGGGGATCGGCGCGTACGTCGTGCCGGCCCACGCTCAGGTTGCCGTCGGCCACCAGATGCGTGGGGTCGATGTCGGTGGCCAGGACACGGCCGTCCCCGCCGACCGCGCGGGCGATCCGCCGGGCCATCGAGCCGCCACCGGCCCCGACCTCCCAACAGCTCGACCCGAGGCGCAGGACCGGGCGGGCAAGGCGGCGCATCGTGATCGGATCCAGGAAGGACTCCAGCGCCCGCATCTGCGGTACCGCGTCCGGTGCGCCGTTGTCGAAGGTGTAGGTGCCGTCGCTGGTCGGGGTCGCCATTCGTCTTCCGCCTCTCCGAGTGGGTGACTGCGGGATGTCGGTGCGGAGCAGGGCTACGGGGTGTCGGCCCAGAGCCGTGGGGTGGCTCCGGCGCTCGGGGGCGTGCGGGTGGTGGTGATGCCGACCATCGCCTCCAGGCGGCCCGGGTCGCTGCGTGCCTCGGCGGTCGGCCGGTCGTAGACCACCCGGCCGTACTCGAGCACCGCCACCCGGTCGGCGATCTCGATCGCGTGGCGGAGTTGTTGTTCGACGAGCAGCACGGTCAACCCGTTCGCGGCGAGGTGGCCGACCAGGTCGCGGACCCGTGCGGCCAGGTCGGGCGCGAGCCCCTCACAGGGCTCGTCGAGCAGCAGCACCCGGGGTTGGCCGAGCAGCGCGCGGGCGATGGCCAGCATCTGCTGCTCGCCGCCGGAGAGTTCGGCGCCGCGGTGGCGCAGCCGGGCCGCCAGGCGGGGCAGCAGTTCGAGGATCCGGGCCACCGTCCAGCCCTCGCCGCCGGGTGTCGCGGCCCGCCACGGCGCCGCCGCCAGGACCAGGTGCTCGGCCACCGTCAACCGGGAGAAGACCCGCCGGCCCTGCGGTACGAGGCCCACACCGGACTGGGCGACGCGGTGGGGTTGCCGTCCGGCCACGTGCACGCCGCCGATCTCGACGCGCCCGCTGGAGGCGCGCACCAGTCCGGCGATGGTGTGCACGAGGGTGCTCTTTCCGGCGCCGTTGCGGCCCACCACGGCCTGGATGGTGCCCGGCGGCACCCGCAGGTCGACGTCGTGCAGCACGGTCCCTCCGGCGTAGCCGGCGCAGAGCCGCTCCACGTAGAGCATCAGGACACCCCGTCGGCGTAGGCCCGCCGCACCAGCGGCGAGGTACGGATCTCGTCCGGTGTGCCGGCGGCCACCGTCCGGCCGTCGCGCAGCACGGTCACGGTGTCGCAGAGGGCGTACACCAGGTCCAGGTGGTGCTCGACCAGCAGCACGGCGACCTGTCGGGGCAGCGCCGCCAGCAGTTCGGCGAGCCGGCCGACCTCGGCGGCGGACAGTCCGGCCGCCGGTTCGTCGAGCAGCAGCAGGCGGGGTCGGCCGGCGAGGGCCATCGCGATCTCCACCTGGCGGCGCTGCCCGTGGGCGAGCTGACCGGCGGGCACCGCCGCGAGGTCGGCGAGGCCGAGCTGGTCGAGCAGGGCGCGGGCGCGTCCCCGGGCGGCGTTCCGGGTCCCACCCGGCCGCCAGCCGCGCGGCCGGATCGTCCGGGGCAGCGCGGCGACCTCGACGTTCTCGCTGACGGTGAGGGTCGCGAAGACGGCGGGCCGCTGGTGGGTGCGGTCGATGCCGCGGCGGGCGCGGGCCGCCGGCCCGAGTCGGCTCACGTCGCTGCCGGCGAAGAGCACCGTGCCGTGCTGCGGGCGGGTTGTCGCGCCGAGCACGTCGAGCAGAGTGGTCTTGCCGGCCCCGTTGGGGCCGATGAGGGCGTGCCGCTGGCCGTCGTGCACGCACAGGTCCACGTCGGTGAGGGCGGCGAGCGATCCGTACCGCACGGTGATCTTCTCGGCGCTGAGCAGGCAGGTCATACCCGAAGCTCCGGTGCGCGGGTGGCCGGCGGGGCCGGGTGGTCGCTTGCCGGGACCGGTTGCCGCGACCCCTCGCGCGGGTGGCGGACCCGCCGGAGGCCGGTGGGCAACAGGTAGACCGTCGCCACGAACAGCGCGCCCAGCACCAGCGGCGCGTGCCCGGGCAGCACTCCGAACAACCAGTCGCGGACGGCGATGACGAGGACCGCGCCCACCAGCGCGCCGCCGACCGACGCGGTGCCGCCGATGACGACGCCGAGCAGCAGCAGCGCGGACGTGTCGAAGCCGAAGTCGGCGGGGGAGACGTACTCCTGGGCGACGACGAGCAGGGAACCGGCCGCGCCGGCGATCGCCCCGGCGGCGACGTGTGCGCCGGACAGGTGGAGCGGCACCCGGTGGCCGCTGGCCCGCAGCCGCGCCTCGTCGTCGCGGCCGGCGCGCAGCACCAGCCCGAACCGGGTCCGCATCAGCAGCAGGACCGCGCCGACCAGCGCCGCCACGACGACGAGGGTGTAGACGTACCGGGCCCGGTCGGAGGCCAGCACCGGCAGGCCCCACAGCGGACGGACCGGGGTGATCCCGGCCAGGCCGTCGGTGCCGCCGGTCACCGACCGCCAGCGCCCCAGGACGGTCACCACGAGTTCGCCGATCGCCAGGGTGATCATCAGGACGATGACGCCCCGGGCCGGCACGACCAGCGGCAGCGTCACGGCGGCGAGGGTCGCGCCGGCCAGCGCCGCCACCGCGAGCTGCACCACACCCACGTCGGAGACCTGGCTGCCGAGCACCGCGCTGGCGTACGCGCCGGCGGCGTACGGCGCGGTCTGCCCCAGGGTGGGCATGCCGGCGACACCGGTGAGCAGCGCCACGCTCACCCCGACCAGGCCCAGAGCGAGGGTCCGGGCGAGGATCGCCGCGGTGTAGTCGTCGACCACGAAGGGGGCCACGACGAGGCCGGTGAGGACGAGCGCCGCGACGGCGGCGCGGACCCGGCGGAGCAACTGGTCCCTCACGTCGCCGCCCACCGCAGGGCCAGGCCCTGCGCCCGGACGGCGAGCACGGCGGCCATGGCGGCGAACAGCAGGAACGGGGCGGCGGACGGCAGCAGCGCCACGCCCAGGGTCTGGATCTCACCGACCGCGAGGGCCGCGAGCAGGGTGCCCGTCATGGATCCGAGGCCGCCGAGGACGACGACGACAAGCGACAGCAGCAGCACCGTGTCGGCGGTGTCCGCGCCGGGGCCGATGATGGGCGCACCGAGGACCCCGGCCGCGCCGGCCAGCGCGCCGCCGGCGGCGAGCACCCCGACGCGGATCCGCGTCGGGCTCACGCCCAGGCAGGCGACCATCTCCGGGTCGTCCACGGCCGCCCGGACCAGCATCCCGGCCCGGGTCCGCCGCACGACCAGGTAGAGACCGGCGGCCAGCGCCGCCGCCACCCCGATGAAGACCAGCCGGTACGCGGCGTAGCGGTGCCCGGCGACCGCCACCGACCCGTCGAGGGTGGCCGGCACCCGTACCTGCGGATCGTCCGGGCCGAAACCGGCGACGAGGAGGCTGCCGCCGGCCAGCGCCACCCCGAAGGTCAGCAGCGCCTGGGTGAGGTGGTTGCCGGTGTCGACCGGCGTGAGCAGCCCGGCGAGCACCACCCCGGCCGTCGCGGCGGCCAGCACACCGACCCCGAGGGCCAGCGCCAGACTCGCCCAGCCGCCGTCGAGCACCGCTGCGGCGGTGTAGCCGCCGATCGCGTAGAGCATGCCGTGTGCCAGGTTGAGGATGTTGGCGACGCCGAAGCAGAAGACCAGGCCCGCCGCGGCGACGAAGACGAGCAGCCCGTAGGCGACCCCGTCCAGCGCCGGGATGAGGTACGGGTCGATCCGGTCCGGGCCGGCCGCCACCGTGTTCACCGGCCGACGGTCGCGAGGTCACCCACGACGGTGTTGGACAGCGCCCGGCCGTCCTGGCGGACCTGCCGCAGGTACCACTTCTGCACGGGCGAGTGCGTGACCGTGGAGAACTGCCACGCGCCGCGCGGGCTGGCGATCTGCCCGAGCTTGCCGATCTGCGCGTTGATGGCCTCCGGTGTCGGGTCGCTCCCGGCGGCCCCGATGGCGCGGTCGAGCACCGCCGCCGCGTCGTACGACGCCAGGGCGTACGTGGTCGGCGACCCGTCGTGCTTGGCCTTCCACGCCGCGACGAAGTTGCGGTTCTCGGCGTTGTCCAGGTCCGGGGAGTAGTTGAGCACGGAGTAGATGTCCCGGGCCGCCTCGCCCTGGGCGTTGAGCACGCCGCCCTCGGTGAGGAATCCGGCCGCGTACAGCGGGATGTCCTTGATCTCGGACTGCGCGTACTGCTTGACGAAGTCGACGGCGGCGCTGCCGGCGTAGAAGGTGTAGACCGCCTGCGCGCCGGACGCCTTGATCCGGGCGAAGTACGGCGTGAAGTTGGTGGTGGCCGGGAACGGGGTGAAGGTGGTCTTGCCGTCCGGGTTGGCGAGCGTCCCGCCGGCCTTGGCGAACGCCTCGGTGAAGCCGCGCAGCTCGTCCCAGCCGCCCTGGTAGTCGGGGCCGATGGCGTACACCGAGCCCTTGACGTTGTCCTTGACGTGCTGGGCGATCGCGGCGCCCGGCTCGTCGGAGAGGTACGAGGTGTGCCACACCCGGGTGACGTCCTTGATCTCCGGCCGGCCGTTGGAGCCGACCAGCGGGACCTTGGTCTCCTGCAGCAGCGGGTAGACGCCGGCGACCGAGCCGCCGCCGACGATGCCGGTGAGCGCGGCGACGCGGTCCTGCTTGAGGAGCTTGGTCGCCGCGGGCACGGCGGTCGCGGCGCCGTTGCCCTCGTCGGCGACGACGAGGTCGACCTGTCGGCCGCCGAGCTTGCCGTCGTGGGTGTCCAGGTACAGCTCGAAGCCGTCGCGGATCTCCTTGCCGACGGACTGGTACGTCCCGGACAGCGACGCGAGGAGGCCGATCTTGATGGATCCGCCGCCGGTGGCGTCCGGTTCGTCGTCGGCGCAGGCCGTGCTGACGGCCAGCACGAGGGCGAGCAGCGTCGCGCTGACGGCACGGCTGCGCGCAGGGGTGGTGAGGGACATGTCGTCTCCAGGGGAAGAGGAGGGGGTCGGTCGGTGGGGTCAGCGGCTGCGGGCGAGCGCCGCTCGGGCCGCGGGGGTCAGCGCGTCGCCGATCCGGTTCGCCAGCTCGGTCATCTCGTAGGAGACCTTGCCCACGTCGCACTCGGGCGCGGCGAGCACGAGCAGCGACGCCCCGTCGTTGAAGGCCATCGAGAACATGAAGCCGCCCTCGAGCTGGGTGACGTTGGAGATCACCGCCCCGGCGTCGAAGAAGGCCGCCGCGCCCCGCAGGAGGCTGACCAGGCCGCTGCCGGTCGCGGCGAGCTGGTCGGCCCGGTCCGGCGGCAGGTCGCGGGTGGCGGCCACCATCAGGCCGTCACTGGAGATGGCGATCGCATGGCTGACCTCGGTCGCGCGCTCGGCGAAGCTGTCCAGCAGCCAGCCGAGGTCCTGGTGGTCGGTCACGTGCTCTCCCTGTCGGTCACGAGTTGCCGAGGTTGATCGGGGTACGCCGCCGGGCCGCCACTCCGCGCGCGTACGCGGCCATCGCGGTGGCGACCTGGGCCGGGTCGCGGTACTCGGAGCGTTGCTGCGGAGCGGGCGGGGTGACGCCGCCGGGCACCAGGTGCCGCTGCGGTTGCCGTTTGGGCAGGCCGGTGGTCGTGGTCGTGGCCACCTCGGGTGTCTGTGCCTGGGCGGCGGTCCGCCAGGCGTCGTCGGCGGGGCTGGACCACTGGCGGCCGTTCGGGGCGTCCGCGACGTCGGTGTGGAACCAGTGGTTGACCTGTTCGAAGATGAGCAGCTCCTCGGTCGGCGCGTCGCCGGCGTCCACGCGGGACGTCGGGCGGAACACGGGTGCCGCCGGCAGCGGCCGGGGCGCGGGGGCGTGCCCGGCGGTCGGCTCCGCGCCGGTCCGGTACGGGGGCGGTGCGGTGGACGTGCGGGCGGCCCGCCGGGACAGCCGGCCCGGCGCGAGCAGGTACTCCTCCGGCGGCAGCGATCGGATCATCGCCGCGGGCAGCGTCGCCTCGGCGAGGGTGCCGCGTCGGGGGCCGCGGCGCAGTTGGACGCTCGCGCCGAGGCGGGCGGCGAGCTGGCCCACGACGACCAGGCCCATGGCCCGGACGGCGGCGACGTCGATGGCGGGTGGCCGGGCCAGCAGCTCGTTGAGTTGCTGCAACCGCTGCGGGGGCAGGCCCACGCCCTCGTCGCTGATCTGGACGATGACCCGGTCGCCGAGGCTGCGGCCGCTCACCCAGGTCTCGCTGCCCGGCGGTGAGTACGCCGTCGCGTTGTCCATGAGTTCGGCGAGCAGGTGCACGACCTCGTCCACGGACTTGGCGGCCACCGCGACGTCGCCGTCGACCATGCCGAGCCGGATCCGCGCGTAGTGCTCGATCTGGGACTGGGCGGCCTGGAGCACCTGTTGCAGCGGGACGTCGTGTTGGCGTACCCGGCCGACGCCGACGCCGCCCAGCACGAGGAGGCTGGCGTTGATCCGGCCCATCCGGGTGGCCAGGTTGTCCAGGGCGTAGAGCTGGTGCAGGCGGTCGGGGTCGGTCTCGTCCCGTTCGACCCGGTCGACCTGGGCGAGGACGGCGTCGACGAGCCGCTGTTCGCGTCGGCTCAGGTGGATGAAGATGTCGGCGGTGTTGGCACGCATCACGGCCTGCTCGGCGGCGGTCCGCACGGCGGCCTGGTGCACGGCGCTGAACGCCTGGCCGAGTTCGCCGATCTCGTCGTCGCTGGATGGTTCGAGGGCGGCCGTGGACTGTTGACGGGCCAGCTCGTCGGGGTCGACGCTGGCGCTGTCGGGGCGTTGCAGCCGGGCCACCACGGCGGGGAGCTGTTCGAACGCGACGGCGTTGGCCGCGTCGCGCAGCCGCCGCAGCCGGCGGGTGATCTGCCGGGCCACCGCCCAGGTGACCAGGGCGGTCAACACCAGCGCCAGCAGCACGCCGACCGCCTCGGCCACGGCCCGGCGGCGCTGGTCGACGTACGCGGCGCGCACGTCGTCGAGCACCGCCACGTCGACGCGCCCGCGCAGGTCGGCCAGGCGGGCGGCACGCTGCTGCGTCGTGGTGACCCAGTCGGCGGTCGCCAGGCGCAGCGGCGCGCCCGGCTGGGCACGGTTCACCTCGTCCTGCATCCGTTGCAGGGCGATCGCCTCCTTGCCGGTGCCGGCCTGCTCCCACCAGAGGCCCCACTCGGCCGGGGCGAGCGCCAGGAACGACAGGCTCGACTCGGTGTAGCTGGTACGGGCGGCGGTGATGTCCTGCTGGGTGGCGGGGGTCAGCTCACCGGCCGCCACGGCCCGCAGGACGGCGACCTGCTGCTGGCCGATCGCCTCGGCGGTCTTGGACAGCGCGGCCGAGGCGCGGATGCCGTCGGCGAGCTGTGCGTTGACCACGCCGTGCGAGACGTTCTCCCGGAAGGTGATCAGGTCGGCGATCGCGATGCGGTAGCTGAACGTCATCGCGGACACCGAGGCGTGTTCCGCCGTACGGACCTGGGTGCGCAGCGGGGCCAGGCCGTCCAGCGCGGCGTCGACGCGGCGCAGAAGCGCGGCGTTGGCGTCGGTGGGCACCCGGTCGCGTTGGCGGCGGTAGCGCGCGACGGAGGCGTCGGTGGCGGCCATCTCCACGCCGAAGGCGTCCTGCTGCTCGGCGGCGGCGGTGGTGAGCAGGTCGGCGGCCGCGACCCGTTCGCGTTGCAGCCGGTACGCCAGGTCACCGGCCTCGGCGCCGAGGCGCGCCAGCACCTCCAGGTCGCTGGCGCGGGTCGTCTGGCGGGCGCTCTCGGTCAGCGCGAGACCGGCGAAGCCGATGACGGCGACCAGCGGCGCCGCCACGATGAGCCGCATCCGGCCGGCGATCTTCCAGCCGCGCTGGCGGGTCGGGTAGGGTCGGGCCGCGTGGGACCTCGTGCTCGACGCCAAGATTGACTCCCACGACTCGTCGATGACGGTCTATCCGCACCTTGCCGAATGCAAGTCCCATTCCGCCGGAACCCGCGCTCGGAGGCCAGACCTCGCGGTGGTACAAACTGGCCGTACCAGCATCTGTACCCAGAGTCAGCGACCGGTGGCGCGGCGTCCGTCGTCGCGCCGGGAGGCGTTCAGCGCTGGTCGTCGAGGTGTCCGGAGCCGTGTCGCGGCCCGGCGTCGTCCGCCTCGGGTTGGCTGCTGAGCACCTGGCCGATCAGCTCGCGTAGCTCGTCGATGGCGTCCACCACCGCGCCCGGGTCGCGCGCGTCGCGCCGGCCGCGCGGACGCGGCACCGGTGGGTCGAGGTGCGCCGAGTCCGATCGTGGGCCCCGCCGCCCGTCGGCCGCCAACTGTTCGGCCGCGACCTGTGGCCACAGGGACGCCAGGCGACCACCGGTGTCGAGCACGTCGTCACAGCGGACCGCGAACTCGTGGCTGCCGAAGCGGCGGCCCGATTCCACCGCCGCGACCGTTTCCCGGCTGAACCGCACCAGGTCCGCCAGGGCCCGTTGGGTGAGGCCCCGCCGGACCCGGCAGGCGCGCAGCTCCCACCGGAACTGTTGACTGGCCGCGGCGTGCGCGGCGCTCGGCGGGGGCGTGTGCTCCATGCGCTCACCTTCGGGGCACCCGCGAATCAACGGCGGGCATCAGATCGAGATTGACCGATGGGCTGGACATTCACAGGGGGCAATTCTCAACCCTTGGCACGATGGGTGTGAAGACGTGCGCGGCGATGAATTGTCGCGCAATCCGCGAGAGATCCACCTGCCCGACTCGTCCTCGGGTGTCGGCAGCGTCGCACCGATAGGACCCGGAGGGAGTCGGCCGGGTACCGGCTCTGCGCCGCCGTGGTCCGACTCGTCAGGCGACCGGTGCCTCGGCCGGGGTTGCTTCCGGAACGTCGGCGGGTGTGCGGATGTCGATTGTCGCGAGCAGCGCGTGGTGCGCCCGGAACGAAACATTCGGGCTGAACGAGCGGTGCTGCTCGGGGGACAGGCGAAGGCCGGGAATGGTCGCGGCGAGACGGGTGAGAGCGACGTCGGCCTCCAATCGCGCCAATGCCGCGCCGATACAGAAATGCGGCCCGTGACCGAACGACAGGTGATCGCCCGCGTCGGCGCGGTGCGGATCGAACCGGTCCGGACGGGCGAACACCGACGGGTCCCGGTTGGCCGCCCCGATCATCAGCAGGCAGCGTGCCCCCGCCGGGATGGTGACCTCGCCCAGGGTGACGTCCCGGCGGGTCACCCGCAGCCAGCCGTCGATGGCGGGTGCGAACCGCAGGGTCTCGGTCACGAAGCCGGGTACGGATCGCGGATCGTCGACGAGCGCCCGCCACCGGTGCGGGCTGGACAGGGCCGCGTCGAGCGCGTGGGCGAGCAGTCCGGCGGTGGTCTCGTGCCCGGCCACCAGCAGATTGAAGGCGAGGCTCGCCACCTCCGGCACGGTCAGCACGTCGTCGTCATCGTCGCGGTAGGTCAGCGCGCGGCTGACGAAGTCGTCGCCGTCGGCCCCGCCGTCGAGCCGCCGCCGCACCAGGTCCTGGCAGTAGCGCCAGAACTCCAGCAGGCCCCGGGCCAGGCGTACCTGCTCGTCCGGGTCCGGTTGCCCCCAGACGAGCGCGACCTGGCCGTCCGCCCACCGCCGGATCTCCTCGACGTCGGCGTCGGGAACCCCGAGGATGTCCAGGATGACCAGCAGCGGAAGCTCGGTGGTGAAGTCGCGGACGAGATCCACCTGCCGGCCCTGCCGGGCGGCGAGCCGGGACACCAGCTCGTCGACACGGCGGCGGACGATCCGGCCGTACTCGGCCTCGGCCCGCTCCGCCGTGTTGGCGAAGGTCGCCCGCAGGGCGCGGCGGGTGCGCGGGTGCACCGGTGGGTCGGCGGCGGCGGTCGTCGGTGGCGCGTCGATCTGCGTGACGACGCTCATCGCCTGCGGGCAGACCTGGTAGACCGGGGCGAGGGTGAGGGCGTTGCCGAACGTCGTGGCGTCGGCGAGGGCGCGCCGCACGTCCGCGTGCCGACTGATCAACCACAGCCCCAGATCCTCGGCGTAGAGCACCCGGCGGGGATCGTCGAGAATGCGTCGCCAGGTGGCGGCCGGATCGCTGAGATAGGCTCCTGAGTACGGATTCAACTGCATCGAATGCCTCCTGACACGCCGCGCTACATCAGCGGCGCTCGCATTCCGTCCGTCGCGCAAGGCGGGCCGACAATGGTGGGCATCCGCCGCCTGCTCCTCACGGTCCGCCGCTCCGATGCGCAAGTCAAGATTGGTGCCTATCTATTTATTGGCACGGTGAATTGTGGAATGCAGAACCGTATCGGCCCTGGCCGCCTGCATCTTGCAGCCGGGTGCTTGCCCGTCCGTCGTTTCCGCGCAAGCGGCGCCCGCCGTCCACCGGAAAGCGCGGATCCCGCCCACCCTGTCCGGGAACGATCGCGCGGGCCGCGGGGTGACGCCCCCGCGCCCGCCGTCGGCCGGGGTACGGCCGGCGGCGGGCGCGGATGCGCGGATCAGGAGTACGGGAGGCGGAGCACCGACTGGTTGCCGATGCCCAGGGTGGTCGGGTTGTTGCCGATGGCCGACCAGACCTCCACCCGGACCGTGCCGTTGCTCAATGTGCCCAACGTCCCGGTGGCCGAGGCCAGGCCGGCGTTCTGGGTGTAGTGCTCGTAGCCGGGGACCGGGTCGGTGGCGAAGTAGCGCCAGGTCTCCGTCCGGTCCCAACTGCCGTTGCCGGTCAGGTCGTAGGAGACCCGCACCTGCACGCCGTTGCCGACGGCTGTGCCGGCGTCCAGGAACAGGTCGAACGCGGTCTGCGCCCCGGAGTAGGCGAGGTTCAGGCCGGTCGCCGTGAAGACCTGGGCATTCGTCGGCGTACCGTCGTGGTTGCCGTTGGCGGCCGCGACCGTGGTGGTGGTCGAGTTACCGGCGTTGCCCAGCCCGCCACCGGCGAGCAGGTACCGGGTCGGCGAGCCCGAGCCCGGCGGCGTGGTGGGCGGCGCGGTCGTGGGCGGCGCCGTCGTCGGTGGCGCGGTGGTGGGCGGCGCGGTGGTGGGCGGCGCGCTGGTCGGCGGTACGCCGCCCGAGGCGTTGCCGCCGCTCCAGGTGTACGCCCCGGTGGTGGCCGTCTTTCCGGCCCCCACCGTGAGCCGGGTGCCGTTGGAGAACGTGACGGTGATCGGGTTCGCGGTCGGGTTCGACGCCACGTAGGTGCGCGCGCCGTTGCGAGAGAACACCGCGCTCAGCGGGTGGTTGGCACTGACCGTCGTGTCGACGGTGCCCAGCGCCGCGAGGTTGCGGATCCAGTGGAAGGTGTGTGCCCGGCTCTCGCCCTCCTCCGGCGTGTAGCCCGGGTTGGCGCGCAGGTTGGCCAGGGCCGCGTCGGGGTCGCCGAGCGCCTGGAACTGCCACAGGATGTCCTGCCACACCGTCGGCGGCCCGCCGTTGTTGCGCACCAACTCGGCGTAGTTGGTGCGCACGTACGCCGGGTTGGCGCCGAGGTAGAGGTGACCGCCGGTGACCGGCAGCAGGTTGATGCCCTGGATCATCTCGGGGTCGGCGCTGAACCAGGTGGCGTACGCCCCACCGTCGCCCCAGACCATGCCGACCGTGGAGTGCCCGAAGGCGGCGGGGAAGTTCTGGTCGCTGACGTCGAACCAGTACTCCTGGATCGCGGCGGCCTGCGTGGTGTAGAGGAAGATGCCGGCGTCCCGGACGGCGGTGTCACCGGTGACCTGACCCCACTGGATCAGGGCGTTGGCGAAGTTCATCCCCTCCGAGGAGGACTCCTGGTTGTTGCCGGAGCCGAACGAGCCGTGCCCGGACGCCCAGTCGTGCCCCGCGTAGATGTCGAAGTCACGCAGGTACGGGAAGCGGGTGTCGTCACGGCGGTAGTTGTTGGCGTCGCGGATCAGCAGGTCCACCATGCCGCCGTACCGGCTGCTGGCGGCCCACGAGGGGTCGAACTTGGCCAGGGTCGCGGCGGCGGCGATGAAGTAGCCGTAGTGGAAGTGGTGGTCGTTGAGTTCCTGGTCGGAGCCGTACGACGCCGGGTAGCCGATCAGGGTGCCCCAGTTGGCGTCGTAGTAGAACAGCTTGCTGGTCTTGCCGCTGGAGGCGGTGAACCAGTCGGTGAGCGTGGTGCGGATCGCGGTCAGCGCGCTGTCGCGGGTGGCGGTGTCGTTGACCAGGTCGGCGATCTCGGCGATCCGGGCGGCCCGGCCGAGCCCCTTGCCGGTCCAGTACGTGTCGGTGCCGCGCTGGTCCATCGGGTTGCCCCGGGCGGCGGCCAGGTGACCGGTCAGCGTGGACAGGTCCGACCCGCTGCCGTCGCCGACGGCCGGCAACTCCGGCAGGACGCCCTGGAACGTCATGGCGGTACGGAACTGGCTGATCCCGGTGAGGACCTTCATCCGACCCCGCGCCGACGGGTAGGTCGGCGTGATCGGGGTCGATCCGGACAGCGACTTCCACTGGTGCGGGTACAGGCTGACCACGGTCTGCGTGGCGCTGCCCTCGCGGGCGGTGGTGGTGAAGGCGTACGTCGTGCTCAGACCGTTGGTCGCCGGGTCGTACGAGTAGGAGACCCGGGTGCCGGTGACGTGGGCGTGCGCGTACCGGCCGTAGCTGGTGGCCAGGTCGGCGCGTTCGCCGGCGCTGCCCGTCGGGGGCAGCAGGGCCACCGAGAAGTAGCCGCGACCGGCCAGGGTGGAGGAGATGCGCCCACCGCTGACGGTCCAGCTCGCGCCGCTCGGGGCGTACGCCGCGTAGTCGTGGCCGTTGACCCGGAAGCCGATGGTGGTCCCACTGTTGGACCACACCTCGGGGCTGCCGGACGTGCCGATCACCGCGTCGCCGCCGCTGGCCTGGAAGTAGGCGAACGGCAGGCCGTGGCCGATGGTGGCGCGCAGGGTGCGGGCCCCGTCGCTCCAGTACGGGCTGACCGTCCAGTCCGACCAGCCGTCCACCTTGACCTGGGACGCGGCGAGCCCGGCCACGCCGACGCGGATGTCCTGCACGTACGGGTAGTGGTACTCCCCGACGCCGGTCGCGGTGCCGCTGATGGCGGGCGTGGAGTTGGCCGAGAAGCCGAGACCGTCGGTGAACGTGTCGTACGAGGTGGGGTGGGCGTGCAGCGGCTCGCTGAAGGCGCAGTCGGTGCGCTTCCACAGCAGCGAGGACCACCAGTCGTTGGTGGGCACCGCGCCCGAGGGCGCGTTGGCGGTGGCGAACTGCCGGGGGTTGCTGGACATCTGCCCGCAGCCGGTGGGGAGCGCGCCGACCGGGGTGGTGGTGTAGCTGCCGGCGCCGACTCCGGCGGCTTCGGCGGCGCGGGTGACGGGGATCGTGAGGCCACCGACGACCAGGGCCAGGACGGTGGCGGCGGCCAGCGTCCATCGGCGGTGGGGGACGGGAGGTTTCATGGTGCCTCCATCGCGCGTCCGGGCGCGGACGGTGCCGCCCCGACGCCTTGCGTCTGAATTGTGGAAAACGTCGATCGAGAGAGCGCTCTCTCAGTCGGCACGGTAATCGACCGTCGAGATTCCCGTCAATGTGTCCGTCCGGTTGCGTGCTGATGTCGCCAACTCGTCGGGGGACTAGCCGACCCCGTCCAGCTCGGCGTGCAGCGCCTCCGGCGCGCGCATCCGCCACGCGTCGGTCACCAGCTCGGTGAGCCGATCGACGTCGACCGCCGCCAGACGCAGCAGCACCAGCGGCAGGCCGTCGTACCCGGGCGTGGTGAAGAAGAGCTCGGGCTCGCCGAGCAGCAGGGCCTGCTTCTCGGCCTCGTCCCCGACGAACAGCACCGCGATATCGAGTCGGATCACCCGTGGCCGGCCCGGGACGCGCTCCGGATAGGACCAGACGAAACCCTTGTCGGCCACCCGGAAGTCGAAGCCCTCGCTGTCGATCTCGACCGTGTGGGGCAGGGCCAGGGCCAGGCGGCGGACGTCGTCGGCGTCAGCCACCGAGCCCCCGCACATCGCGCGCCATCCGCATGCGCAGAGACTACGCACCGGGACCGACACAACTCAGCCGGACAGGTCGACGGCCGCGGCACCCACGACGACCCGGTCGGTCTCGCGCTGGACGTACCCGATCACCGCGGCCTGGTCCGGATCGAGGTCCGACGGCACGGCCAGCTCCACCCGGCCCCGCTCGCCGGCCAGGGGTGTGGATGCGAAGGCGCGTACCACGTTGTCCTGCCGCAGCGTCCGACCGGCGTTCTCGCCCCGGGCGATCGCGCTCTGCAGGCCGCGCTGCACGATCGCCACGTTCACCACCGCGTCCTGCGGCGGCCGCTCGACCCGGTAGTCCAGGACCAACGGCGTGCCGCCGCCACCGACCTGCGGGACCGACAGCGTGAGCGGCGCGGCGGCGGCCGAGGTCAGGGCGGACGCGATGGCGCTCGCCGCCCGGCCACGGTCGGAGCCGACGAACTCCGTGGTGCCGTTGACGATCATCTGCGGGGTGTAGAGACGCCCGGAGCCGAAGGCGCGGGCGTACGCCTCCTGCCGCGCGGTGTGTGCCGCGTCCGCGAACTGGTCGGGCCAGCCCAGGTCGTCCCAGTAGTCGACGTGGAAACCGAGGGCGAACACGGGCTCCCCGCGCGTGCGGGCGTCCCGTTCGATCTCGGTGAGCAGCTCCTCGGCCGGCGGGCAGCTGTTGCAGCCCTGGGAGGTGAACAACTCGACGACGGCGACACCGCCGCCGGTCGCCCCCGGTGCGAGGTTCGTCATGGCGTGTCTCCTCCCGTGCGGGCCGCTGGCCGCTCTTGCGGTTCCCGTTCCCGCGCCGACAACGCCTGGTCAGCGAGGTGGTTCAGACCCCTGGCGTGTCTTCAGTAGCATAAATCCGCCGTTACGTGTGACGGTGCCACTTATGGGTAACCCGCCGCTAAGAGGGATCTTCCTCCGATACCTTGCGAATGAGAGAAAAACTCTCATTCGTCATGAGTTGCGGCTAAGGAGATCAGTGATGAAGCGCAGCGTAGCGCTAGCGGCGGCCCTCCTGGTGGGCCTGACCAGCGCCGGAACACTCCCCGGCGCCGCCTTCGCGGATGGCGGGCCGGCGGGTGGCCACGATGACCGCGCAGGACGCGGACACCACCGGGGTAGCGAGGGCGCGGTCTTCGTCCAGACCAACAAGGCCGAGGGCAACACCATCAAGGTGTACGACCGGGACGAGGACGGCCAGCTCAGCAAGGCCGGGGAGTACGAGACCGGCGGTCTCGGCGGCTTCACGATCGGCGCGCCGGTCGACGCGCTGGCGTCGCAGGGTTCGTTGATCTACCACCGTAGGCTGCTGTTCGCGGTGAACGCCGGCAGCAACACCGTCACCGTCTTCGACGTCGACGGCACCCGGCTGCACAAGCGGCAGGTGATCTGGTCCGGAGGTCTACTCCCGGTCAGCGTCACGGTCCGCGACAACCTCGTCTACGTGCTCAACGCCGGCGGCGAAGGCTCGGTGCAGGGCTTCGAGCTGGACAAGGGGCGCCTGTCGCCGATCCACGGCGCCAACCGCTCGCTCGGCCTGCACAACGGCAACCCGCCCGCGTTCATGACCGCCCCCGCGCAGATCAAGATCGATCCGGACCGCGAATTCGTGCTGGTATCGACGAAGGCGGCCAACGTCATGTTCAGCTACGAGATCGGTCGCCACGGCGAACTGTCCCGCCACCCGGTCATCAGTGACGCCGGCTCCGCGCCGTTCGGCTTCACCTTCGACACGGAGGACTCGGTACTGGTCACCGAGTCGGGCAGCAACGAGGTCAGCCGGTTCGACCTCGACGAGGACGGCGCCCTCGACCAGGTCGGGCCCTCGGTGCCGAACGGCCAGCAGGCGCCCTGCTGGATCCAGCGGGTCGGCGACTACTTCTACGTCGCGAACGCCGGCAGCTCCACGATCAGCGCCTACCGGGTCGACGACGACGGCAAGCTCGAACTCGTCCACGCCGTCGCCGCCGACACGGGCGGAGGGGCGATCGACATGACCACCAGCGACGGTTTCCTGTACGTCCAGAACGCCGCCGCCGGCAACGTGCAGGGCTACGAGGTGAACGACGACGGTTCCCTTCGCCTCGTCACCACCGTCGAGGGCCTGCCGAAGTTCACCGACGGCATCGGCATGGAGGGCATCGCCGCCTCCTGACGATCGACACGTCGCTGGTCCCGGTCGCTTCCGGCCGGGACCGGCGCGCGTCTCCTCCCGCCCCGGACATGACAACTGTGTGACAAATCAGCCCGGGGGTCGATCGCTGGTTTCGGTGGGGCCCGGCAGGGGGCAACCAGACGTCGCTGACGACAACACATTCGGAAGGGACGGCCCCCGTGGAAATCCAGGGCTTCTTCACCGCGATCATCATCGGCCTGATCATCGGCGCCCTCGGTCGCCTCGTGGTTCCCGGCAAGCAGAACATCTCGATCGTGCTCACCCTCGCGATCGGCGTGCTCGCCGCGATCCTCGGCACGCTCGTCGCCGGTGGCCTCGGCGTCGACGACACCGCCGGCATCGACTGGATCGAGCTGCTCCTGCAGGTCGTGTTCGCCGCGATCGGGGTGGCCGGCACCGCCGCCGTGCTGGGCCGGCGGCGCCCCTGACGTCCCGCTCTTCCGGGGGCCCGTCGGCCCCGACGCGCCCGTGGCGACGACTGGTCGCCACGGGCGCTGTGCTTGGATGATCCGGTGGACTTCACCGTGACAGACGTGCCCGCGCGCGAGCGGTTCGAGGCGCGCGACGAGACGGGCGTCGTCGCCGGCATCGTCACCTACCAGCTGACCGGCGCCATCATCGCCTACACCCACACCGAGGTCGATCCGGCGTACGAGGGCCGGGGCGTCGGCTCGACCCTGGCGCGCGCCGTCATGGACGACGCGCGCGCCAAGGGCCGCAGCGTGGTGCCGATCTGCCCGTTCCTCGCCGAGTGGCTGGTCAAGCACCCCGAGTACGAGGACATCGTCGTACGGTCCACCCGCAAGGTGAAGTAGCGCCGGCTACTCCGTGCGGTGACGTTCGATCGTCTCGGCGATCCGCTTGATCCGGCGGAGTCGGGCGTCCCAGGTCGCGCCGACGGCGGTCAACTGGGCGACCGCGCGGGCCAGTTGCGCCTCGTCGACCCGGTAGTGCCGCTCCCGGCCGGCGGGCGCGGAGGAGATCAGGCCCACCCGGTCCAGGACGGCCAGGTGCTTCGACACGGCCTGGCGGGTGACGGGAAGCCGTTCGCTCAGTGACGTGGCGGTGCCGGGCCCGCCGCTGAGCAGCAGGTCGATCATGCTGCGCCGGATGGGATCCCCGATCGCCGACCAGAGGGCGTCGTCGGCCGCGGTGGTCATGACGCGGCGACCAGCCGGGTGACGTACGCGCCGAGGGCCGGGACGTAGTGGTTCCATCCGCCGACGTGGTCCTGGTACTGCTTTTCCAGCACGGCGACCTCCCAGCCCATCTCGCGGAAGCCGGTCTCCGTCATGCGGACCCGGGTCCCCGTCGCGGTCGGCACGAGGTCGAAGGTGACCAGCAGCGACTGGCCGGTCCGGTCCGGCTCGGTGAAGCACCACCGGAAGGAGAACCGCTTCGGCGGGTCCACGTCGACCACGGCCAGGTCGACGGTCGTCGTCGCGCCGGTCTCGGCGTCGCGCCACACCAGCTCGCCGGGAGCGCCCGGCACGGGCTCGAAGCGGGCGTCGTCGGGCCACCACTCGCGCACGTGCTCGGGCTGGCTGATGACCTCGAAGACCACCTCGGGTGAGGCGTCGACGTCGATGTCGCGTTCGATCACTCCGTACTCCATGCGTACCATCCTCTCGCAACCTTTGGTTGCGTAAAGATACAACGACCCGGCGGCAACGTGCAACATTTCGTTGCATGTTGGCGTAGCGGTTCGGCGGCGGGCACGCGGCGGGCGATGACGGTACGGTCCAGGTTGGGTTGCCTGTCCGGCCCGCACCGTCGTCCCTCCACGTCCCCTGGGAGACCTGAACGATGACTGCCTCCGCGCTCCGCGCCCTGCACCACGACCGCCCCGCCGGCGACCCGCTCGTCCTGCCGAACGCCTGGGACGCGGGCAGCGCCCGGGTCTTCGCCGACGCCGGCTTCGACGCGCTCGCCACGCCCAGCGCCGGCGTGGCGGCCTCGCTCGGCTACGAGGACGGCTCAACCCCGCCCGCCGAGATGTTCGCCGCGGTGGCGCGGATCGTCCGGGCCGTGTCCGTGCCGGTGTCCGCCGACGTCGAGGACGGGTACGGGCTGGCCCCCGCCGAGCTGGTCGAGCGGCTGCTGGAAGCCGGCGCCGTCGGCTGCAACCTGGAGGACTCCGAGGGGCACGCCACGCTCAAGGACCCGCAGCGGCACGCCGACTGGCTGGCCGAGGTGCGCGCCGCGGCCGGTGACGCGCTCGTCATCAACGCGCGCGTCGACACGTTCCTGTTCGGCACGGGCGATCCGGCCGACGCGATCGCCCGCGCGAAGCTCTACGTGGCGGCGGGGGTCGACTGCGTGTACCCGCTGCGGGCCCCCACCGAGGTGCTTTCGGTGCTGCGCGCGGGCATCACCGGCCCGATCAACATGGCCGCCGCGCCGAACCGGGAGTCGGTGGCCGAGCTGGCCCGCCACGGTGCCACCCGGATCACGTTCGGGCCGGGCCTGCAGCGGTACGCGATGAGCGCGATCGGCGACCTGGCGGCGAACCTGCGGGCATAGCGCGGCGGTGCTCCGACACCGCCGCGCCGCCACACCTGCCGCCGGAGTCCGGACCGGGTCAGCCGTTGAAGTCGGTCATCAGCCAGATCCGGTCGAAGGCGCGCTCGGCCAGGTCCGCATGCGTGATCATGAAGTTGACGACGATCGACGTCTGCCCGAACGCGTCACCCACCTGCCCCTCGTCCAGCCAGACGGTGGCCAGCACGGTGTGCTCGGTGGCGTCGAGGATGGGGTTGTCCGCGCCGCCGGTGCTGGCGGCGCCGTAACCGCCGAGGGAGAACTCGTAGCCGTTGCCGTCGAGGTACCACATCACCTCCCCGATCGCCTCCTCGACCTCGTCGTCCAGGCGAAGGTCGAACGGCGCCTCGCGCTCGTTCTCCGGAAGGCTCCAGCCGGCACGGGCGTGCAGCGGGACCGGATCGAAGACCGGCACCCCGGGGTCCGCGCGCTCGGTCACTTCGGTGCCGGCCGGCACATGGACGACCCGACAGGCGGTGGGCGTGAAGGTCGGCTCGACGAAGAACAGCAGCGCCCCGTCGGCCGGCAGATCGAGGTCGTGCCCGTGCGAGGGGATCGCCGCGAGGTCGAGCGTCAACACGAGGCACTGCCCGGGCGGCCACTCCTGGCCCTCGGGCAACGCCGCGAGACCACCGAACCGACCAACCTCGGGCAGGCCGTCGCCCTTGAGCACCAGCTCCGTCTGTGGTCGGGCCAGCCGCACCCAGCGCTCGATCTCGTCCACCGGCACGTTCTGCTCCCGGGCTGCGCGCCGGAACTCCTGTCGTACGTCCATGGGCGGGCATTGTGCCGGAAAGATCCGACAGGCAGCGGTCCGCGACCGGCAGGCTCCGCGCCGGTCCGCGCGGGTCCTCAGGCGGCGTCGCCGCGGGCGGCCAGGGCGTCCACGAGCCGGCGGGCGGAACCGGCCAGGTTCCACCGGTCGGCCAGGTCGAGCAGCCGCTCCGGGTCAGCCGGGGCCGTCGGCAGCGCGGTGGGCAGCTCCGGCAGGGCCACGTCCAGGGCCACCCGGACCACCGTCGGCGCGACGGCCAGGTAGTCGCGGGCGCCCGCCAGCTTGGTGCGCAGGCCCGGCGCGAAGGACGAGTCGGAGTCGTCCAGGGCGGCCAGGATGCCGTCGATGCTGCCGTACCGCTCGATCAGCCGCGCGGCGGTCTTCTCGCCGACGCCCGGAACCCCGGGCAGCCCGTCGCTGGGGTCGCCGCGCAGGGCGGCGAAGTCGGCGTACCGATCCGCCGGCACGCCGTAGCGGGCGCGCACCGCCGCGTCGTCGCAGTCGTCGAGCTTGGCCACGCCGCGCCCGACGTAGAGCAGGCGTACGCCCCGGGCGTCGTCGACGAGTTGGAACAGGTCCCGGTCGCCGGAGACCACCTCGACCGGGCCCGGCTGGGTCACCGACAGCGTGCCGAGCACGTCGTCGGCCTCGTAGCCCTTGGCTCCCACGGCGGTGATGCCGACCGCGTCCAGGACCTCGAGGATCATCGGCACCTGCGGGGAGAGTGTGTCGGGGACGACCTCGCCGCCCTGCGGGGCCACCCGGTGCGCCTTGTACGACGGCAGCAGCTCGACCCGCCACGCCGGCCGCCAGTCGTAGTCCAGCGCGCACACCATCCGGTCGGCGCCCCGACCACGGATGAGCGTGGCGAGCATGTCGAGGAAGCCGCGTACCGCGTTGACGGGCGTGCCGTCGGCGGCGCGGGCGGCGGACTCCGGGATGCCGAAGTAGGCCCGGAAGTAGAGGCTGGGTGCGTCGATCAGCAGGATCGGGGATCGGTGTGCCACGCCCGACAGCCTGGCACAGCCCTCCGACGATCAGCGGTACGCCCGGCCGCGCGGCGGTGTCAGCGCCGCTCGTCGTGCCGGTAGACGGTGTCCCGCCGGGCGAGGTGCTGCACGAGGTAGCTGGTCACCAGCAGCAGGATGGCGACCACCACCTCGACCCAGGCGGCGACGCCGTCGGCCACGGTCAGCCCGATCACGAGCAGGACCAGGCCGACGAGGGCGAGTACGCCGGCCCACAGCTGCCGACGACGGCGGGTCGCCGACCGGTTCGCGTCGTTCGATGTCACGTCGGCCCTCCCGGTCGGGGCTGCCCATGCCGGCATCCCCGTCTCAGGCTATGACCCCCGCCCCGGTCCCACCCGGAAAACCACCGTGCGGGCCGGCCCGGGGAGGGCGCAGACTGCCGCTCACCGAGCAGTGGTGACGACCGGACGCCGGCTCTCGTCGCGGTCGTGGTCGGTGAGGTCGTGCAGGCGTCGGACAGGGGAGAGCAGCAGCACCAGGGGCGCGGCGATCAGGGTCACCGCGAAGACGAACAGGGTGGCGCGCGCGCCGAGCGGTCCGGCCAGCGCGCCGGCGACCAGCCCGCCGACCGGGATGGCGCCCCAGGAGACGAACCGCACGGTCGCCATCACCCGGGACAGGAGTTCGGGTGGGCTGGCGATCTGCCGGTACGTCCGGGTGGTCACGCTGAGCACGACGGTGCCGAGGGAGAAGACGATGCTGCCGGCGGCGAAGGCGACGTACGCGGGCCAGCCGGTGCCCCCGGGAATCAGGAAGGCTCCGACGACCGTCGTGAATCCGGCGGCGACCAGCGCGCGGGCGCTGCCGAGCCGCGTGGTGATCCGGGTGGTGAGGGCCGCCCCGACCAGCGCGCCGACACCCTCGACGGCGAGCAGGACGCCGACCAGGCCCGCCGGCGCGTGCAGGTCACGGACCAGATAGAGCGGGTGCAGCGCGAACTGCGCGCCGCAGACGAAGTTCATGGCCGTCGCGGCCCACATGCACGGGCCGATGACCGGGTGGTACGCGGCGTAGCGCCAGCCCTCGCGGATCAGCGCACCGACCGGCGGCCAGTGCTCCGGCGCGTCGACGCGGCGCGCGGGCAGCGTACGCAGGAGAGCCGCCGAGACGAGGTAGCTGGCCGAGTCGACGAGCAGGGTGGGCACCGCGCCGAGCGCCTGCACGGCGAGCCCACCGAGGGACGGGCCGCTGAGCAGGGTCGCGGCGTGGGTGGCCGAGGTGAGGCTGTTGCGCGACTGCAGCTGCTCGCGCTCGACGATGCTGGGCAGGAAGGTCGAGTTGGCCACGTCGAACAGCACGTTGGCGAAGCTGACGACGAGCGCGGTGACCACCAGGTGGGTCACGGTGAGCTGCCCCCACCACCAGGCCAGTGGGATCGACGCGACGGCGAGGGCCCGGGCCACGTCCGCACCGACCTGGGCGCCGCGCAGCGGCAGGCGCTGCACGATGACACCGGCGGGTAGGCCGATCACGATCCAGGCGACGTAGCTGGCGGCGGCGATCAGACCCATCTGCCAGGCGGAGGCGTCCAGGACGGTGAGCGCGGTCAGCGGCAGGGCCACCGCGCCGACCGCCGACCCGACCAGGCTGGTCGTGCCGGCGGTCCACCAGCGCCAGAACACCCCGGCCCGTTCGTCGACGTGCATGTCGTCGGCCCCCGTTCGTCGCGCCGCGGTGCTCCCGGTGTTAGTGCGTTCCATTCTGGAACGGACTATAGTCGGGTCAGGACAGAGGGAGGAAGTGGGTGCGACGCGAGGATCTCGCCGACGCGGACTGCGGCATCGCGCAGGCGCTCGGCGTGCTGGGGGACTGGTGGACGTTCCTCATCGTGCGCGACGTCGCCGGCGGCACGACCCGCTTCGACGCGCTCCAGCGCGAGCTGGGCGTCAGCCGACGGGCGTTGACCGAACGCCTGGCCGCGCTGGTGGAGCACGGTGTGCTCGAACGCCGCCCGTACTCCGCGCACCCCCCACGGCATGACTACCTGCTCACCGCGAGGGGCGAGGGCCTGCTGCCGGTGCTGATCGCCCTCCAGGACTGGGGGACGAGGCACCTGATGGGTGACGGGGAACTGACCGCGACCGCCGACGACGCCTCCGCCGAGGCGCGACGGGTGCAGCACCTCGTCGGGCGGCGACTGCCCGAGATCGTCCTGCCCGGGCCGGACGGCCGGCCGGTCCCCGTGGCCAGACCGGACGAGTGGTGCGTCCTCTACCTCTTTCCGGGCGCGTACGCGCCGGGCGTGAACGCCTATCCGCCCGGCTGGGGCGACATCCCCGGCGCGCGGGGCTGCACCCTGGAGTCGACCACCTACGCCGCCCGGTATCCGCGATTCCGGGACCTGGGGGTGCGGGTGTACGGCGTCAGCACCCAACGACCGGACCAGCTCGCCGACTTCACCGCGTACGCCGGGTTGCCGTTTCCGCTGCTGTCCGACCAGGACGGCCGGCTCGCCGCCGGTCTGCTGCTGCCCACCTTCCGGGCCGGCGGGGTGACCCGGTTCAAGCGGCTGACGATGCTGGTCGACCCGGCGTCGGTGGTGCGGGCGGTGCAGTTCCCGGTCACCGATCCGGCCGGGTCGGTCGACGAGATGCTGGCGCTGGCCCGCGACCGAACGACGATCCCCGGCTGACGCGGGCGGCGTCAACCGGGGATCGAGGCGTACGGGTCGGGTCAGGCCGGGAGCGTCCAGCGCTGGTTGGCGCCGGCGAAGCACTCCCAGATCTGCAGGCGGGTGCCGTCGGCCGAGGTGTTGTCGGTGACGTCGAGGCACTTGTTGGACTGCGGGTTGCGCAGCGTGCCGTTGGACTGCGCCTGCCACACCTGCGCGCCGCTGCCGTTGCAGTCGTAGAGCTGCACCTTCGCGCCGTTCGCCGTGGAGCCGCTGGTGATGTCGGCGCACTTGCCCAAGGCGCGCAGCGTGCCGTCGGTGGCCACGGTCCAGGTCTGCGCGGTGGTGCCGTTGCAGGTGTAGAGCTGGATGGCGGCGCCGTTGGCGGTGCTCGCGGCCGCCACGTCGACGCACTTGCCGCCGAGCCCGGTGATCCGGCCGGTACGACCCGACGGCGGCGGGGTGGTGCCGCCCATGATGGTGTCGTACATGGCGCTCACCAGGGAGGTGGAGCCGGTGGTGTCCTGCGACAGTTCCCAGTTCATCACGCCGCCGGCGTTGGCCAGGGCCCACTGCGTCTTGCGCTTGACGGTCGGGATGCCGTTGTAGCACTGCTGCGCGCCGCCGGCCGTGGTGCAGTCCCGGTTGGCGTTGGCCGGGTCCAGGGCGACGAGCGCCGAGTACGTGTAGTAGCCGGGGCGGCTGTAGAACGGGATGCCGAGGACGGCCTTGCTGGCCGGCAGTCCACGGGACTTCCACAGGTTGATGCTGTTGATCGACCAGTCGTAGTTCGAGTGCGGGCTGCCGCCGTCGTACGCCATGATGTTGAGCCAGTCGACCTGGCTGAACACGGCGGTCGGCACGCCGTCGAGGTAGTACCCCTCGGAGACGACGGCCGCGGTGAGCAGCTTGCCGCGGCTGTGCAGGGCACTGCTGAGCTGGGTCATGAGCTGGGTGTAGTTGTTCGCCGAGGCGCCCGGGTCGGGGTACTCCCAGTCCATGTCGACGCCGTCCAGGTTGTACTGGTTGACGAAGTTGACCAGGTTGTTGACGAACGCCGTCCGGCTGCCCGAGTTGCCCGCGAGGGCTTCGAAGGCCGAGTCGTTGCCGTCGTTCCAGCCGCCCACGGCGATGGAGACCTTGACGTTGTTGGCGTGCGCCTGGGAGACGAGCGAGGAGAGTTTGCTCGGGTTCTCCACGGCGCGCAGGCTGCCGTCGTTGTTGGGCAGCACGAAGGCGTAGTTGATGTGGGTGAGCTTGTTGTACTGGATCGTGTTGACGTTGCCGGCCCACGAGGGCATGTAGCCGACGCTCTTGAAACCGTTCGGCAGCACCACGGCCTGCGCGGCGGTGGGCACGAGGGTGACGGTGGCGGCGGCGGTGGCCAGGGCGAGCAGACCGGCGCTGAGGGCGCGGCGCAGTGGTGAGGACATGGGGGCCTTCCCGTGGGCGGGGGACGACACCCGCCCACGCAGGGTGGTCGCGGGCGGGAGGTACGGGGGACGCAGGAACGGGTGGGCCTCGAGGTGGCCAAATCTTAAAGAGTGTTAACTGTCCGAGTCAATCAACGCCGGTGGATTTCCGTCGCGGAACGCACGCGGCTGCCGGCGGTCCCCAAACGACCGTTAAGCTGACGGGGTGGGAACCGACGAGCTGTACCCGCCGGACCGGCTGGTCGCCGCGCAGCGCGCCACGGCCGCTGCCGGCCTGGACGCGTTGCTGCTCACGCCCGGCTCCGACCTGCGCTACCTGACCGGCTACGACGCCCACGCGGGGGAGCGGCTGACCTGCCTGGTGCTGCCCGCCGAGGGTGAGCCCACGCTGGTGGTGCCCCGCCTCGAACGGCCGGCCGCGGAGGCGTCGGTCAGCAGCGGTCTGCGCGTCGTCGACCACGCCGACGGCGCCGATCCGTACCCCCTGGTCGTCGCCGCCCTCGACGGCCCGGCGGCGGCGGTCGGGCTCGCCGACCGGATGTGGGCGGAGCAGGTGCTCGCCCTGCGCGCGGCGCTGCCCGGCACCGCGCAGCGGCTCGCCGGCGAGGTGCTGCGGGAGCTGCGGATCCGCAAGTCCCCGGCCGAGGTGGCGGCGCTGGCCGAGGCCGGCGCGGCGATCGACGAGGTGCACCTGCGGATGGGCGAGTGGCTGCGCCCCGGGCGCACCGAGGTCGAGGTGGCCACCGACATCGCGGCGGCGATCCGCGCCGCCGGGCACGTCAGCGTCGACTTCGTCATCGTGGCCGCCGGCCCCAACGGGGCGAGCCCGCACCACGGCACCTCGGACCGGCCGATCGGCGTCGGCGAGCCGGTGGTGGTCGACATCGGCGGCACCATGCCGTCGGGCTACCGCTCGGACTGCACCCGCACCTACGTCGCGGGCGGTCCCGCGCCGGCCGAGTTCGTGGAGTACTACGCGGTGCTGCACGCCGCCCAGCGCGCGGCGGTGGCGGCGGTCCGGCCGGGCATCACCGCGGCGGCGGCCGACGCGGCGGCCCGGGCGCCCATCACGACCGCCGGGTACGGCGACGCGTTCCTGCACCGCACCGGGCACGGCATCGGCCTGGACGGGCACGAGGAGCCCTACCTGGTGGCCGGGAACGACCGGCCGCTGGAGGCGGGCATGGCGTTCTCCATCGAACCGGGCATCTACCTGGCGGGCCGGCACGGCGCCCGCATCGAGGACATCGTCGTCTGCACGACGGACGGCGTGCAACGGCTCAACACCACCCCCACGGAGCTCATCGCGCTATGACTGTCGACCGGATCCTCCCCACCGACGAGGCCCACGACCTGCTGGACCTCGCTACCGAGCTGGCCGACCGTGAGTTGGCGCCCAAGGTCGCCGGCTTCGAGGAACGCGCCGAGTTCCCCCGTGAGGTGCTGCGCACGATCGGCCGCGCCGGCCTGCTCGGTCTGCCGTACGCCGAGGAGCACGGCGGCGCGGCGCAGCCGTACGAGGTGTACCTCCAGGTGCTGGAGATCCTGGCCAGCCGGTGGCTCGCGGTCGCCGAGGCGGTCAGCGTGCACACCCTGAGCTGCTACCCGGTGGCCGCGTTCGGCACCGACGAGCAGCGCAAGCTGCTGCCGGACATGCTCGGCGGCGAGCTGCTCGGCGCGTACTGCCTCTCCGAGCCGCAGGGTGGCTCGGACGCGGCGGCGCTGAGCACCCGGGCGGTCCGTGACGGCGACGCGTACGTCCTCTCCGGCACCAAGGCGTGGATCACCCACGCGCACAGCGCCGACTTCTACAACGTCTTCTGCCGCACCGGCGGACCTGGCCCGAAGGGCATCTCCTGCCTGGTGGCCGACGCGGGTACCGCCGGCATCGCGCCGCAGGCGGCGGAGCGGACCATGGGTTTGCGCTCCTCGCCGGTGGCGCAGATCGTCTTCGACGGGGCGCGGGTGCCCGCGGACCGGTTGGTCGGCGGCGAGGGGGCGGGTTTCACCATCGCGATGTCCGCCCTGGACTCGGGCCGGCTCGGCATCGCGGCCTGCGCGGTCGGGCTGGCCCAGGGGGCGCTGGACTACGCGGTCGGCTATGCGCGCGAGCGGCAGCAGTTCGGCCGGTCCATCATCGACTTCCAGGGGCTGGGCTTCCTGCTCGCCGACGCGGCCACCCAGATCTCGGCCGCCCGCGCGTTGACCCTGGCGGCGGCGCGGCTGCGCGACGCCGGGCGGCCGTACTCGATCGAGGCGGCGAAGGCGAAGCTGTTCGCCACCGACACGGCGATGCGGGTGACCACCGACGCGGTGCAGGTGCTCGGTGGGGCCGGCTACGTGGCGGACCACCCGGTGGAGCGGTACATGCGCGAGGCGAAGGTGTTGCAGATCGTGGAGGGCACCAACCAGATTCAGCGGATGGTGATCTCCCGGGCGCTCGCGAAGAGCTGAGAGGCGCCAGCGCGGGCTTCCTCGTCGCCGTCGCGCCGATTTCCCGGTAGGTTGCTCGCCGTGGAGGAGATCGACCGCGCCATCGTCGCCGCGCTGACCGCCGACGGCCGCCTGTCGTACACCGACCTGGCCGAGCGGGTGGGCCTGTCGGTGTCCGCCGTGCACCAGCGGGTGCGGCGGTTGGAGCAACGCGGCGTCGTCAAGGGGTACGCGGCCCGGGTGTCCTTCGAGGCGCTGGACCTGCCGTTGACCGCGTTCGTGGCGATCCGGCCGTTCGACCCGTCGCAGCCGGACGACGCGCCGGAGCGGCTGGCCCACCTGCCCGAGATCGACTCGTGCTACTCGGTGGCGGGGGAGGACTTCTACCTGCTGTTGGTGCGGGTGGCCAGTCCGACGGACCTGGAACGGGTGTTGCAGGAGATCCGTACGTCGGCGAACGTGACGACCCGGACGACGGTGGTGCTGTCCACGCCGTACGAGAACCGCCCGCCGAAGATCAGTGCCGGGGCGCCTGGTCGGTCGCGGTCCCGGGGGCCGGAGGAGCCGGCTGGTTCCACCGCAGGATGACCTGCCGGCCGTGCTCGTGACCGAGCGCGCTGACCGTGGCGGTCTCCAGGCGCAGTCGTCCGCCCGCGGACGGGGGCAGCCCGATCCAGCGGGCGCCGAGCACCCGCAGGCTGTGCGCGTGTCCGACCAGGGCCACGGTGCCGCGGTCGAGCAGCGGGGTGACGCGGGCCAGCACCCGGTCGATCCGCTCGCCCACCTGGGCGGGTGACTCCCCGCCGGGGCAGCCGTCGGTCCAGATGTTCCAGTGCGGGTCGTCGTCGTGGATGTCGACGGTGGTGCGGCCCTCGTACTCGCCGTAGTTCCACTCGCTGAGGTCCTCGTCGACGGCGTCGACGGTGAGCCCGGCGAGCTGCGCGGTGCGCAGCGCGCGGGATCGGGGACTGGCCAGGACGGTGGCGAAGCGCCGGCCGGCGAGGAACGCCGCGAGGGTGCGGGCCTGTCGCTCGCCGTCGGGGGTCAGCTCCAGATCGGTGTACGAGGTGTGCCGCAGGCTGGCGCTCCAGGTGGTCTCGCCGTGCCGGATCAGCAGGAGCTCTCCCATGCGGCCAGTTAACCACCGTGGCGGCATCGCCCGGGCCGCCCTCCCTCAACCTATCTTCCTAGGATGCCTTAGCGGGTGTGCCAGCCCGCACACCACCGGTTTCAGCACCGGGAGACCGGGCAAGCGAGCGGCGACAACCGCCAGACCGAGGAGGCGCGATGAGCTTCACCGAGAAGGCAAAGAACAAGGTCGAGCAGATGGCCGGCGCCGCGAAGGAGCGGGTCGGCGACATGACCAACAACGAGCGGATGCGCGGCGAGGGCGCCAGCGAGCAGAGTGACGCGCGCGCCAAGCAGGCCGGTCAGAACATGAAGGACGCGGGTCGCAACGTGAAGGACTCCTTCACCAAGTGACCTGAGCGGTGTGAATGGTCCCCGAGTGCGTCGTCGCCTCGGGGACCTTTCGTCCGGGGCGGCTATCGTCGCCGGGTGACGGTGCTGCGTTCGCTGGTGTTGTTCGTGCTGGCTGCCCTGGCCGAGATCGGCGGGGCTTGGCTGGTCTGGCAGGGCTGGCGTGAGCAGCGCGGCCTGTGGTGGATCGCCGCGGGTGTCGTCGCCCTGGGCTGTTACGGATTCGTGGCGACGTTCCAGCCGGACGCGAACTTCGGCCGGATCCTGGCCGCGTACGGCGGGGTGTTCGTGGCCGGCTCGCTGGGCTGGGCGATGGTCGTCGACGGCTTCCGCCCGGACCGCTGGGACCTGCTAGGCGCAGCACTCTGCCTGCTCGGCGTAGCAGTAATCATGTACGCCCCCCGCACCACGGCGGCGTAACCCCCTTCGCTGCCCCCGCCCCGCATCCCGCCCGCCTCCCGCGCCGTCGATCATGGAGTCGTGGTGGGGACGAAGCACCCGGGAGACCGTCAATCAGGCACCACAAGTCCATGATCGACGGCTGCGGGGGGACACCTCGTCGATCTTGCGGTTTCTGTGGCGACATAAGGGGTGTCTCGCTTAAATCGACGACCGGAAGTGCAAGATCGGCGCGAGGTTGGCGGGGCGGTGAGACGCACTCGCTTCTGCGATGATGCGGCGCGTGGTGGGACCCCGGGTGCACTGGTTCGGCGTACTGGTCGTGGTGGCCTTTTCTGGCGTTGGTGGGTGCGCGGCGTCCCGGGTGCCGCCGCCGGAGCGGCCGGTGTTCGTCGGTGCCTCCGGCACGCCCTCGGTGTCGCCGGCCGCGCCGGTGTCCAGCACCGCCGCACCGGCAGGTGTCCCGACGGCTGCGGCTTCCCCTCCCACGGTTCCGACGACGGCCGCGCCGACGACGGGTACTCCGGCACCGGGGGTGCCGAGCCTCCCCGGTGCGTCGAGGGTGGGGACCAGGGCGCCGGTGGTCGACCACGGGCCGCGGACCGGCAACCGGGTCGCGTTGACGTTCGACGCGGACATGACGGACGGGATGCTGGCCAATCTGCGCAGTGGCAAGGTGCGCTC
Organism: Micromonospora sp. bgisy143; assembly: GCF_057708145.1. Taxonomy (NCBI): domain Bacteria; kingdom Bacillati; phylum Actinomycetota; class Actinomycetes; order Micromonosporales; family Micromonosporaceae; genus Micromonospora; species Micromonospora sp. bgisy143. The sequence continues at coordinate 208,810 of NZ_JBYIRN010000006.1, forward strand.
GTACGCGAACCTGCGGATTCTCGACCTGCTGGAGCGGGAGCAGGTGCCGGCGACGTTCTTCCTGACCGGCAAGTGGGTGCGGCGGTACCCGGAGGTGACCCGGCGGATCGCCGGCAATCCGCGGTTCGAGGTGGCGAACCACACCTTCGGGCACGCGGCGTTCACGGCGGACTGTTACGACCTGCCCCGGCTGCCGGTCGACGAGTTGGCCGCCGACGTGGCGAAGACGTTCGAGGTGATCGCGCCGTACGGGGGTCGGCAGACCCGGTACTTCCGCTTCCCGGGGTTGTGCCACGACGCGGCGGCGTTGGACGCGTTGGCGCCGTTGGGCGTGACGGTGGTGGATGGGGACGTGGTCAGCGGTGATCCGTTCGCGAAGGCGTGGCAGCCGCTGGTGCGGGCCGTGTTGGATCACGTCCGTCCCGGCTCGGTGGTGATCATGCATGTGACCGAGGCGAACGCGGCGATGACCGACGAGGCGTTGCCGCACATCCTGGCCGGGTTGCGGGCGCGTGGGTTGACGCCGGCGCCGTTGTCGGAGGTGTTGGCCGGCGGCTGAGCCGGGGGCGGTGTGCCTGTCACGGTGGCGGTCGTGCCGGACATGGAGTGGGTGTGAGCTCCGGGGCAGAGTATGACGAGGACCGTTTCCGGCGGGCCTACACCGAGGACTTCGAGGCGTTGCTGGCGTACGCGTTGCGGCGGGTCGCGCAGCCGGAGGACGCGGCGGATGTCGTCGCGGAGACCTTCCTGGTGGCGTGGCGCCGGCGGCGGGACATGCCGGTGGTCGGTGAGGCTCGACTGTGGCTGTACGGGGTGGCTCGGCGGGTGTTGGCGAACCATCACCGTGGCGGTGTTCGTCGGCAGCGGCTCGGTGAGCGGTTACGTCAGCAGATCGCGGTGTCGGTGGTCGATCCGGGCAGTGAGGTGCCGGAGCGGTTGGCTGTTCGGGCGGCGTTGGCGTCGCTCGGGGAGTTGGACCGGGAGGTGTTGATGCTGACCGTGTGGGAGGGGCTGCGGCCGCATGAGGTGGCCGCCGTGCTGGGGGTGCGTCCGGCGGCGGTGCGGACCCGGTTGTCGCGGGCGCGGGCGGCGGTGCGGCGGTTGGTCGGTGGCGGGCCGGGGGCTGCTGGACATGTGCTTGATGTGCTGACCGCGTCTGCCCGCGAGGAGGACTGATGACCGCAGTGGAGCGTGTGGATGAGCTGGTTCGGGATGCCGATCCGGGTCGGGTGCTGGGGGATGTCGGTGAGGTGAAGCGGGCCCTGCTGGTGGAGATCATGGCCGAGTCGTCGTTCGGTCGGCGGGCGGGGGTGTCTCGGCGGTGGTCGGGGGTGCGTGGTGTGGCGGGTGTGGTGACGGCGGCTGCCGTGCTGGTGAGCGTGTTGTCGGTGTCGATGGTGGTGCGGGGGCGGTCCGAGGGGGGCGGGGTGTCGCCGATCGTGACGGCGGACGCGGGCGTGGTGTATTCGCCGGCGGTGGTGGCGGGTGCGGAGCGCAATCCGCGGTTGTTGATCGACCGGGCGGGGTGGCGGGTGACCAACCTGTCGGGGTTTGCCGAGGAGCAGGGCGGTGTGACGTTCCGCAGGGGTGGGCAGGAGGTGGAGATGACCTGGTATCCGGCCGACGCGTACGCGCTGCGGTATCCGGATCGGCGCGGGGAGGGGCCGGCGCGGTCGGTGCGGGTCGATGGCGGGCCGGCTGAGTTGTTCCAGGGTCTCAACGGGGATTTCACGGTGATGGTGCGTCCGCGCGACGGGGTGTACGTGGAGATGCGGACGTCCGGCGTGTGGTCGCGCAAGGAGGTGGAGCGGGTGCTCGCCGCGGTGGTCCGGGTTGATGTGCGGACGTGGTTGGCGATGCTTCCGGCGGAGATGGTGCGGCCGGCGCGGGAGCGGGCGGCGGAGGTGCTTGTCGGTGTTCCGCTGCCGCCGGGGTTCGACGTCGCCGTGTTCGACACTGTCGGGGTGAGTGATTCGTACCAGTTCGGGGTGGCGGTGACGTCCCGGGTGGGTTGCGGGTGGGTCGAGCAGTGGCGGCGGGCGCGGGCGGGTGGGGACCAGGACGCGGTGCGGCGGGCCGTCGAGGCGTTGGCGGGCAGTCACGGGTGGCGGGTGCTGCGGGACATGGACGGGGCCGGTGACTGGCCGGAGGTGTTCTGGGGGGTCGCCGACGCGGTGGCGTCCGGGACGTTGCCGGCGGGGTACGTGGCGGCCCTGGGCTGCCGGTGACGGTGACGGCGACACCCCCGGCGGGGGTGTCGCCGTCGGTGGGTCAGTCGTCGCGGTGGTCGGTCCACCACTGCTGGCCGTCGGCGGGCAGGGTGTCGATCGGGTCGTAGTAGGCGTAGCGCTTGTTGAGCGCTTCGAGGTCGGCGGACTCGATGGAGGTGCGGTAGTTCTTGGTCCAGTAGGAGATGCCGCGCTCGCGGTCGTAGTCGGTGAGCATGTGCACCCAGCGTTTGCCGACGAAGGGGACGTCGCAGACGATGCGCGGGGTGGCGTAGCCGGGTAGGTAGCCCATGATGTCGTGCTGGAGTTGCTGGGCGTGCCAGACGGGGACCCGCCAGTGTTCGGCGTTGGGGATCATGTCGCACATGTAGAAGTAGTACGGCAGGATGCCGGCTTCGCCTTGCAGGGCGAAGCAGAGGTCGAGCAGGTCGGCGCTGGTGGCGTTGACGCCGCGCATGAGGACGCCCTGGTTGCGGACGTCGCGGACGCCGACGTCGAGGGCGGTCTGGGCGGCCTTGGCGACCAGTGGGGTGAGCGACTGGGCGTGGTTGACGTGGGTGTGGATGGCCAGGTTGACGCCGCGGCGGGCGGCGGTGCGGGCGACCCGTTCGAGGCCTTCGACGACGTCGGGTTGGAGCCAGTGCTGGGGCAGGCCCATGAGGGCCTTGGTGGCGAGCCGGATGTCGCGGACGGTCTCCAGTTCCAGCAGTCGCATGAGGTACGACTCGAGGTTGCGCCAGGGGACGTTGGCGACGTCGCCGCCGGAGACGACGACGTCGCGGACGCCGGGGTGGGCCTTGAGGTACGTGATGTGGGCGTCGTAGCGGTCGACGGGCTTGAGGGTGAGTTTGAGTTTGTCGACGGCGGGGGTGGAGTTGCCGACGAGGTCCATGCGGGTGCAGTGTCCGCAGTACTGCGGGCAGGTGGAGAGCAGTTCCGCGAGGACCTTGGTGGGGTAGCGGTGGGTGAGGCCTTCGGCGACCCACATGTCGTGTTCGTGGAGGCTGTCGCGGCTGGCGTAGGGGTGTGAGGGCCAGTCGGTGCGTCGGTCGGAGGCGACGGGGATCATGTAGCGGCGGATGGGGTCGGCGAGGAACGCCTCGGTGGTCATCGCCTCGAACGGCACCATCGTGTTGATCATCTGCGGTGGCACCAGCATGGACATGGTGGCCAGGGCCTGCTGGTCGGCTTCGAGGTCGGCGTAGAAGCTGTCGTCGACGAGGTCGCCGAGCACGACGCGTAGTTGCTTGATGTTCTTGACGCAGTTGACCCGCTGCCACTGGGCGCTCTCCCACTGGTCGCGGGTGACGTGTCGCCAGCCGGGGAAGCGGGTCCAGTCGGGTTCGACGAGGGGGCGGCGGTGGTATTCGTACGGCTGCCCGGCGGTCGGGGTGGCGACCGGGGCGTGACGGGGTTGGGGGATGGTCTGGGTCACGGCCCCTCCTCGGTGGTGCTGCTGATCATCGAAGCCCGAAGGCTACTGGAAAATATCCGGCGAAGAAATTAGTCTGCCGTAAGTTTTCCCGTTACGCGAGCCCTGGCCGGGGCTTCGAGCGGCTGGGTAGGGGAGGTCGGCGTGACGTCACCGGTGGGTCTGCACCGCGTCGTGCAACCGGCGGGGGTGCTGCCGCAGGCGGCGTGGCGCCTGGACGCGTCGGCCGCGATCGCGCCCAACGAGGTGCGGATCCGGGTGCAGCGGTTGAACCTGGACGCGGCGAGCTTCCGGCAGTTGTCGGAGAAGCACGGCGGGAACGGTGACGCGGTGCGCGCCGAGGTGCTGGAGATCATCTCCACCCGGGGCAAGATGCAGAACCCGGTGACCGGCTCGGGTGGGATGTTGATCGGCACGGTCGAGGAGGCCGGTCGGCGTTCCCCGCTGGGGCTCAAGGCCGGTGAGCGGGTCGCCACGCTGGTGTCGTTGACGCTGACGCCGCTGGTCATCACCGACGGGTTGGCCCGCTGGGACGGGCGCAGTGAGCAGGTGCCGTGTGACGGGTGGGCGATCCTGTTCGCCCGGTCGATCGCGGCGGTGCTGCCCGAGGACGAGGATCCGCAGCTGTCCCTCGCGGTGCTGGACGTGTGCGGGGCGCCGGCGCTGACCGCGCGGGTGGTGTCGCGGTACGTCGAGGACCGGCGGCGTGCCGGCGATCCGACGCCGGTGCGCGTGGCGGTGATCGGTGGTGCGGGCAAGAGCGGGTCGTTGTCCCTCGCTGCGGCGCGCCGCTCGGGCGCCGCCCGTACCGTCGGGGTGGTTCCGGTGGCGGCGGAGCGGGACGCGCTGACGGCGGCCGGCCTGGCGTCGGTGGTGGCGGTGGCGGACGCGCGTGATCCGGTGGGCCTGTCCACGGCGGTGACCACGGCGTTGGGCGCACCGGCGGACGTGACGGTGGTGTGCGTGGACGTGCCGGGCTGTGAGCACGGGGCGATCCTGTCGACCGCGGACGGCGGCACGGTGATCTTCTTCTCGATGGCGACGAGCTTCTCGGCGGCGGCGTTGGGCGCGGAGGGGCTGGCGGCGGACGTGACGATGCTGGTCGGCAACGGGTACGTGCCGGGGCACGCGGAGATGGCGTTGGGGTTGCTGCGCGCCGAGCCGGGGGTGCGCCGGCTTTTCGCGGCGCGGATCGCGGCAGACTGAGGTCATGACGAACCCCTCGACGTTGTACCGCGGCGGCGTGTTGCACTGTCCGGCGGACCCGAGCGCGACCGCGCTGCTGGTGTCCGGTGGGCGGATCACCTGGTTGGGCACCGACGGTGACGCGCCGTCGGCGGACCGGGTGGTGGACCTGGGCGGGGCGCTGGTGACGCCGGCGTTCATGGACGCCCACGTGCACGCCACGGACACCGGGTTGGCGCTGTCCGGGCTGGAGTTGTCCGGGGCGCACTCGGCGGCGCAGGTGCTGGACGCGGTGGCCGCCTTCGCGGCGGGCCTGCCGGCGGACGCGGTGGTGCTGGGGCACGGCTGGGACGAGTCGGGTTGGTCGGACGCGACGCTGCCGGACGCGGCGGCGTTGGACCGGGCCGCCGGCGGCCGGCGGGTGTACCTGTCGCAGGCGTCGATCCATTCGGCGTTGGTGTCGTCGGCGCTGCTGGCGGCGTGTCCGCAGGTCGTGGACGCGGCCGGCTACGACCCGTCGGGCTGGTTGCGGCGCGACGCGCACCACGTGGTGCGGGCCGCGGCGCAGGGATCGGTGACGCGTTCGCAGCGGGTCGCCGCGCAGCGGGTGGCGCTCGCGCACGCGGCGTCGTTGGGCATCGCGGCGGTGCACGAGTGCGGCGGCCCGGAGATCTCCGACGAGGAGGACTTCACCGGCCTGCTGGGCATCTCGGGCGCGGGGGTGCCGGAGGTGTACGGGTACTGGGGTGAGCTGGGTGGCGCGGCGCGGGCCCGGGAGTTGGGTGCGGTGGGCGCCGGCGGGGACCTGTTCGCCGACGGGGCGTTGGGGTCGCGCACGGCGCACGTGTCGCAGCCGTACGGCGACGGCGACGGCTGCGGCCACGGGTACCTGACGGTCGAGCAGGTGCGCGATCACCTGGTGGACTGCGCGGCGCACGGCCTGCAGGGCGGCTTCCACGCGATCGGTGACGCGGCGATCGGCACCGTCCTGGACGGGTTCGCGGCGGCGGCGACGACGCTGGGCGTGGAGCGGCTGCGGGCGGCCCGACACCGCGTCGAGCACGCCGAGATCATGAGCCGGCGGATGATCGCCCGGTTCGTGGAGTACGGGATCGTGGCGAGCATGCAGCCGGCGTTCGACCGGCTGTGGGGCGGCGCGGGTCGGATGTACGAGGCGCGCCTGGGCCTGGCCCGGTCGTTGGAGTCCAACCCGATGGGCGCGATGCACTCGGTGGGCGTGGCGTTGGCGTTCGGGTCGGATTCGCCGGTGACGCCGCTGGACCCGTGGGGGTCGGTGCGGGCGGCGGCGGCGCACCACAACCCGACGCAGCGGATGAGTGTGCGGGCCGCGTTCGCGGCGCACACCCGCGGCGGGTGGCGGGCGGTGCACCTGGACACCGAGGGTGTGTTGGCGTTGGGCGCGCCGGCGACGTTCGCGGTGTGGTCGACGCCGGCGGGCGTGGACCGCGGTCTGCCGGTGCTGCTGGCCGAGGATCCGGACCTGCGGGGTCCGGACGATCCGACGCCGCTGCCGGTGTGCCGGCGGCTGGTGCTGCGCGGTGAGGTCATCTACGAGGAAGGGTCGTCGTGACCGGGAAACTTGACCTTGATCCGGTGTTGGTGGCGCGGGCGCGGGAGTTGGCGCGGCGGGCCGGGCAGCCGGTGGTCGACCTGGCGCGCAGCCACACCACGGTGTCGGTGGAGCGGGCCGTGCTGCGCCTGGCCGGGGTGACGGGCGCCGACCCGGACGGCATCCCGTGGGTGAACCGTCTCGTCGACGCGGTCGTCGCGGACGTCGGGCTGGGTCACGGGGTGGCGGCGCCGGTGTTCGACGCCCTGGCGCGCGAGGGCGGCACCGACGTGACGTTGCTGGCGCAGAAGGCCGCCGCCGGGTCGGTGCGCTTCGCGGTGCCGTCGGGGCGGGCGGCCACGGCGGCCCGGTCGGCGGCCCGCAAGGCGGTCGGCGCGGGCATCCGGCGGATCGACCGGCGGCGCGCCGAACGGGACCGGCTGATCAAACGGCACGGCGACCCGGCGCAGCGGCCGTGGATCTACCTGATCGTGGCGACCGGGGACATCTACGAGGACATCCCGCAGGCGCAGGCGGCGGCCCGGGCCGGCGCGGACGTGATCGCGGTGATCCGGTCGACCGGCCAGTCGCTGCTGGACTACGTGCCCGAGGGCGCCACCCGCGAGGGGTTCGCCGGCACGTACGCCACGCAGGAGAACTTCCGGCTGATGCGGAGGGCGTTGGACGAGTCGTCGCGGGAGTTGGGCCGCTACGTGCGGTTGACGAACTACGCGTCGGGCCTGTGCATGCCGGAGATGGCGACCCTGGCCGGCCTGGAACGCCTCGACATGATGCTCAACGACTCGATGTACGGGATCCTGTTCCGCGACATCAACCCGGTGCGCACGTTCGTCGACCAGCGGTTCTCCCGGCAGGTCCACGCCCGGGCGGGCATCATCATCAACACCGGTGAGGACAACTACCTGACCACCGCCGACGCCGTCGACGAGGCGCACACGGTGACGGTGTCGCAGTTGCTCAACGAGTTCTTCGCCCACGAGGCCGGATTGGCGGACTGGCAGTTGGGCCTCGGGCACGCGTTCGAGATCAACCCGGAGGTGCCGGAGTCGTTCCGGCTGGAGTTGGCGCACGCCCTGCTGGCCCGGGAGTTGTTTCCGGACGCGCCGCTGAAGTGGATGCCGCCGACCAAACACATGACCGGCGACGTGTTCCGGGGCAACCTGCTCGACGGGTTCTTCAACCTGGCCGGGACGCTGACCGGGCAGGGCATCCTGCTGGTGGGGATGATGACCGAGGCGGTGGTGACGCCGTGGCTGTCCGACCGGGACATCGCCCTGCAGAACGTGCGGTACGTCCTCGGCGCCGCCGGCGGGCTGCACGAGGACTTCGTCCCGGCGGCCGGCGGGTTCATCCGTCGCCGCGCCAACCAGGTGCTCGGTGAGGCCCTGGACCTGCTGGAGCGCATCGGCGAGCAGACGCTGCTCACCGCGATCGCCGAGGGCACGTTCGGGATCATGAAGCGGCCCGCGGACCGGGGCAAGGGCCTCGACGGGGTCGCCGCGCACGAGGCCGACTACTACAACCCGGCCACGCACATCCTGGAGGCGGCGTGAGCAAGCAGCCAACCGGCCAGCACAGCGGGGGCGTGAGCAAGCAGATCGTGCGCCCGTACGGGGACACCACCGGCGACGGCATGGTGCAGGTGTCGTTCACCCTGCCGGTGCCGCACGACAAGCGGGCCGAGGGCGCGGCGGTGCAGTTGGCCAACAAGATGGGCATCGACCCGGCGATGCTGGTGCACGCCAAACCGATGGGCGACGGGTTCACGTTCTTCGTCGTGTACGGGCGGGTCAACCACCTGGTCGACCTGAACGCGGTGCAGGTGGTGGAGCGGGACTTCCCGCTGCTGTCGGCCAAGGACGTCAACACGGTGGTCAAGCAGCGGTTGCGGCGCAAGCTGTCGGTGGTCGGCGCGTGCATCGGCACCGACGCGCACACCGTGGGCATCGACGCGATCCTCAACGTCAAGGGCATCGCGGGGGAGAAGGGCCTGGAGTACTACCGGGAGCTGAAGGTCACCAACCTGGGCGCGCAGGTCAGCGTCCCGGAGCTGGTCGAGGCGGCCCGGGCGGAGAAGGCCGACGCGGTGCTCGTGTCGCAGGTCGTCACCCAACGCGACGCGCACCTGCACAACACCCGGGAGATGTCGGCCGCGTTCCGGGAGGCGATGCCGGCGGGCAGGCGGCCGCTGTTGATCGTCGGCGGTCCCCGCTTCGACGAGACGATGACCGACGAGTTGGGCGTCGACCGGATCTTCGGTCGGGGCACCACCCCGGGCGAGGTGGCCAGCTACCTGGTGCACGCCCTGATCACGCAACGGAAGGCGAACGCATGACCGACGCTCGGCTCGGGTTGACGGTGACGCACCGGCGGTACGTGCCGTACGCGCACGCCCACTACGCCGGCAACCTCGTCGACGGGGCGTACGCCCTGGGACTGTTCGGTGACGTCGCCACCGAGGTGTGCATCCGTACCGACGGCGACGAGGGTCTGTTCGCCGGGTACGCCGACGTGCGGTTCACCGCGCCCATCCGCGCCGGTGACGTGGTCGAGGTGACGGCGACGGTGTCCCGGGTGGGCAGCCGCAGCCGCACCCTGGAGTTGAGCTGCGCGGTGGTGTGCCGGGGCCGCCCGGACCGTTCCGAGTCCGCCGCCGAGGTCCTCGACCCGCCGATCGTCGCGGTGACCGCGACCGGCACCGTGGTCGTACCAGCGTCCTCGTGACCCTCGCGGTCTGCGCGGACGTCGGCTCCACGTACACCAAGGCGGCCGTGGTGGACCTGACCGCCGGTGTCCTGGTCGGCGCGGCGGCCGCGCCCACCACGGTGGGCAGCGACGTGCTGCGCGGCCTGGACGCCGCGGTCACGGCGGCCACCGCCGGGCTCGGGCTGCGCGACGTGCCGTGGTACGTCTGCTCGTCCGCCGGCGGTGGGCTGCGGCTCGCCGTGATCGGCTACGAGGCCCTCGTCACCGCCCAGGCGGGCCGGCGGGTCGGGTTGTCCGCCGGCGCTCATGTGGTGCACACCGCCGCCGGGCGGCTCGACGCGGCGGCCCTGGCCGCGCTGCGAGCGGCCCGCCCGGACGTGGTGCTGCTGGTGGGTGGCACCGACGGCGGCGACGCCGACACCATCCGGCACAACGCGACCCGGCTGGCCCGCGCCCGCTGGCGCACACCCGTGGTGCTGGCCGGCAACGCCGACGTGCGCGCCGAGCTGACCGCGCTGTTGGCCGAGGCCGGGGTGCCGGTGAGCGGCGCGGACAACGTGCTGCCGCGCATCGGGGTCCTCGCGCCGGCGTCGGCGCGCTCGGCCATCCGGGCGGTGTTCCTGCGGCACGTCATCGGTGGTAAACGACTGTCCCGGGGGACCCGTTTCGCAAGGCTGGTCCGGGCGGCCACGCCGGACGCGGTGCTGACCGGGGTGGAGGTGCTGGCCGACACCGTCGGCGGGGACCTGGCCGTCGTGGACGTGGGTGGGGCCACCACCGACGTGTACTCGGTACTCACCCCCGACGAGCGGGCCACCGGGCCCGGCCGGGAGGTCGCCGGCAGTCTGTGGCGGGCCCGTACCGTCGAGGGCGACCTCGGCATGCGGTGGAGCGCCCCGGGTGTGGTCCGCGCCGCCGTCGAGGAGCGGCTGCTCACCGCCGCCGACGCCGACGAGCTCGCCGACGCCGCCGACCGGCGGGCGGTCGACCCGGCGTTCCTGGCCGGCGACGACGTCGAGCGGGCCGTGGACGCGCGGATCGCCACCCTGGCGGCGACGGTGGCGCTGCGCCGACACGCCCGTGGTGTCGCCACCGGCGAACGGGCCGGGCGGGACCTGCGGGACGTGCGGCTGCTGGTGGGCTCCGGCGGGGTGCTGCGGCACGCGCCCGCCGACGCGTCCGGGCGGGTGCTGGCGGCGGTGCTGGCCGACCACGCGGGCGGGTGGGCGTTGCCGCGCGCCGCCCGCGCGGTGGTGGACGTCGACTACGTGCTGGCCGCCGGTGGGCTGCTCGCCGAGGAGCACCGGTCGGCGGCGCAGGCGCTGCTGCGCCACCATCTGTGTTCGCAGTGAGACACACCGATCCGACACGCCGTGGCGCAACACACGACAGGCCGGGGTGGGTTGACAGGGGGCGGGGTGCAGCACGTACCGTCTTTGAGTCCTACCACGGGAAGCGGCTGTTGTTCGCTTCGTCCCTTCGTCCGCTGGCCGAGCGACATGTTTTCAGCGTCATCGTCGCGGCGGCCAGGTCCAGCGGGCGGGGGTCGGCGGGGCGGCGCGAACCGGCCGCGATTACCGGTGTACGGGCAGGGTGAGGTGCACGGCCAGTAGACAACGGCCCGGCGGGGGCAGCCAGTCAACCGCCTGGTCGGTCCGAAGGTCGGCGT